>SYHW01000057.1 GCA_005799065.1 Bacteroidota bacterium
CTTGCTGCCCGTTTGGGCCACGGAAGGTTGGTATACCTTCGATGGACCGGCGCATCTATACAATGCCGAAGTCATCGGCGAATTGCTGTGGGGTCATGAGCCCCACTTTTTGAATTTCTTCTACGAGATTCGTTGGCCACCGTCACCCAACATGCTCTTTTATGTTTTTGCTGCACCTCTTTCGCGGGTGATGGATATCATGTGGATCGATAAACTCTGGGCAACACTGCACGTCTTGGTTTTCGGTATGGGGTTTAGGTTTTTTCTGTTGGAGATTGCCGGTGGGGGCCGCGGGTCGGGGGTGGGTCGACTAGCCGCTTGGGCTTCGTGGGTGGGCTTATATGCGGTGTTTCATCGCCATTTTTTCTTAGGTCAATACAACTTCGCTATGGGCATCGGCCTGATGGGGTGGACTCTGGGTTATTCATGGCGTTGGATTATGCATCATCGGCCTCTTTCCTGGCCATTGGTACGCTTAGCCGGTCTTCTTACCCTTCTTGGGGCTAGTCACCTCGTCGGTTTTGCTGCGGCTGGGGTAGTCATCGGGCTGATGCTGATTTGGTTAAATGGCCGGCAAACCAGGCAGTTTTTGACGCGCATTCTTTGTCTTTTGGCCGTATCCAGCCCCGTTTTAGTCATCAACCTATATTATTTGTGGCAAAGCAAGGGTACGGGCATCACCCGGCACATCGGTCATTATGACCTCTTAGGGCAGTGGATCCGACTGGAATCGTTGACCTCGTTCAATCCTCCCGTAGAATGGCGGACTATGATCGGACTGTTTGTGTTGGCTATTTTGACCCTACCCATGGCCGTAATGGCCGTCCATCGCAGACTACAAAGATCGAACGAATGTCGACCACGTGCCGATGGAGCCTGGGCCTTTCTTCTATCGTGCAGCGTCCTTTTTGTGCTGATGTATTTAATCATACCCGATGAAAGCCGCAATTCCGGCTATCTGAGTAGTCGCCTCGCCCTCATCAGTCAGATGTTCTTTCTGGCAGGGGGCGTATTGCTTTTGGGTGTCGTTCCAAGCGCTGTTCGACGTCTGACATTGGCATTGCTCTTGCTTTTGCTGCCTTTTCGTGTGGCCTACTACTGGAAGGTCGAAAGAAGCCTAGGACGCGATTTGTCGGAAATGCGGAGGGCAACGGCACAAATTCCCACTGAAAGCACAGTTCATCAGGTTAATTTGAGCAACAACTGGATGCACGAACATCTGAGCATGTCTGTTTCCGGTAGGGAGATTGTTCATCTGAAGAACTACGAAGCCTATCTCGACTATTTTCCTTTGGGCTGGCGAATGGGGTCGCTCCAACCTTGGATGACCCACGCAAACTATTGGAAAAACTGGCCTCCTTGTCCGGATACTGCCGAATTGGCCCAACTTTCATCGGCTCCAATGCCCGACTTCTTGATCGTTTGGGATGACGGGAGCATGATGACCGCAATGAATGAAACGATAGACTTTGATTGCCGTGAACTACTTTATGGCTGGCTTTCCCTGAATTATCTCAAACTCCCTGTTTCAGAATCAGAACGCTGTAGTCTTTGGAAAAGAAAATTGAAGTCAAATTCAAGCAGGGGTACGCGCCCGAACAAGTAGATTGGGCGTAAGGATCAGGCCTCGACTGCTTCGGGCCGTAGCAAACAGCTCTAGGCGCCAACGTATCGAAAGAACCTGGTACACCAATCGTCTGGCGATCTCCTTCCACCAGGGATAGACCCGCATGTGGGAAGGATAAACGCCAACCTCATGGTACCCAGTTGACAACAACAATTGGCGGATAGACGTGGTGTTAAACAATGTTTCGTGGGTAAAATCGCCTGAGGCATATAAGTGTGGCCAAGGAGAATCCATGTTAGGTGTTCGCAGGTACAATCTACCCTTTGGCCTTAGGGCCTTTAAGACCATAAGCAGTAGTTCCACAAGTTCAGATTTGGTCAGATGCTCCACAAGGTCCATGCAAAAAACAACGTCGAACTGGCCTGACCGATCATTCAAGAATTTTATGGCGTCTGCTTTTTCTACTTCTATAATCCCAGATTGCTGGGCAATTTGGATTTGCTCTTCGCTCACGTCGATTCCATAGGTGTGTTGGAACCCCATATGCTTAAGAGCCCGGATTAAACTCCCATTGCCACAGCCCACATCCAAAATATGGGCGTTGCGATCCAAATCCTGAAGGATCGGCCCCCACTCCCGCTGAAAGAGCTGCGCCTCAGACGACTGCAATGCACGAGCGTCCAATCCGCTGTGCTGGCTTGTGTGCCTGCTGTGGTAGCGCTCGTAGAACAAATCCCTATAACCCATGGCCGAAAAATAAGACAGAAGCCGTGAATTGAGATGAAAATCTTTGCTCCCGTTATTCATAGTATAAACGGATTACAATTCTTCGGTTTATATCCTGTTTTTGAGGCAAGAGTTTCATTTCTGCATCACGATCCACCACCAAAGAATGTGCATCTCCAAAGCCTGAGGCCTTCAATTTATCGGGCGCAAATCCATACTCAATGAATAACCGAACCACACCCGAGGCCCGTGCTGCAGACAGATCCCAGTTATCAGCAAAGCGGTAATTCTTGATGGGTGCGCTGTCGGTGTGCCCCTCCACATCGATTTTAAAATCGACCGGGCTCATTTGTCGAACATGACTGATAATTCGCTCTACTATTCCTCGGCCATCGGGCAGGAGTTCTGTTCCGCCAGACGCATACAATGAAGCCCCATTGATGATCGTTCGAATTTCATATTTCTGAGCATCTAACGTCACTTTCTTGTTCTGAATCTCCTCATGCAACGCGCGCTCAAGGCTCATTTTGAGGGTTTGGATGGGAAACGAAATGGGCTGAGCGGCTGAATCGCTGGTATGTTCGGAACCAGAACTCATCATGGCATTGAATCGCGGATCGGATGAAGCAGCGATGAGAATGAAGAAGGTAAGGAGTAGGGTTACCGTATCCAGAAAGGTAGCCTGCCAGGCATCGGGGTTATCGGGGGGTAATTCCGACTCGGACTTTTTGCGTCGTGGGTTTTTTGATTCAGGCATGCCAGTTTTCTATCGGATTTATTTTGTCAGTTTATTAATTCCACCTATTCCCCTACCATCAATCGCGCGACATAGTAGTTAGTTGATCTGAAATGTACATATCCGGCTTTCCTTCCAAAAGCAACAGAATGGCGGCTAATTCTCGCTCTCGTCGTCTTGTGTTCAAGCGCGATGCTCTGGTAAATTTTTTAGCCAATGGGAACCAAAAAAACTGAGTGAACATCATCCCATAAAAGGTAGTCATCAGGGCCAATGCCATTCCGCTGGCCAAACCTGATGTGTCACTGAAATTACCCAACATCACGATGAGTCCCATTAAAGTACCCAGCATGCCAAAAGCGGGCGATGCCCCCGCCAGCATATTGGACACGAGTACAGGTACGGTCTCTTCTTCCTGGATCATTTGAATCTTGATATCACCCAATACGGCAATCTCTTCGGCTGTATAATCCGTAGAGATCAACTCAGCCAGAAAGCATCTGAACTCATCCGTTTGCTGCTCGGCCGTTTCCTTCAACACTTGTGCACGGTTTTTCCTCATGCCCTTCACCCAAACCAAGCAATCATCCACATGAGCCGCTTCCGCTGTTTTATGTGCGGAACCTTTGGCTGGGAGTAACCCCTTTAGGGTGTCCAAGACTTGCGCACCCGGAAAACAAGCGAAAACCTGGAACAAACTCCCCCCCACGATGACCATTAAGCTGGGAATATTCACAAGCATTTTCACAATTCCAGTAAACAAATCGGGTGGAAACAACGTAAACCCAAAAGAATCAGCGCTCCCGACAAAAAATACCAACAAACTGATCAACAACCCCAAAATACCTTTCATGTCATTTGATCTTATCTCGATGTATCGATCCGCGGAACTGTATCTGCAGAGGAACCTGTTTGCCAAGGCTTTCGTGGAATTCTAATGGCACGGCGTTCAACGAGTGAATCCATTTTCCATGCTTCGAGCCAACATGAATCCGCCCGTTTTGAAAATCCCTGCACCTCAAATACATTGCCTAAAGCGATGAGTACATCCGGCGAAGACAGCCATGTATTAGCCTGAAGCAGCAGTTGTTCGGCTTCCCGATAACGCCCCTCATACAAGGATTGCTGTGATTTTACAATATTACCGATCACCAAATTGGCTAAAAGTGCATATTCCGCATCGAGTAAATTCATGATTTGGCGGTTAACGGTGTCTGCACGGACCCGGCCTAAAGTCTGAAGAGATGAGTCAGCTGATGCCCCAAAATTTGTCGTACTTCTGCGCCATCGGAGGTTCCTGGAGCAACCCCAAGTTAGGTACAGCACCGTCAAAAGCACAATAACAAGCATCAACCCATGAAAACGCGGATCTGGCCATTGAGCAAGTTCGTTGGGGTTAGATTCCACACGGTAAAGGCTCATGCTGCTTGTGCTATTGGTTCAGAACGATCCACTTCCAGCGTTTTCTTCGTGGTGGCCAGTTCCTTAAGAAATCTACGGCTGGCCTCACCCTGTTTTTCAGGATTTGAATCTAAAAGCTCTGCCATTTCCCATAACATACTCTGCTCTCGCTCGGGTCGTCCATCGAGAACACGTCTACCCACCTGCTCATCGATTGTTATTAAATGAAGTAATTCCTCCTTGCTTAATATTCGGGCGGCAATAGACAATTGATGATTTTCAAATTGTTCTAAATCAGACCATAAAACCGTTCTGCTTCGAAGGAGGTGTGCCAGATCCGAATCGATTAAATTCAAACGCTCCAAGAAATCGGCTTGTTGTGCCAAAGGCTGAGCGAACATGAGTCCCTCAGCAAGCTTCGTTAAGTCCGCTTTTGGGTCGATCTGCCCCGACTTTTGGATTATTTGGGTCGTAATTTCCCATTCCAATGATCTGATTTGAAGGGCATTTGGCTCTGGTGTTTTTTTACTGGCTCGAATCAAGCCAAAGGCCGTTTCCAAACCTAATCGCCGAAAAACAAGTTGTCTGATGGCCTCTGGTAAGGAAAATACCATAAGCCAACCGTGATCTGCCGTATTCTCCTCGATCAGCCGTACTTTAGAATCTACATCGACATGGTGCAAAACAGATAATCGTCCTTTTGCCTCCATGTCATGTAAACGCGCAAACCACTCCTTTGCCGCAGACTCAAAGTCATCAGCCGCTTTGAGTAATTCCCATCTTCGTTCTTTGAGTCCACGCGTCAACCGCTCAACCGACTCGATGCACATCCACCGAGACAACAGCGCCACCAATCCATCTCTTCTATGGCCTAAAAGACATAGAATTTTATCAATGGCTGTTTCGCTTTCCAATACCCAAGCGTCGAGAATAAAGGCCACTTCCTCAGGTCGGTTGATGATCCGCGCTTCCAGTGAAGACCGAGCTCTTTCCGCATACACTGTCGGTTGGCCATCCATGAAGGCTGTCTGCTGCTGGTGCGAAAAAACAGTGCTCGATTCGTGCTGTATTTCACCACTCGAAGATGTCTTTACTAAACTCGGTATTGACTCAGACATGCTGAAAGGGGCTCCGATTGTCGCTGCGCCAGCCGTGCTGGTCTGAATTTCCTTGTTTGCACGCGCCTTTGATAAACGTATTATTGCCCAAAGCATCATGCCCGCCCCTATTAATAGAGCGATGGAAATGAACAAAGACATGGTCTGTCCCATGTGCCTGATCGCCTGTAAACTCTTGGAGTGCTGGGTTGAATCGGAGCGCAACTGGGCATCCATCACTCTATTGGTTACAGAGGACAAACTTCGATCGGGAAATCCCACCATTTGTACCACAATGGCATCACCCCGTTTATCGTCAAGTCCGAGTGTCGTGTGGATCAAAGCGGTTATGAAGTCAACTGCTTTTTCGTTGACCAGGCTATCGAACAGCAAATTCACCGTTATTCTGCTGATTGATATAACTTCTCCTGATTGCGTTGTTACTTGAAGAGTTGACTGATCCTCCGGGAACAAATTGCTTTGCTCAGCGCGGATTTCTTTCGTTTTTTGAATACGTCTATTATAGAATGGCAAAGCAGGCAGCATCTCCATATCGTCCTCATCCGCGCCTGGATCAGTCTCTTTGCCCCGAACAACACCTTGTTGTCTTGGGGATTTACCCCGGGCTTCTGAGTTAATATCACCCTGTATGTGTATGCTCAAATGAAAAATTGAAGGGTCGATGTAGGTGCCAACCAGTCGATTCAAATAGGCTGTCATCGAGCTTTCAGACTTAAACCGCTCCCATTCCGACAATGGTCGGGCGTTGGCTTCAATAAACACGAGTAATGAATTCAGCATACCCATCAATATGATAACATAACCCCGCTTTGCACGTCCGAACCCTGGAAGAAATTTGGTGATAAGGATCATGGCTCCTGAGATGTTTGACCTGAAGATATTTTCAGTTGATTCAAAAACGCAGGGTCGGACAATTGAATACTGGGATTTCGCTGTAAAGACAATGCCCAGAATTTATGGGCCTCAGATCGTTGTCCCATTAAAAATGAAATGGTACCTCTAAGCGCCAATCCATGATCGGAGGCAAACAGGCTGAGTGATAGATCAAGCATATCAAGCGCTTCGCGGTGACAACCCTGATAAAGCAGTTCCTGGGTTTCTACAAAAGAGGAAACCGCAATACGTGCGCGGGTTTGAAATGAATTGCGCAAATCAAATTGATCTTTCAACCAGCCCCTGGATGAATCCAATTCCTCTATCTTGGCTTGATGAACGGGACCGAGTTGATCGTGAGGACTCGACATGGATTCATTGGTTTGATGGGAATCAGCACTGGAAATGCCCGAGTACCCCTTGAGGAATGGCAATGCGATGAATGGATTTTGGTTTGAAGCCGTCGTCCAAAATTTGTAGGCAAGCATAGTATCTCCCTGCATAAAATGGGCTGATCCTTTCAAAGCGAGACCATAATCAGTTGGAAAAAGACCTAAAGAGCTATCAATTGTATTCAGTGCCAGGAGCCATTCCGAACCGTAGAAATGCTGTTGCGCATCGACAAAAGCGGATACACATATTCGTGCTCGTTGTTCAAGTCGCAACCGATAATCTGTCACAAACAAGGGTCGGGTTCGTATTGATTTCTGTGTTGGTAATTCCGGGTATATGATGAATTTCACATTTTCATAATGATGTCCGTCTATGTTGGCACTGATCACCAGAACCATAGAATCAAGGTCAACACTACCGCCCAAGTATTCCAATTGTTGTTTGTCGATCTTCAAGCAGTACGTACCCGGTTGAAGACGATCAATAAAAAAGCTGCCATCTGCATAGCTTCGAATGATTGTAGAATACGGTTTCGAATGGCCCAGAATGGATGAAATCGAAATACGTACTCCCCCCAAAGGCCGAGTTTGTGTCGATATTTTCTGCAGAACCTCCCCTGAAATGGAACCTGCCCTATATAGGGGCACATCGATACGGTGCGTTTGATTCGGACAAGCAATGAAGGTGTAACAATCGGTTAGTGCCACTAGATCGGCTTCGGGTAGGGTATTTTCATCGATTTGTAATTGATACCGCCAATAAGATTGAAGTTGAAGGAATCGCAGCAGATTGTCTTTTCCCAATAAACCTGAATAAGATTTATCCAGCCTCGCCGACGGTACCGGAACAATCAACTCCCCCAAATCATATTTTTTGTTTACATTCTCATCCATAAAAAACCGAACCGTCAGACCTGACCGACCGACCTGCTCCGCCGGAGAACCCATCAGCTTGCGGGAAGTGGCATCCCACATGACTGAACCCATTCCAGCATGTCTTAAATAAGCCTCTGGTCCATCCGATCCCCATTGCGTTCCCCAATCGGTAGATGTTCGCCATGACCTGAAATCGTATTGAATATTCAAGCCAAAAAGCAAGCCCTGCCCCCGTATGGGTCGTGAAGCGTTGAGTTGAAGTCTACCTGAACGTCCGATATTCTTCGCCACAGAAAATCTGAACTGTCCACCGCTACTGCTTTGGGTAGAAAATTTCTTGAAATCAGTGGTTAGGGTTCCTCGGAAACTGAGTCCCTGAATAAATTGGGGTACAAACCCCCATCTGGGCACAAGAAACACGGATTGCAAGGCCATTTCCTGGTTGTTTTGCCATTTGTTTCTGAATAGATCTCCTTGCTTGGCTTGTGTACCTATTGCCTTGAAATGTAACCGGTTCGTGAAGAGCCCCTGGTTCCAAAGTGCGTCGGCAGACCAAACGACTTTTTGAGCTCCGAGCGTACTCGTTAACTCCCCGTCGATTCTGAATCCCAATGGCCTTTGCTTAAAACTTAAAGGCATGATGTGTTGAATTTGTATCTTTTCACCCCTTTCCTTAGATAATTGAACTGAATTGGATCGATTTATTCCCTTAAAATTATCGTAGGTTATGGTGGTGCTCATTCGGTTGGAGAATATCGTCGCCAAACTCATTCTACTGCTGCCCTGACCATCCAAAGAAACATTCAGCAAGTATTGTTGCAAGATTCGGGCATGAAGCGAGCCACTGGGTCTAAAATGGTAACCCATTGAATCTATATTGGTGTGCATACAAAGACGAGCGGACATCTCGGGTATAATTCCTGCTTCGACTTGACCGACGGACGTCCACTTTGTTTGACTTAACTCGCTTTGACCCAATTGGAATTGATAGTTGATTTGTCCCGCCGGCAAAAAAGCAAAAGGAATATTCAATTGTCGATGTTCAATAATTTCTCTCCCGTCCGGCGTATAAATTTTAAGTTCCACAAGCGATTGTCCGTAATTCATGGGCAAGCGAAAAACGAACCTACCTAAAGAATCTGCAATTGTGTAGTCGATGAGCCGCCCCGAAAACCAAAGGTCCACATCAGAATGCGGCTCCGTTTGCCCTTCCAATATATTATCACCCATTGTTTTTCGTGGCATGATCTGCGCATTGCTGATATAAATCCCCTTCACCAAGGCACCTGAAATTCCACTAAATGTTGATTTGCCAATTAATATTTGGGCAGGCGCCAGTGCGTAGCGATCTGAACTTCCGCGGGAGGTGACATACCGCCAATTCGTCAATTGTCTACCCACTGAAACCCCTTGATTAGTCTGTTGAATAGACAGACTCCCCGAAATATCACCCCCAAACAATTCAATTCCTCCCGTCAGGCGCCCTTCTAACAATCGTCCGGTAGGGGTGTAATCGGTGGTATACCTATAATCAATTGCCCCCAATCCCAACCACTTACGGTTGCGCCCCACTTGCAAATCAAGGCCTTGAATTGTGTTTGGCTCAGCTCCGGTCGACAATTGCCCACGGGCATATGCTCTACGGGCCCGCCATTGAAAGGGTAATTCCACGTCACTGGTGAAACCAATGGCCATAGACGAATGATTCAAGGTCCACTTCACTTTAAAAATCGAATCATACAGCTCGACTTTTAAATAGATCATGCTTTCGACCTGCAAAACATCCCCAGCTTGAACTCGTTTATGCGTTGTATAATTCAGATACTCATTGCTTCTGAGGTCGAGCATCCAAATTGGGGGATCCTGATGGCTTGAACCGATCGTACTCACACGCCCGTTCGTGTCGCGTAAAATCTTGAATGGCATTTCAAATAAGTTCAACACTTCTGTGAGCGATAGATAGTTTTGATTTTGAATCGACTTGACGTTTAAATACACTTCAGAAAATGACGGGTGTATAAGCAGGAATAGGTTTTCATCTGCATCGGTTTGCGCTTGGGATTCAAAGTTGAAAACCAGCACATAAAGCAGCATGAGCAATACAAGGCAGTTCCAATTCACAAAATTAAACTTCCCTATATTAAGGTATAACAATACTCTCTTTAAAGGTATATGGATGAGCGGCTACGATTTCAGCAGGATCGATGTCCGATCTTTCGGTGGTAAAAGACAATCGAACTGAATAAGTCCCTGACTCCATTTTTTTATCACCGAGTTGAAAGCCGAGCTTGCGACAACCGTCGAAATACAGGGCGACAGGCCTTGAATAACGCAATACAACCTCATCATTGGGTTTGAGCACCTCAGTAACCATGCTCCCTAAAAATGGAGCGTTTCCAGTCCTATTAAACTCATATTCCAATTGAAATTGGTTTTCAAAAAATGTCGAACGGAGCTTGGTGACCTCAATACCTGTATTGACGGATCCCGATTTGTAAAAGGCGGCGACCACCTGTTCGAACCTCATTGTGATTTGGGTGGCGAGTCCTTCGGATGGATCGTTTTCTCCAATTTCGGCCACCTGCGGTTGGCTGCTGACCTTCACTCGGGTGAAGTATACCCCTGCTTCAGTAGCTCCTGTTGGGCGAACCTGCATCCGCACAACTTGTTTCCCCCCAGGGGGAATCGTAAAACTCTTAGGATATGCTTTAATCATACCATCGAGGGCGTATTTCATTTTTCGAACGCTATCGTCGTACACCATCAACAACCTTCCATCAGGCAACTCGTCGGGATAGCCGAACTGAAATGAAATACCCACCTCCATGGCTACTGTTCCGGTATTCATGATGGTAGTGGACCCCACCCCTCTGCCATTGATAAAAACTGCTGCGGGGGCAATTCCAACCTGTGCCTTTGACGTACCCGAAAAAAGCAATACCCCAATCAATACCGGAATGTATGTCTTCATATTCTATGTGCTTGAATTTCTTGTCCTCAGCTTACATCTTAAAGATTATAGCTCATACGAATCTCCAGGGTTCCTGAGTATCTACCTGTTGTGTTGGTCAAGCCCGTAACAGCACCCTGGGCTGCAGTAGTTGCAGCAGCAGAGGTAGTGACACCGGCCGCATTCGCTGCATTGATCACTGAATTTGCCACAGCATATGTAGGAGATAGCATTCCGCCCAAATACAATGTCACTTTTTCAGCGTGCGTTGCAGTCCCATTAAAGTCCGTACTGATGAGGTACTGCCCACCAAAACCAGAACCTTGTGGACGAGTAACTTCATTGTATTGATTGAAATCACCCGCCAAGGATGGGTTGCCCACCATCACTTGACTGTTGCAATAGGCCGCGCCTTTACTACTGACACCTGTATTCACCGAATCCGTGCTCTGTGTACCCCTCGCATGTGCCCCTTGGCGGGCAGCTGCGCGAACAACAAAGAAAATCGAATCACTGCTCAGCGTTCCAGCAGATACGATCCGTTGGCTCCGCATTCCCACAATGCCATTGTAGTTGGGCGCTGAGGTGGTGCCCGCCTGTTGATCCAATGCCCTGCGACCACCTATTTCCAGCAAAACAGGTTCGTTGGAGGTTCCGTCTATTTGAATGATGCCGATGTTCGCTGTCTCTCCGAGATTGGAGTTACCCCCTGAATTTGTCGGTAAACGGAGTGGATCCAAAATAACGGCGGGTCGACCTACCCCGGTGAGTACGGTACCAAATTCTACATTAGATTTTGTGGCGTTGTTGATCGATAAAATTTTCGTTAAACGCGCCGTAACCGTTAGCTGGTCGGTTTGTGACTGATTCTGTGCATAAGATCTTTGGACTTGAGAAAATGTAACTCCTAAACAAATTATTAATAACAATCTAATTTTACTTAATTGAATTTTCATAAATTAAAATTTAAATGATGTAACACAATATTATTTTACCGTTTCTCTCAATTGGATATCCAAGCCACGCCGAATATCGTTCGACTGATTTTTCAAAATATGCAGGTATAATTCCTGTTTCTTTATCCATTCGGGCCATTAATGTGGTGGGATAAGAACTGATCATAGTGGATTCGACGAGACTTCCCGCCCCATCACTCAAGTATCGGATGGTTGGTGCGCGAACCCACCAGGGATCATGTTCTATATCGAGGATAAACTGGACGTTTTCCAACGACCGAATTTCAAGCCACTTCAACGTACGGAGTTTCCTATGGGCTTGTTGGCTGCGGTCAGCCAAATCACTCAATGCCGTTTGAAGTAAATAATGGCTATTCATTCCAATTGAAGACCGATTTGCCCCGTCCCAACGGGCTAAGACCATCGAATCCAAAACCGGTTTCAGAAAAAAGTCGCCCGATACTTCCAGGTAGACCCTCATCAACTGAGCGTTCAGGTAATGAGCTGATACCATGAACATGAAGGTAAATACAACTCCAAAACGACGATACTGACAACCAAAACTGATGTAGGGCATAAGCTTGCATGAACCCGTTTAGGCCATTTCGGGCCAGGTTTCGGATGCAAAACTGCGCTGTATAAACTCCTTGATTGCTATGAAAAGAGCCGTACAATGAGGCCGTAGGGGTATTGTCATACTGCCCCTCCGGGTCGAATCGATTAAATCCTATCCCATTTCAAAATAAAGACGATTAAACTGTGCTCAAAAAAGAGTCAAGCCACTTCATTCCGAGTACCGTCCAGTAGAAGTCAACTCCGAAGCCCAATCAAAAGCAAAACAACATACAAATTCCCATAATTTTTAATCCACCAGCAGGCGCAGCACACGAGGCAAACCGTGAGCCCCTTCTACAAACTGAATCAGGTATGTTCCCCGAGGCCATGCAACAACAGACCACTCCAAACGCCCTTCTTCTACGCAAAGATCGACTGGAATTTGTCGGCCCATCAAATCAAAGACCCTCAGACTTTGTCGGGTGAATTGAGAATCAATATCATCCAAACCCGTCAATACCACACGGTCACGGGTCGGATTGGGGTACAAAACAACTTGATTGTCTGCTGTTTCAGCCAAAGATGTTGTGAGTACCCCCCGCACTACATTCCATACGTGGGCGCGCTCGGCTCCCCGATGCGAAGAAGCTACATGAGCAGTGGCCGTCCAAACAAGTTCATGTGCTACACCAGCTGGTAAGCCTGAGGCCATCAGAACAGAGTCAATAAACGAATAGGTGAAGGTCAACTGGGTATCCGGTAACGTATTTCGCCACAAAAGTGAATCGCGATTGGGTGCCGGTCCATACAACACCCAATCGAATCTCAGGCTTCCTGCTGCCGATGGGCCCGGTGTACTCCATTGAAAAGTTAAATTCTGCGCACCTGAACCTTGTAGGGTTTGGGTGGCCTCATTTGCGGGGGTTACCAAAGAAAACCGGCCCATAAAATTCTCGACTGTGGATTGAACCCCTAAGGTATATACCCCACCAGGCTGACCGGCCAAGCCCAATTGAACCGAACCATTGAGTGGCGTTTGACCGCCCGTAAACCGTAAATTAACAATTGCAGCAGCGCCTGCTGCTATGCTCAATGGGAATATGGGCGGATTCTGAATGGTTAACCCTGAACCCGATGGCAGAATGGACGTGATGCGCATCGAATCTGTACCCGGATTGCCCAGAACTACCGGAAAAATAACCGTATCACCTGGCAATACCGACCCCAACTGAATGATTGAATCGATAACCGCCAGTCGACTATGGGCCGGAACCAAAGACACAGCCCGAACTTGTGTCATTCTATCCAAAAAAGCGGGGTAATCGATAAAGGGATTTCGGTTCAACTGAGCCGCTTGTATATCATCATTGCGTCGGCGCAAAACACTGTCGACAGGAAAAATTCGCAGCCAATCGCGTAGGTCATTTTCCTGAACCGCGCTGAGGAAAGATAAATCGACCCCTGCCTGGTTCATATGCCGAACGGCGAAGTATAGAATTGCTGATGCAGCAGCCGTTTTATGGGCATCACGGGGCTCAAAAGTAGTGCTGTTGGCCTTAGAACCCCCAGTGTAGGTAAGGGTGGGATTAGGCACCCATCCAAAGGGCTTATTACCCCGCGCTGAATTGGTTGGGCCATTAGAAATGAAAATATGATGCAAATCACTCACCATCGGTTCATTGGTGGCGCCTACACTCTGCGGCCAGGTATGTTCAGTATTCATCGAATATGGGGCGTTGTTGAGGGTGGCCGTACTAAAGTCAGTGGCTGTGTAAGAAATGGTACGACCCGTATACACACATTCGTTTTTATACGGATTGGCATGTCCAGGCTCCCGACCATTCACTTTCCAGTTATCGATCGTTCCAAACATCCGCAAACGCGCGTTGTTCGTACCGCTGTAGCCCAGCTGGGTGTAGGGAGATGATACCCTTTGGCGCAGAGCCTGGCGGAGATCCTCTCCCGATAAATTCTGGGTCGAATTGTAGTAGGCTCTTGAATAGGAGGCTTGTCCACCCAAGCCCACAAAGGCCTGTCCACCCCCCGCCCCAATCAGCAGCGATGATACATTATAAATGTTGTGTCGCGGTTGAAAGCGGATGGGGATTCGGGTTACCTTTCCCGGGGGTAAAATCAAAACAGAACTGGGCGCATAAAAAGCGGGCGTTCCGAATACACTCAAGGTGTTCAAGCGGATGGGGAGTGAATCACTACCCGGGTTAAACAGTGATACCCAAGCCGTATCATCGGCCAATTCGGTGGTGGCCATAAACGAAACCGATTGAGGCTGGTCGAACGGAAGCTGTTGGGCCACCAAATCTAAAGAAAAGAGTGTCAAAACGATGAGCAGAACAGGGAAAGGTGGCTTCATGGGGTGATAAAAGGTGGCTTCAGTTGGCGATTAAAAGGGAGAAAAAGACGTTTTTGAAGGAATCAGGTGCTTCCAATAAGGGGCTAAAATACCATTTTACCACATGGAAATGTCATCCGATTTTCCCCGATATGCCTTAATTTTGTAGAATGACTTTAAACGAATTCGTTGCACAATACGACCGCGCAGGATCCGTGGTGCTCTTGGAAGGAAAAAGAGATGTTGAAGCGAAGGATGCACCGCTCCTCACTGAATTAGGTCGGATACTGGCATCTAAAACGCAACACATGACTTTTCGAAGCGGCAATGCGCCGGGTTCCGATGATCTTTTTTCCATGGGGGTAACGGAGGTCGACGCCAAGCGCCTTCAAGTCGTAACTCCCTACGGCGGTCACAGGAGCAAAGCCAATCACGCCTACCAGACCTATTCACTCGATGAAATTGACCTGGCCAATGAACCCGATATTGTGTATCAAAGCAAAACTGGGGGGCGCAATGATAAACTGATTGACCGATTTGCTGGGGGCAACCGCGACCGTGCCAGCATAAAAGCTGCCTACCTGGTGCGCGATACCGTAAAAGTGATCGGATCTCGGGCCATTACTCCGGCAAGCTTCGGTATTTTCTACGACAATCTAGATGACCCACGCCAGGGCGGAACGGGCCACACCATGAACGTTTGCTCCAACAACCTTGTACCCTTTGTTGATCAGTCGATTTGGATGACCTGGCTCGAAATCCATTCAAGCGGTGGTTAGTGGCACACTAATCGCTGAATATGTCGAACCCTAAGCCCAACGAATCCCCCGAACGGTCACCCGCCTACAAGCACTTGGCCATCGAGGGCATGAGTTGCGCAGCATGTGCAGCAGGTGTTAAACGGATCCTCGAAAGGCAGGCTGGTATTCAATCGGCCGACATCCAATTGGCCAACCACACCGCACGTATTGGCTACACACCCGATCGGGTGGATTGGGTGGCAGTAGAACATATGCTTCAATCGGCAGGGTATGGATGGGTTCAATCAGACAATAGTGCTGAGTCGGCCGCTACGGAACTCCTGATTTCGGAAATAAAAAATCTGTCGAGCCGCACCATCATGGCCGCCGTCTTGGGAATTCCCTTGATGGCCGTTGGGATGATCTGGATGCATGAAGATTGGGCGCGTTGGCTTATGCCCGCTTTGGCCACACCCATCATAGTGATTCCGGGAAAACAATTTTTCGTGAAGGCCATACGGCAATTTCGAACAGCCACTTGGGGTATGGACAGTCTTGTGGCAATGAGTTGCACGACCACCTATGTATACAGTCTTTGGAATACCCTGTTTCCAGATGTACAACGCGAAATGGGCATCACACCCCATGTTTATTATGAGGGCATAGGAGCCATCATCGGGTTTCTGTTGCTTGGGCGATTGCTTGAAGGAAAAGCACGTTTAAAAGCCATCCAAGGAATAGGCGCGCTGCTGAGCGATCAGCCAAGCGTGGCGCTTTGTTGGAGAAATAACGCCTGGACAGGTGTTGCCGTGGCTTCCTTGCAATTGGGCGACAAAATACTCATTCAAGCCGGGGCACGTGTGCCAGTCGATGGCTTGGTTGAAGTGGGTCGGGCCGAAGTTGATGAGTCATGGCTAACCGGAGAGCCCTTTCCGGTAACACGTGGTGTGGGTGATGAAGTACATGCTGGAAGCCAAACCATAGCGGGAAGCCTTGAGGTGGTGGTCAGGCGAAGAGGGTCAGAAACATTGCAAGGACAAATTCATCAACAAATACGTGAAGCGCAGGCGGCGCGGGCACCGATCCAAGACCTCGTCGACCAAATCACCCGGTGGTTTGTGCCCACAGTAATTGTATTGGCGTTCATTTCCGCTGCGATTTGGTGGATGTTCGCTGAAGAAAATGCCTTGTCCATGGGATTATTGGCATTTGTGAACACCCTCATCATCGCCTGCCCGTGCGCTTTGGGACTAGCCACCCCAACCGCACTGGTTGCTGGCCTCTCAAGCGCGGCTCGAATGGGCATTTTGGTGCGCGACCCCTCCGTTTGGGAAAAAGCCGGAGCCATAAAAGTTATACTGTGTGATAAAACTGGCACCCTCACTGCCGGTCGCCCAATAGTACGTTTGATTCGTTGGCATCCATCAATCACGCCCGGTCAGCAACGCGATCTACTCAAAATGTGGCAAAAGTCGGCCCAACAGTCTACACACCCGGTAGCATATTCCCTCACTCAGTATTCCGAAATCGGAGTAGACGATCTTAACAATGCCCATGAAGGTGAACCACGATCAAACCAGCTTTTAGAGTGGTCCAATATGGAAGAACATGTGGGGCTTGGCGTTTCATTTCAGGTTATGGATAAACATTATCGCTCGGGTCGTCGGTCATTTGTAGAAGAAAAAACGCCAGAATCCCAAAAATCGGGGGATTCTTCCCTGCATATTGAAGCTGATCATCGTTCAACGGCACAGGATGATTGGGGCGAATGGATTCAAAATCAGGCCGCAGCATCCGCTGAATTGTGGTTGGGTTCGAATGGCACTCTGTTGGCCTGTGCCTTGGTGGATGATCTCCTTCGCGCGGATGCCCTGGAATTTGTTGAAAGCATGAAAAAAAAGGGGGTCGAATTGATGCTGATCAGCGGTGATCGTGTTGAGCGGGTGGCTTCCATGGCCCATGATCTAGGGATCAAATATTGCAAGGGCGACCTGTTTCCGGGCGAAAAGTTGGCGGAGGTTCGCGCTTGGCAATCGAAAAACCAGTCCGTAGCCATGTTGGGCGATGGGCTCAACGATGCGGGGGCTTTGGCGGCTGCCGATCTCGGGATGGCCATGGGTGCTGGAAGCGCACTGAGCAAACACCATTCGGGATTGGTGGTCATCCGCAACGACCTCTCGGCCTTAAACCAATTCTTTGAACTGGCCGAACGCACCCACAACATCCTGCGACAGAATCTGATGTGGGCTTTTGCCTACAATGTAATCGGCATACCGATAGCCATGGGTCTTCTCTATCCCTTTTTTGGCCTATTCATGCACCCTTCCATCGCTGCATCCGCCATGGCATTCAGTTCGGTGAGCGTCGTAGGCAACAGCATTCGTTTACTAAAACATTAAACATGAAAAAACTCATCTTTCAAACAGACCTCCATTGTGGGGGATGTGTGCGAAAAATCGAAACAGGACTCAATCAGCTTGGGGGCATTGATCGTTGGGAGGTAGATCTGCAGCACGAACAACGGCTGCTCAGTGTTTGGGGGCATGAAATCGACCCCAAGGCCGTAGAATTGGTTTTTGAAACCTGTGGGTTCGAGGCAAAACTAAGCGATTCTCAAATATAGCAGATGATGCTGGTTCGAATCAGGTGAAGCCTCCAAATGAGATGGCTGTTCGAACGGATCAGACATCCAAATGAGATGGCTGTTCGAACGGATCGGACATCCAAATGTGATGGCTGTTCAAACGGATGGGGCACCCAAAAAGGGTTCAATCATCCAAGAAACGCTTGCCAACCCTGATTTTCTAAGCTCGCAGCATCTGTTTCTACTTGCTGCCGAAGACGGGCCCGGTATTGTGCAAGGCGCTCCGCCAAATCCGAATCGGAGATCGCCAACATTTGCGCGGCCAGTAGTGCCGCATTCTTAGCTCCATTCAGGGCCACCGTAGCCACAGGGATTCCACCAGGCATTTGCAAAATTGATAGCACCGAATCCCAGCCGTCCATGCTCTGGGATGATTTCACCGGAACGCCCACAACCGGAAGCGGACAAATCGATGCGATCATACCCGGTAGATGCGCCGCACCTCCGGCACCCGCAATCACCACCTTTATGCCCCTAGATGCAGCGGTTTCTGCATAATCAACCATGCGTAAAGGCGTACGGTGTGCGGATACAATACGCACTTCACTCGAAACCCCTAACTCTTGCAGCACCTCTGCGGCCTGCTTCATGATAGGAAGATCCGACTTACTCCCCATAACAATTCCCACTAATTTCACCGATTGGGTTCCACCACTTATACCACCCTGAGCAACTTCTTTCTCTGTATTCGACCCAATCGAAGTTGTCCTATTTTCCTTTGTATCTGAAATAAAATCTACCGCCGAGGACACATAGGCCGTATTGTCCTTAATCTCGATATTTCCCTTGCAGTTGATGTGCCATTTATAATCGCTGACTTCTTTTACCCAGTCTTTGGAAGTTGCGACGCGTCCGTCGATCACCACGCCGCCAACGAGATGTTCTCTGCCATCGATAATTAATCGCCAACGATTGGCATCATGTGTTGATTGCGTGTTAAATCGAATAAGGATATTTTGCGGGACATTTGTCATAAATAAAAGCTACTGGATTGAAACTCTTGTTTTGAGTTTATTTTTTTTGCCATTTTGAATTACATCAAGTGTTGGTTCGGTTAGTAACTACCCTGATTTGTTTCTTCAGTGCCCTTGCACGGCAGATGAGATCCTCAGGATCGCTCCCCACTACAGTAAAGTGCCCCATTTTCCGCATAGGACGGGTTTCTGCCTTGCCATAAGCATGCAAATAAACGCCTGGCTCTCCCAATATTTGATCAGCACCTTCAAAACAAGCGGGGCCGGAATGACCTTCGGCACCGACTAGGTTCACCATGATTCCTGTATGCAAGGATTCCGGGGTATGCAAGGGCAAATTCAAAATGCCGCGGAGGTGTTGCGCATATTGCGAATAATTACAAGACTCCATGGTAACGTGCCCGCTGTTATGCGGCCTGGGAGCCATTTCATTCACCAGCCAACGGCCATCACGGGTGTAGAAAAACTCAACAGCGAGCAGCCCACATACATCCAATTCTATGGCGATCTGTTTGGCCAAATCTATGGCCTCCTGCATAAGTTTCGGAGATAAACGCGCGGGCATCAACACCTCCTCCACCAGATTGGCATCGGGATGAAAGACCATTTCACAAGGGGGGAAGGCGGTGGTTTCGCCCCTCAGGTTCCTGGCAACCAAAACGGCCACCTCACAAGCCAAGTCAATGGCCTCCTCCACGATGCAAGGAACATCAGGCAAATCAAAGAGGTCATCGGCCGACCGAAGGGCACGAACGCCCTTCCCATCATAGCCCAACCGACAAGCTTTCCAATAAGACAGCAAAGGCTGACGGCCTGCAGAAAGGGCATCGCGCAAGGGTTGAATTCCGCCATAAAAGTGTACGGGCGCCGTTGGGATCGCCCGCGCCATCAACCACTGCTTTTGCAGCGATTTATCCTGTATGGTCATAAGCGCCTCTGGATTGGGGTGTACCACCACACCGGCATCACGCAGTTTGCGAAGGGCGCCTGCATGAACGTGCTCAATCTCTATAGTCAGGACATCGCAGGAGCGTCCGAACCGAATCACATCTTCCTCATGCAGCAGGTTACCCAGAACATATTCATCACACACATGAGCACAAGGCGCGTCGGGCGAAGAGTCAAGCACACGGGTCTTTAAATTGTATCGGCGCGCCTCATCGAGCAACATTCTTCCGAGCTGACCGCCCCCCAATATCCCTAAAACAAAATCTGAAGAAAAGGGTGATTTCACCAAACAAAAATACAAGATAGGCCGTTACCAATAGACAGAAACTTTTAACACCAAGGAAACTTTTAATACTAAAATAGTTTCTTTAGTTTTGCACCCCGAATGGAAGACCCACACAAGCCCCTATTGCTGCGCATCAGAGACCTTTTGTTCCTGTATGGAACAAAGAGCATTACGCTCGATGACATAGCGTCTCGAATGGGTATTTCCAAAAAGACGATCTACAGTTGTTGTCCGGATAAAAAAAACCTCGTGGACCGCATAGTGGTCGATTACCTCTCTTCGCATCGAGCGGATGCCGAACGGGTTCGTGCTGAGTCGCGGCATGCGATCGACGAAGTGCTGCAAATGGCCCGTTTGGCCCGTGCACGCATGGAACAAGTGTCGCCCGCTTTTTTGTTCGACCTCAACAAGTACTACCCCGATATATGGGCGCGTTTCGAGCAATACCGCACCCATGAGATTTTCGGGCAAGTGGTGGACGTAATTAAGCGTGGCCAACAAGAGGGCTTATTCCGCATGGATCTTGACACTGAAATCGTGGCGGCCATGCACTTGCAGCACATTCGGTTGCTCACCGACCCCGGACAACAGCCTCGACCAGAGCGTCCTGTAGGTGAAATGATCCACCAAATCATCAGCGTTTTCTTGCAGGGGATTGTGACCCGAAAAGGACTGGATGTCATGTGCCAGTTGGAAAAAGAAACATCATAATTTTATAGTTATAACATATTAATACTTATGGCATCAGGCAGCAGAATTTTCTACTTTAGCTTTCTTTTGGGGCTCCTTTCCTCAGGACTTCTCGCTCAAACTTCATCCAACCCCGTTCACTATACATCCAACCTCGCTCAAACTTCATCCAACCCCGTTCACTATACATCCAACCTCGCTCAAAATACATCTAACCCCAACTTGCGCTTTAGCCTCAGGCAGGCGGTCGATTTTGCCCTCGAACAGAATGTATCAGTAGAGAACGCTCGCTTGGATGAACAGGCAGCGGATTTGAAGGTCAGGGAAATAACCTCCATCGGGTTTCCCCAAATTAGTGCTTCCTATGGCGTGAGCGACAATTTTATCATCCAAAAGGTGATTGTTCCGGATGGATCGCTGTTTAATCCCGAAATTCCTAAAGGACAACCCCTTGCGCTTCAGTTTCAACCCCGATACGGAGGCAATGCAGCTGTTACCGTACGCCAGCTGCTCTTCGACGGGAGCTATTTGGTTGGGCTACAAGCCGTGAAAACCTACCGCGAACTGGCGGTTAAAAACAGCGAAATGACACGGACTCAGGTGGTGGAGCAGGTGAAAAAAGCCTACTTTGGTGCCTTAGTAAGTTTCGAGCGGTTACGCACCCTCGATGCTGCCCTCCAAAGAATCGGAAAGAGCCTTGCGGAACTGGAAACCTTGAACAAAGAAGGCTTTGCCGAACAGCTCGATGTGGACCGCCTTAGGGTTCAACAAAACAACCTTCGTTCGCAACGGGAAAAAGTGGCCGCATTATGCGACATCAGCCTCAACCTACTCAAATTTCAAATGGGATACCCCGTGGCGCAGTCGATCGAATTGAGCGACAGCCTGTCTATGTTGGTAAACCTGCGCGCCCTTCCGCTCGAATCGGGCTTCGATATCCGCAAACGTCCAGAAATGCAACTCCTATTGCTGCAACAAACCGGGTTAAACCTCGAAATCAAAAGTCTCAAATCGGGATACCTGCCCTCACTGGCCCTTCAAGCCCAACGGGGCGCTTTGGCAGGGTCCAATACGTTTAGTCAGGTCCGCGACCCAGGTGGTTCATGGTTTGCCTATGGTTCTGTGGGGTTGGGGGTGAACTGGAATGTTTTCGACAGCTTCACCAAAAAATCAAAAATTCAACAAAAAAAGATTGAGTTGATGAAATCGCAGCACCTGACCGACCAATTCCGTCAGGCAGCCTGGATGGAAGAAGCCCATGCCATTACCCAGCTGCGCAACCAGATTCGATCGCTCGAGGCTCAGGAAGACAACCTCCGCTTATCGCGCCAGGTCCTTTCGGTCACCCAAACCAAATACCGCGAGGGGGTAGGATCGGGATTAGAAGTCACCGCCGCTGAAGGTGCGCTCACCGAAGCCGAATCGGGCTATTTCGGTGCGGTCTATGATTGGCTGATGGCGCGGGTTGACCTCGAAAAAGCCCGTGGCAGCCTCCTGGAAAAATAGTTATGGCATCCATTTGAATAAAATCACCCTTTTATACCCCATCCTAACCTACAACCCATCCCAATATTAACTGATCATATGTTGCCCAAATACACCCACCCCATCTTAAGAATCTGCGTTTTTCTGCTCGCCTCGATCGTTGCTCCCTCCTGTGGCGAACAAAAAGCCGCTGATCAGCCTGCGGAGCGCTTGGCCGAACTGCGTGCGAAATACGCTGAAATCGGAAAGGAAATTAAGGCCCTGGAGGCCGTACTGTCGAAAGCAGACAGCAGCGGCGGAAGTGGCCGCTTGGTGGTGACAGAAGCCATCGAAACTGGATCTTTCACCACTTTTATCGAAGTACAGGGTCGGGTCGATGCCCGTCAAAATGTGGAAGTCACCGCCGAGGCCATGGGGATCATACGCTCCGTTAAGGTCAAAACGGGTGATGTCGTGCGCAAAGGAGCGGTCTTAGCCGAGCTCGACCCGAGCGTTTTGCGCAAAAGTATGGAGGAACTTGAAACCCAAATTGCCTTCGCCGAACAAATGTACCGCAAGCAAGAACGGCTGTGGAATCAGAAAATCGGTACTGAAATGCAGTTTCTTCAGCAAAAAACACAGTATGAGGCTTTGGTCGCCCGGCGTTCGACCCTCGAAACCCAAATCGATATGACCCGCATTAAGGCCCCGGTCGACGGCACGGTCGATGATGTGTTTTTGAAAATCGGCCAAGCGGTCAGTCCTGGACTCCCTGCCTTTCGGGTGGTGAACTACAACGATATGCGTGTGGTGGCCGAGTTGTCGGAGGCCTACATCGCCAAAGTTCGCTCGGGCGACGCGGTTAAGCTTATGTTCAAGGACTACAACCGCGAAGAAGAAAGCCGCCTCAGCTATGTGGCGCGCAACATCAACGCCATCAACCGCACATTCAGGGTTGAGTCGGATTTGCCTTCGGGTGGGCGCTACAACCCCAACATGGTGGTGGTCATGAAAATACGCGACTACAACAACCCGAAGGCCATTCGAATTCCGGTGAATCTGATTCAAAGATCCGAACAAGACGCTTTTGCGCTGGTGGCTGTAGCCCAGGGCAAACAGTGGGTAGCCGAAAAGCGAATTCTAAAACTCGGGAGCAGCTATGAAGGCTTTTGTGAGGTGCTTGGCGGACTACAAGCGGGCGACCGATTGATCACTGTTGGGTACCTCGATGTGGCGCCCGGCCAAGCCATTCGTATTTCAAGCTCCAATTAAGCGCACCATGACTGCAGAAGATAAACCTAAGGGATTCGGCCCCAGCAATTGGGCGATCGACAACCGCTTCACCATTTTCATCATCACAGCCATCCTGATTTTCGCGGGGGTCTCGACCTATGAAAGCATCCCAAAGGAGCAATTCCCCGAAATCGTGATTCCAACTCTGTATGTGAGCACGGTTTATCCCGGAACCTCTCCCGCCGACATGGAGAATTTGGTTACAAGACCCCTGGAAAAACAAATCAAAGGCATAACGGGCATCAAAAAACTGACATCAACTTCGATTCAAGACTTTTCGAGCGTAGTGGTGGAGTTTGGCACCGAAGTAGACATTGCTGAAGCCAAACAGAAGGTCAAAGATGCCGTCGATAAAGCACGTCCTGATCTGCCGACAGACCTTCCCGCCGACCCCAATGTGATTGATGTTGATCTCTCTGAAATTCCGGTCATGAATGTGAACGTGTCGGGAAACCTGGAGTTGAGCCGACTGAAAACCTATGCTGAGGAAATACAAGACCTCATTGAAGGCGTAAAGACGGTGAACCGGGTGGACCTTGTGGGGGTCCTCGACCGGGAAGTGCAAGTGGATGTGGATATGTTTAAGATGCAGGCGGCCAAACTCACGATGGACGATATCGAACGTGCCATTCGGTTTGAAAACATGACCATTTCGGGAGGCGCTATCAACACGGGGCAAATGAAGCGTTCGATTCGTGTTGATGGTGAATTTGAACGGGCCGACGAAATCGGGAACATCTATGTGGCCTCCATGTCGGGTGCTGGGGTCTATTTGAGGGACATTGCTCTGATTATCGACGGCTATAAAGAACAGGAATCGTTTGCCCGCCTCAATGGTCAGCCCGTTCTCACACTAAACGTGATCAAACGCTCCGGGGAAAACCTCATATCCACTTCCGACGAAATCAACGCCCGATTGGAAGAGGCGAAAAAAAGATTCCCCAACGAGTTGAAGGTCACCATAACAGGCGACCAAAGCACCCGCACACGGACCACCGTGCACGACCTCACCAACACCATCATCATTGGTTTCTTGTTGGTGACTTTGGTTTTGATGTTCTTCATGGGCACCACAAACGCCATGTTTGTAGGCCTATCAGTGCCCCTATCGAGCTTTTTGGCGTTCCTGATTATGCCTGGCATCGACTTCACCATGAACATGATCGTGCTGTTTGCCCTTCTCATGGCCCTTGGGGTGGTGGTCGACGACGCCATTGTTGTGATTGAGAATACCCACCGATTGTTCGCCAACGGCAAAAAACGAATCGATAAGGCGGCCAAAGAGGCAGCGAGCGAGGTCTTTATGCCCGTTTTGGCGGGCACCCTCACCACCATCGCACCCTTTTTGCCCCTGGCATTCTGGAACGGAGTAGTCGGCAAGTTCATGTTCTTCCTACCCATTACCCTAATTCTAACCCTTTGTGCGTCTTTGATCGTAGCCTATCTCATTAATCCAGCCTTCGCGGTTCAATTTATGAAGCCAGAGCTTCGTCATCCGAGTCCCGCCCAGCTGAAGCGCCGCAACAAATCACTGTATCTGGTTTCGGGCGGATTGGTGCTCGCCGGTATCATGGGGCACCTCATGGGATCGCCGGGTCTCGCTAATTTCCTGATTGTGGTGGCCTTGTTGCTGTGGATCAATCGCTACGTCTTTACGCCGCTCATTATGGGTTTCCAGGAGCGTCTTTGGCCCGCTGTTCAGTCGGCCTACGACCGCTTTTTACGCATTTGCCTGAAGGGTCGTAACCCCGTGAAAATCGCCGTTGGGATGGCGCTTCTATTGCCCATTACCCTGTTCATTACGGGATGGGCGGCCAAAAACGGCCGTTTGAAAGTGGATTTTTTTCCCAGCGGTGACCCCAATTTTGTATACGTCTATTTGAGTACGCCTGTGGGATCCGATCAGCGGTACACCGATTCGCTCACCCGGTTGGTTGAGGCCAAAGTGGCTCGTGTTTTGGGCAAAAACAACCCTTTGGTGGAGTCGGTGATCGCGAATGTGACCGTTGGCGCTGGCGATCCGATGGCCGGTGATCAGGCAGCTGCCACCAACAAAGCCAAGGTGACGGTAGCCATGGTCGAGTATGCTCGGCGCAATGGTGTATCCACTAAACCCCTTCTCGATTCGATCCGTTTGGCTGTGCGCGACCTCCCTGGCCTGGAGGTATCGGTCGACCAAGAGCGTGGGGGGCCTCCAACGGGCAAGCCGATCAACATTGAAATAGCGGGGGATGATTTCAGCATTCTGGCTGCAACATCTGTACAGCTCAAGAAGTATCTCGATTCGCTGGATATTGCAGGGGTTGAGGAACTGAAGAGTAATTTGGAACTCAACAAACCGGTGATGACCATCAAGGTTGACCGGGAGCGTGCACAACGTGAGGGGATCAGTACGGCCCAAATCGGCTCCGAAATTCGGGCAGCGGTTTTTGGCAAGGAGGTTAGCCAGTTGCGCGTGGGCAATGACGAAATCCCGATTCAATTGCGCTACGATGCCATGAGTCGGAGTCAGGCCGATCGCCTGATCAATGCGCGGATCACTTTCCGTGATATGAACAGCGGTGGGGCCATCCGGCAAATTCCGTTATCGTCGGTCGCCACCCTCGAGTTTGGCAACAGTTATGGCTCCATTCGACGCAAGAACGAGAAGCGCGTCGTCACGATCAGCTCCAACGTGCTCAGTGGCTATACCGCCAATGAGGTTGTGGCAGAGATTACCGAGGCACTCGAAGGATTCCCGGCCCCTGAGGGCTATTCAGTGGTACTCACGGGCGAACAAGAGGAGCAGGCAGAGGCGGCCGCGTTTTTATCGCGCTCCCTCCTGATCAGCATTGGACTCATATTTCTGATTTTGGTGTTTCAATTCAATTCGCTCAACAAAACCTTGATCATTATGAGTGGTATCGTACTGAGCATCATCGGGGTATTGTTGGGCTTTGTGGCCACAGGCATGAATATGTCGGTGGTGATGTCGGGCATCGGATTGGTGGCTTTAGCGGGTATTGTAGTGAAAAACGGTATTTTGATGGTGGAGTTTACCGATCTGCTCCTAAAAGATGGGCGAATCAGTGTTCGGGAAGCCATCATTGAAGCAGGTAAAATTCGAATGGCGCCGGTCTTGCTCACCGCATTTTCGACGGTATTGGGACTCGTTCCGCTGGCGGTGGGTCTCAACATGGATTTTGGCAAACTTCTTACTGAGTTAAACCCCAGTATCTATTTTGGGGGTGATAGTGTAGCCTTTTTTGGTCCACTGAGCTGGACCATCATTTTCGGGCTCACCTTCGCTACTTTTCTTACCTTGGTTTTTGTTCCTGTGCTGTATTATATTACGCACAGGAATCAGATTCGTCGGCGCTTCCTCATGCGCAAAATTGAGCGGGCAACTTTTGGCGTTGAAAAAGCGAGGTCGACGGTGGAAGGGCTGCCCGCCTGAAAGGGATAACTCCTATTTTGCGCTGCCTTGAATAATCGTTCAAACCGCAGTAGTCGCTCATCCACCAAGTCCCGCCCAGGGCGTCATTCTGCGGATGGCGGTCGGGCTGTGTCTGTCCACTATGTTCGGCCCAAAAAGCATCTGGGCCAACATTTTCTGACCGATTCGGGAACAGCTGCCCGTATTGCCGGTGGATTAACGGGTTTTGGTGCTTATACGCACCTCGTTGAGGTGGGGGCGGGAACGGGCATCCTCACACGGCACTTGCTCGATTTACCCTATCATTTGTGGCTTTCGGAGGTCGACGAACAATCGATCGCGCACCTCATCCATCATTTGCAGGTTGACTCATCCGTTATTCTGGGCGATTTTCTTCGGCTGGATTTAGGGAGCTTGCTTCGGAGCCTTGGGCCATCGGGCGGCGATTCGGCCGATCATCGAGCTGCTGCGCAGGAAGAAATGCCCGAGCGATCGCGAATTGGGGCTGCGAAAGACGTTATCGGCGCATCTACCGAGGTGCCCACTGCGCCCCAGATAGGGGTAGTTGGTAATTTTCCTTATCACATCAGCAGCCAGATTCTGTTTAGGGTGCTCGAACAAAAGCAATACATTCCTGAAATGTGCGGCATGTTTCAGCGCGAAGTGGCCCAACGCATCTGTGCGCCACCGGGCAATAAAACCTACGGTATTTTGAGTGTGCTCACGCAGGCCTACTACCAGACAGAGTATTTGTTTACTGTAAACGAAGGAGTTTTCAATCCCCCTCCTAAGGTGAAGTCGGGCGTAATTCGCCTGCAACGCCTCCCTCAACCGGCCGATTGCGATGAGTCGCTGCTTCGCCGCTTGGTGAAGGCCGGATTCAACCAAAGACGAAAGCGGTTAGGCAACGCTTTGAAAACCGTATTGCCTGTCGATTACCCCGATGCACTTCGGCTCATGGATCTGCGCGCGGAGCAATTATCAGTCGATCTGTTTGTGGCACTTGCCCGCGACCTGGCCCAGTTTATTCAGGATTCGTCCGATAATATTTAGACTTTTGTGCGTTAGAAAACTCATGTTCTTGTTGTTGATTCTGTGCTGTCCTATTCTTGAAAACCGCATCGATTTTTTTTCTTTGGATAACTAACCAGAGTAGATAACCACCGCTATGCCTTGCGCGAACAGTTCCACGAAAAACGATGGCTTCCGGCTCTTGGTGGTGGATGATGTTCATCCCGTTTTGTTCGACAATCTACGGCAAATCCCGAAATTGGAATGTGTTTACCGGCCCGATTTATCGCCTTCTGAGGTCTTTAATCAGCTGTTTGCCTTCGATGGACTTTTGTTGCGCAGTAAAATCAGATTGGATGCGGAGTGTCTTCAGGGGCTGCCACGACTCAAATTGATCGCCCGGGCGGGGGCGGGGCTCGACAACATCGAGCAGTCAGCGGCCATGGCTCAGGGCATTACCTTATTGCATGCCGGAGAAGGGAATCGCACCGCAGTGGCCGAACATGTGGTGGGGATGTTGCTCGGTCTACTCAACAGGATTCCCCAATCGGATGCCCAGGTTCGTACGGGCTTATGGGATAGGGTGGGCAATCGGGGCCGGCAATTGAGGGGGATGACCGCTGGGATTATTGGCTACGGCAACAACGGATCGGCAACGGCTGCATTGCTGGCCCATTTGGGCTGTCGGGTTTTGGCCTACGACAAATATGTACATGGTTTTTCTACCCCCGAAATCAGCGCGTGTGCCTTGGAACCTCTGTGCCAACAAGCCGATATCATCAGTTTACATGTTCCTTTAACTTCGGAAACGCGCGCTTGGATCGATGCCGACTTTTTGCAGCATTGCCTGATGAAGCCAATCCTGGTGAATGCTTCGCGTGGCGAGGTCGTCGTGTTGGCAGATGCCGTTTCTGCCCTAGAATCGGGTCAACTGGGGGGGGCTTGTTTGGATGTATTGCCTGTTGAGGATCCCCTAAAATGGGATCAATCGCTGATGAACCGCTTGTTTGCGCTACCCAATGTTGTTTTGAGTCCGCACACAGCGGGCTGGTCGATCGAATCCTATCAGGCCATATCAGAGGTGCTGTCAAATAAAATATCGGAATTCTTGCGTAATTTGGAAGGTTCGTTTTACGAATCCTATTCTTGATTTACCGTACAGAAGTTATTTGATTTACCGTACAGAAGTTATTTGATTTACCGTACAGAAGTTATTTGATTTACCGTACAGTAGTTTTTGCTCCAGCCACTTGAAGTACAGAGCGGTTAAAAAATAATACCGACCCCTATGCTGCATTCCCGAAGCCTCTCCTACTTTTTCGCTTATGTGCCCACATTACTCTGCTTGGTGGGCTTCAGTTTGGGTGGTCGGTGGGCCGCCCTCAATTTGGTCTTTGTGGTGGTATTCCTCGGCCTCGCTGAATGGCTGCTGCCACAATCGCGGAGCAACGAGGAGGCACCTGAGTCGGACATTCCTAAGCTGATCCTCTGGTTATCGCTTCCGGCCACCTTGCTTGTGCTGGGTTCACTGCTTTGGGCGGCAGCCACCGGTACCGTACAGGGGTGGCATCTGGCGCTTGCTGCATTGTCGGCCGGTTTTCACGGAGGTACCGTGTCGATCGTTGCCGCGCACGAGTTTATCCATCGCCCCGACCGAAATTCAGTGGCCGCTGGCAATTTTCTGCTCTTGCTGCAAGCCAATCCTTATTTCTTCGTCGATCACCTCAGGGTGCACCACCGCTATGTGGGCACACGACGTGATCATGCGACGGCGCGTTATGGGGAGGGTTTTTATGTCTTTTTGTTGAGGAGCCTGTGGGGGCAACTCTCAGAGGCCGTGCAGCTTGAGGCGGAGGCGGCCCGCAAGCAAGGGCACCTTCCCTATGGGATGTTCAACTATGTGGTGCGGCAAATTGTCGTGTTCGTTGCCCTACTCACCTTTTGTGGATGGGCCTTGGGCTGGATGGCCGCTGCCGCATGGCTTTTGTCGGCTCTTACCGCGAATGTCCTTTTGGAGTATACCAATTATCTGGAACATTATGGCCTGGTGCGACCCGATGATGCCCGAGTGGCTTACCGCACTTCTTGGCAAAGCGATACCTGGTTTAGCCGATTTCTGTTGTATGATTTAAGCCGGCACAGCGACCACCACGTGCATGGCGCTCGCCCCTACCACCGACTGAGGAGCATGGAGGACGTCCCGGTTTTGCCCGGCGGATATGCGGCTCTTTTGATCCCTGCCCTATTTCCCCCACTCTGGTTCCGACTTATGCACCCGCGAATCCCAAAAAATACCGGGTAGCAATGAGGTAATTGGCGCTAAACGAATGGATCCGTTTTCGGCCAATCGGCTGTAGGCTGGGTTAATCTAAGGCAATATCAAATTGAACCAGATCAATAAACAGTTGTAAACGAGCGTCGAGGTCCTCGCGCGATAAATTCTCCAATCGCTCGATTCCGAATCGTTCCACACAAAATGAGGCCATGGCCGAACCATAGATGAGGGCGCGCTTCATGTTTTCAAAGGATATATCGCGCGATTTGGCCAGGTAGCCAATGAAACCACCTGCGAAAGTATCTCCAGCACCAGTGGGGTCGAAGACCTCTTCCAGGGGCAAAGCAGGCGCGTAAAATACCTCATGCTGATTGAACAAGAGTGCCCCATGCTCGCCTTTCTTGATGATGAGGTATTTCGGCCCCATCTCTAAAATACACTTTGCCGCCTTAACCAGTGAGTATTCATTAGACAGCATCCTTGCCTCTTCATCGTTAATCGTGAGCACGTCGATTCGGGGGAAAGTGCGTTTGAGATCCTCCAATGCCGTCGTCATCCAAAAATTCATGGTGTCGAGCACGACCAATCGCGGGCGCTTCTCGATGCGATCCATTACGGCATGTTGTATGGCGGGCGTCAGATTGCCCAACAAAAGGAAATCGGGGTTTTGACAAGAATCAGGTATCTGGGGGTCAAAGTCGGCCAATACATTGAGTCTCGTTTCGAGGGTATCGCGACTGTTCATATCCATGTGGTAGCGGCCCGACCAAAAAAAAGAATCTTCACCCTGTTTCACCAGAATTCCACTCGTGTCCATACCACGCGCCCTAAACGCGGCCAACTGCGTCTCAGGGAAGTCACTTCCCACCACAGAAACCATGTGCACCGGCTTAGTGAGGAACGATGCCGCCATTGAAGCATAGGTCGCCGCCCCCCCTACTATTCGCTCAGCTTTACCAAATGGCGTTTCAATTGAATCAAATGCAACTGTACCAACAACCAATAAACTCATAACATAAAATATTTAACTTCTGCCGCAAATATCGTGATATTCATCGTGCAATTGTGTTTTCCCAGGTTATTGGTGCGGAAAAGGACCCGTTTAAGTACGATCAGGCTTGGACATTCGTCTGGCTGTGCTCAGCCTTGTGATGGTAGCGTTGCGATTCAACCCGCGCCATCAGCGAATGATAATACTTATACCACCGACTTACACCCAGCGCCTTCGCTTCTAGGTGCAGCGGATGCATTGCCCATGCTGAAAGGTCAGCATCACTTCGCCAATAGCTGATGAAGGTCCCGCGTCCCTCATGTTTAAAACTCTCATAGCCTAAAAAACCCTCCTGACTCTTCACCGCGTGAAGCGTCATTTCGTCATACTCAGCATAACCTTCAAGGTCATCCGACAGATAATAGTTAAAAATCGACGCCCAATAGGGCGTAGGGGGCACCTGACCCATTTGCCATTGTATCATGTCTTGGTCATTGGTAGTTTCATCGAAAGAATATGTTCATTCTCTGTTTTTCGAAATTGCACCATTTGTCGGATCAGGTCAAAAGGCAATGGCTCATCCATTGGAAATTGTACGGATCCCTTCCCATGTTTGTAGTGTGATAGTTCTTCCCGAAATGTACTGTGGCCAGAAGGAGTCGCATAAAAACCGATATGTTTTTGGAAAGCGGCATAATAGACTAGCGGCTTTCCGCACCACCTATAAGCAGGCATCCCGTAAGAAAAATACTCCTCTGCATCCGGTGCCTCGTTCAAAATTATTTGGCGGATTTGCCTCAGAAAATCTTGGGTTGCCTCTGGAAAACGGTTGATATACTGATCGACTAGATCCATAACGCCACAAAATGAGAAAAAAGTTGAATATTCTAATCAACCAGGGTATCCAAAAGAAATATAGACCTGCCCCGTGTATCGGCCCGCTGATATCCGCCCCATCCAAGGTAGAATTTCGCCAAACACAAAAAAATACAATTTAGCACGATCAGCCGCAATAGATTCAGAGGAAGGAGCAGGTGGTAGACCAGGTGGGCTGCTCACATGACTGCGAAGAACAGGAAGCACTACGCTGGAAGCATGTGGGGGCAGTTCCACAACCTGACTGAGCGCCTGTGCGAGGGAAGTCGCTCCACGATTTGAATACGCAGCCCTAATATTCAACAATAATGAAGGCGTCAGATTATTGTAGGGCGCATGAGATCCTATTCTCCTGAGTGGCGTCCACTCGTAGCTGATGAGAATATCCATCTGTTTCGGTGCTTCAATTTCATAAACCACCAACTCCGGATCATCTAATCCAATGCGCACATGACCAAATGATTCCTGAAGGATAACTCGATTTCGGGTGTTAAAATTCAGTTCCTGAGGCCCGAGTTTACGTACTTGAATGCTGCTATCGGGTTGAAATTGCCCAAAGTTGATTCGACCTTGGGCATAAATTATTTCATCTCGGAGCATAACTGATAGGAATGCAAGCATTGATATCATTTTGTTCTGTTTTATTTTAATATATGGATTCATAAAAGAAGATTGGGAGAACCGCATCTTTACAACTCGTCAATGGTTAGAACAAACTGGGATTTATACCGTCCGGATCGGGCATTATTCAAATTGAAGTTTCCGCCTATCCAGAGAAAATAGGAACCGCTTATCTCGTGGAGTGTAACCGTTGAATTTGGTGTTTCAAAGGGGACGGATGCGCTTTGATTTTCGATCGAACAACCACTCACTTTGTATTCTACCTCTACTTTGCCGCTGTCATTTTGATCAGAATATATGATCTCATAAGGGATAAATGAAATTCGAACGACTCTATTTGACGTACTGCTGATTTTCATCAATCCAGCATCCGAGCTACACACAGGATCAACGCTGAGCTCTGTTCCACTTAATCCAACCGTACTAACTGTGAGGTTTCGGATGGTCAAAAGGCGGGCATCTGCAATCAATTCCGACCCTACACTAACAACATCTACGATAAACTGACGACTACCCGACTGGCACAAACCCCATGAGACATGAAAGTTGAATAACAAAAAGACCAAGAAGGAAGCACATGAATAAGACATAAATGAACAATTAGTGGTTACTCGCACAATACAAAGCGCTGAACAGCCGAATGATCCGGGGTGAGTAGTTTAACCAGATAGATACCCGACGAAAGCCCATAAGCTTCAAAGCGCATTTGTCCAAATCCTGCTGCGCTCGAAGGAACAGAGCTCTCCCAAATCAATCTGCCGCTCAAATCACAAACCTCAATTCGTAATTCTGTCGATTCAGGTAAGAAATAACGAAACCAAACATAGGAGCGAGCCGGATTGGGGAAGGGCGGGTAAAGCTCCGGGGCATCAGGTCTGTAGAAATACTCCGGCTCCTGTTCAGATTCCATGATCACGATACTATAAGGCCAACGTGTACTGAGATTCGGCCTACCTTTACTTGTGCGCAGACCCGATTGATGTTGACCTGCTTCAGGTAGCTTCAAATTAAAAAGAGCCGAATGCTGATCTTTGAGCAGTGTTTTATCCCAATCCTTAGCATTCGCAGCCTCTATTTTGTATTCTGTCTGTCTGCGCATCGGAATTGCCCTTCTATGGGTGTGATCCATTAGCACTGGATACCAATGATTGGGCCACCCTTCTGAGAATTGCCAGCCGATATGGCCAAACTTACCTTTAATGGGCATACCTGACCTGCCTGCCTGAACAAATAATGGAATGCTTCGATAAGGAATTGGGGTGATCGGCAAACAATTGATCGACAAGGGCCAAAATGAACCGGGTGCCGATAATGTGTATAGAGATATCCAATCATCACCCTGCGGGGGCAAAAAATAGGCATCGGATTCATCGCGACCTAATTTTCCTCCATCACTGAATGAAACATACCCTTGAGTGGACATACCACCTATGGAGTATGTCAGGTTGATTTGAATGGGAGAAGATCTTCTAACAACTGCACCGACCTGATTCAACAATTTGGAATCGCCTCGAAATTTCAATATCGGATTCGGTGCATTCGCATGTATCCAGAAGGCTTGAAAGGGGCGGATGATGGCAACACCACCAGCGGTATCCTTGTAATTTCCGGTTTGCCCATTCCAATAGCGGTAACCCCCAACTCGGTCGTTCATCAAGGGATCCCAAGAATAAATTGTTTCATCAACACGCGTTCGCTGCCACAAATTAGAATTGGGGGCCCAATAAAGCGGACTGGCTGTAGGGTTTCCGAGTAAATTCCAACCCGCATCTGATTCCATCATATCGGTATAAATGGAATCTGGGGTTACCTGATTATTGGCATAGATTAATCTGGGGGTGAATGTCAGTTCTGGCGCGTAGTTGAACCATGTTTCCCGGTTTAAAAGAGGTTCAAAACCATTAATTAACAGGGATTTGGGCAGTGAATCACGATAATTTCCTTGTATTCCATTTGGAAATAGAGCCCCATCGAATACATAAACAGCCTGTCCCCGACCGCTAACTATTGAGTCGAACGGCGTTTGAATAGTCCTCCATGATTGAAGGTGGGTGCCCGTATCCGATTCCAAAAAATGGAGCACATTGGGCTGCCAATTGGGGAATTCAGACCCCGAAACACCTTGGATCACCACACTGTCCAAGAAGTCTCGAAAGGAAGATCGTACCGGCGCACTGATCAACCTCCAACCACGTGTTCCTGTTAACTGTTTTTCAATTCGCAAGTTGGGTTGGGATGATCCCATATTCACATAATGCCCCCCTGAGCCGATGTTTAAAAAACCTGAGCCCTCAGTCGAGATCACCCCTCCGTCATTGACGAGAAGACCGATACTTCCTGGAAAAATACTATCAAACGATGTCGCCCCCAATGTACAAGAACCGCCGTCCAAGATGCGCATTGTACCCGGTTGACTAATTTGGACACTGTTCATACCTATGCCCATGGGTTGCTGAATTATAGGCTGATCCCTACGTCTTGGCACCCATATCTGAGCAGTATCAGTGGGTACCTTTCGACGGCTCCAGTTCAGCGGCTCGAACCAGGTTCGTGCTTGATTGGGCCATCCACCTACCCAAACATCCGCCAACCCCCCATCAAGGCCCTGTGTATAAACACCACTCGAATTGGCCCCCACCCCAATAGGCTTGTTTATCCCAGGATACTGATTCTGCCAAGACAAGGACTGAGAATCGATTCTTGGGCCTGAAATATCACACGATGAGATTACCAGTTTGTGTGAGCCAGGAGAAACGGGCATCTGTACATCGCTAAACAACCCACCACCTCTGTATGGATGCGCACGAAAGTCCCTTGGCATCCACAGCGCTGAGTCAAGTTCGGAATAGAATTTCAGGCGCACGCAATCAGGACCCCACGGAACTGATCGATTAAGTGCGTCGGTAAACCTATACGATACATCCAATCGGTTGGATGCCGTATTTATGGTTCTGATCTCTTCGACCACGAGTTGATGGGGCGTCACAACGCTTCCATCAGATACAAATAAGGTGTCCGTGACCTTAAATCCCGATCTTGCGCCGGGTCCAGATGCGTAGGTAGGCGCGAAAATAGGTCCAAGACCTGCAGGAAGTCGGCTTCGATCAAGGCGGTAACGAGAAGAATGGCTACCCTGAAATTGAATTTGTTCGACTTGCATGTTTTTTTTGTCGCCAGGGTTGGCCGACAAAAATCGAGCTGTTAGGGATCCCAATGTGAGCTGGTGTCCGGGCCGAATTCCGGTTATAGTAATATCAGCCATATTTATTGGACCCGAGTAGGCGACTTGCCCATTAAATTCTCTTCCTGAAGCTGTAAAACAACCCTCGACAACCACTGCCGTATCGCCCGAAAAAAACAACAACCCGTTGGTGTCGAGATCCGACCCCTGGCCCCAAAACCCTCTACGATTTTGCGATATAATTGAAGCTGTGGTTGTTGGCGCACCGAAAAACGCGAGCCGATATTTAGACGCATCACGACCAATTAAGCGCAATGCGGTATCCAACACGACCTGTTTTTGGTCGCCAGGATACTTGGAGCGAAAGTTTGCCCGAACAGAATCCAAAAAGACCTGATCGCCCGGATTTTGACCGATGATCTGCAGGTTAAAGGCAGAAATTTGGGCGTTCCTGCTCCCGTCATACAACTTGTTTTTGACACTGAAGCTTCCAGATATACCAATAGACACACTTCTTTGTCCGCTCAGGTCTACACCAGATAGAAGGGCGCTGCGGTGAGAAGACGATGTTAATCCCATTACACAGGGCAAAATCTGGAGGCTCGGTGCGTTAATTTGGGTTGTTAAAATACCCGAACTTAACCCCAATGAACCAAGAACAGCAGTCTCGGGTCTTAGGTTCAAAATCCGAGTTCTTCCGGCTTCCATAAAATAACCAATGTCACCCCGGTATTGATTTCCATAAAAATCAGGAAGCACCCGAATATCATTTCCCCAGTCTTTGATCACCCTTTGGTTAGCGTTGATTACCGATATCTCTAAATCTGGGATTTCGTCGCCGCAAGGCAGGGAGTAATAGTTCGACGACCGAGCCGACAAAAACATCACCCCAATGCTTGAGTCACCCAAAAAACTACCTGCTTTTTGAGCAAATCCAATCGTAGTCGTTGACTGCCCACCCAAGGCCGAGGGTGAGAATATATGGGCACGCCCCAGAACCGAGCTTCCCGCCACCACGTCATAATGAACAGCGTCTCTTCCCCCGAGCACCAAAGCTGTTGGTCTTATTCGTTTGTTTAGGCCAGTTGCTGACGATAGAAATTCAGCGGTTACCGATTGAATGGTCAATTCATCTTGGGTGAAAGTCAATCTGCTGGCTTGTAGCGATGAGAAATCGGCGACTACCACTGATTTGGTACCATTCCAGACCCTGTCTTGCCCATTCAGGAAGCCGGAAATCACTGACAGCGGTTTTTGAACAGAAAAGACCGATTCAATTGCCCTCCATCTTTGATCCGTACCAGGAGCCAGCCGCAATCGGTATGAACCCGATCGACTCACCGACCAATAATCCGATGAGTACTGCCCTCTGATGAGTAGTGCAGAGTGGGGAAGTTCATAACCCAGCCAACCAGAAGGGCCTTGGGTCATTTGAACATTCAACCTAACGGTATCAATATGTTCAGCCCACTTTCCTCTATTGGTCTGAAGCTCAGCCTTAAACCGAAACAGCTCACCAGCCCGCTGTTGTGCAGATGGCATTCCCAAACAGACTATTCTTCCTGAATCGATGGTCGACCAATCCAAATGTCGACAAATCGTAGGACTATAGCCCAATGAACTGTCGGATCCGCCCATCTTTCCCTCAGTAACAACTCCTGTACCGTTAATTCTATAGCTATATTCATACTCTGCTGAAGCATGACCTGCAACATGATAATTCCACAACACTGCCTTTTTTCGGTCACCAACCGAAGATGATCGAAAACGTGCCTCGATCGGTTGAATCACAAGACTATCTCCGCCGACGGGTAGGGACCTCACAAACCAAGATTGAGAAAATATACCTCCTAAGGCATTTCCATCATATTTTTTCGTGGTCATCTGAAAATCTCCCATCAGAAGTGCGATGGGCTTTTCTAAATTGAAGGTATCACTTGCCGCTGAGAAGCTATCCAGTCCAAGACGCAAACCCGCCAGCAGCCGAAAACCTTGTCCACCTCTATTGAGGGAAATGGAATCTAATCGTGCAGATCCCCTATTCAACGGGATTCGCATACTACCGAATGCGATTGGGTTCTTTGGGTGACCAGCAGCTACCCCCACCAAAATGAGTGAATCCGAAAGATGTTCTAAAAGGCGGTAACGGTGATTGAATACCCCGACACCAGGTCTACCGGATCGGGCCCCCGTAAAAGGCGTCCCCGCTCGATTTCCCCATGGAGCGGGAGAATTTAACCATCCAATTGAGAATGGCATCGCAGAACCCCCATCAAGTAAATATCCTAACTGAGATTGAACATGAGCCCCACTACTTTGTCCGCCGCTGTTGCCCGAAGCACCTATTTCTCCGACTAAAATTGGATTGACTACCCCCAATTCGTAATGCATGCTATCCGGTCCCCTAATAGAAAATGAGTTGATGAATAGTTTTTTCTTTGTTCCAATGCAAGGTGATCTATAATTCAGAACAAGATTGCCCAAATAGATCTGGTCTGAAGACATAATTCCTGAAATGACCGGCAATCGCGTATATCTCAACCCTGTGGTATCCATCCCAGTAACCTGAGTCGTTCCATCAAACACTTTCGGAACATCCCTGATAAATCCGGAAATATTTAAGACTGCCTTTTCAAGATTGAGCGTGCTGCTGGTACAAGAAAGTGATTGTCCACCCGGAATTTGTGAGAAAGCACGCACCATCAAAGCTGTACCTGGCCTGTTGAATGCCAGGTGCACGGCAGTCGCGACAGAATGTGTCAGGTTTTTTATCGTATCACCATACAATCGCGAAGGGTATGCGGAAGGATAGAGCGCTGAAAAGCGCACAGGAAGTTGACCCATATAATCCGCAATTCGGTTGCGTTGCGTGAAGAGTTTGACCTCAAATTGAAATGTGTCGCCTGCACGATTGAAAATCATCGGATGCACCGGCAACCGCAAAAAAACGGGTTGCTGACTCACCCGGAGGCTAAATTGCACGGTTGATCCTTCCATAAAAACGCCCGGCTGCGACAAAAGGTGGCTCCCAGTGCTGTTTCCACCTCGGGTGAAAGGTGGATCAATTTTCCCATACCCATACAACAGCACAGGGCTAAGATCATAGTGTATGGCAGAATCGCCCAATACCATGGAGGTATCCGATAAATATGCCCTCCTTAACTTACCAGACGCAGGGGAAAAATAATAGGGCCTAGAAGACAGCAAGCGGATGAAATCGTTGCCGTAGGGTAAAGGATGAAATCTAATGGAGTCGCTGTGACATAAAACCGCCTCTTTACTTCCATTGTACATTTTATCGCAGGTTCTGAATGTGCCGGTTACGGTGAGAAGTGGCCGATACAGAATTAGCGTATCCGATGTTAAGCCCGAAGTCGGAAATGGCGGATTTTGAGGCCATTGAACACTGAGTACAATCAGACTCGATCTATTCAGCGTAATATGAGGAAAGACGGCCTCTCCGCGCGTAAACATAGACAACGGGTTTCCGTACAGTCGATTCGCTGCTGATGAATATTGAATTTGAATCCGGGCGGCAATCTGATCGAAAAATTCGGCCTTCACCCCCCGTTGGTTGATCGCTTGGATTGCGCAGGTCAGCGAGTCACCGGCCCTTATGATGCTGGAGGTAATGTCTCGAGGCGATGGCATTCTACTCCATTGAAGCTGAATGATTGGTGAAGCGCCATCTAGAAGAATGCCCGAATGGGTCAGTAGATTGTCTCCCCTGCCCTGACTTCCCAATCCTACCGCGCTATGAATTTCAGCTGTTGAACCATATCCCGCAAAAACCAGCGTAAAAGCCTCTTCAATTGTTGGGTCATACTGGATACTTGTTAAATGGGTTCGTCTTCGCGTACCAACAGACGCACTGATAAATGAAGCCTCACATGCCAACGGAGGGAAACTATCGTTAAACGGTGAAGGCAGATCCACGATACCTATAAGTTCGGTTACATCCGATACTTGAGCATTTTTGTTGCCATCATAATCTTTATTAGCCACTTTGTACAACCCACTCAGCTTAAGAAAAGGAGGAAGTAGATTGAACGTGACCGTTGTATCATGGAGCCAAATTCCATCAACGTAACTTCTAACCCCCAGTCTGAGATTATCACCCCCTTTGCCAATCCACAAGCTTAAGAACCGTGAACATCCACGAATAACAGTATCTTGCGTATCTCCTTGCAGATAGGAATATCCTCTTGGATTGAATGGCGTCCCAATCAGATAAAAATGGGCCAAGGAGGGGCTAACATAATCGGCCCTCCTGTTTCGAATGGTCAGGAATTCCACCTGTAGGGAAATTGTATCCCCTGAGCGCAATAGAGCAGAATTGAACAAAACTGAATCCACAATATTCATCCTCGGAAGCAAATCATGACCATCGATATGGGAAGATTCTCGAGAAAGGCAATCGTTTCCTCCGTAGTCACCATTCCTAACAGTCCAGCCAAAAACATCTCCGCTCGAATATATATTACCCAAGAACAGATCATAATACCCTGACAAGGGACCTGCGAGTACACAATAGACCAACTTTACGTTCTTACTGACGCCCACTGAAGCACCCACGTACTCAAGCCTTATACTGTCAATCCAAACCAATCCTGAATCGGAGGGTAAAACCAACGCACTTAAATGGTTGGCCCCCATATTTGCAAGGGTCGACCCATCAAATGCCTTAGGCAATACCCTGAAACTTCCCTCCACTCGAGCGATGGGCCTTCTGACCATGAACGTATTGGATGTAACCGAGACAGAATCCAATGCTGATCGGAACCATGCATGAATACTGTATTGACCGCCCCGATCAACTGAAACATCCGCCAAAGCCATTCCACGGCTCAGCATAACGATGGATGGGGTTAGTAAACGAGCCGCAACTGGAGCGGTAAACAAACGCAAGTTGAGCGTATCATTTCGGTAAAATTCGGCCAGGCGTCCACGAATATCTCTGAGCGAGAAGCTACACAACATTGAATCTCCAGCCAAAACCGTGTCATTCTCCAAGCTAACCAGCAAATCTAGCCCCACCAACAACTGGGAGCCACTCAAAAATTGACTTGAATCCGAAACAATGTCAACCCCGCTGCCCTCAGAACCCAATGCAAATTGGGGGTTTATTGAAGCAGATGATGACAAGAACTGGGAACGATCCACCATATAATGAATCAGGTCTGGTCCATTTACCTCAAAGTCAACAAGGTATACCTTTTTATTGACGCCATAACCTCCACTTATAAACACTGCAGTTTGTTGTGATACATTTAATGCTTGAAAGCCTGGAATGAGGTTATCAAATTGAAGTTGGGAAGATATAATGTTGGCCTGAGCCGAACCATCGAACAACTTTGATTCAGCTTCGAAGCTCCCGATCATTCGGATGACCCTGGGTGTAATCATGACTTCTCCGCTCAGGCCATTCAGGGTATAATTTGTTGCTGAACGACCCGTCAATACCAAGTTTCCGGAAGAGGTGATTCGACGATTCCCCGGAAAAATAGAATCGATGAAGGCCTGTCCCGATTCCAGAATGAGCTCATCACCCTGAATCATATTCATAACATTCAAAAATTCGTAAGAAATCAAGGCGGTTCCATCAGCCATTCTTGAGCCTGCTACAACCAACGAACGGGACAAAATATCGGCATATAGCGCAGGCTGAACCACAACGTAATTTGCATTTGATGACAGGTAGAAACCCGATTGAACGAGTACTTTATTCAATCCAACATTCATGTCTTGAAATCGCCACAATGGACTCCCTTCAGCCCGCGCTGTATCATCGTTCTTTAGTCCTATGAAAACAGGAATTCCAGAAATATAGACGCTATCGGTCCCGTCGTAGGTTTTAGGGAATGCACTTAATCCTTGAATCGTTAGCGGTGCAGGGTTCACTGTCAAACTTCCCGTGTCCGATTCAAAAGTATAGTTGTACCAATCCAGTGGATGAGCAAATGATATGGAATCCAAACGAACTGAGTATTGGCCCACAGCTGCCATCCGATGGTTACCCGGTGGATTTCCGCCGACATGAACGCTCAATCCAATGAGTTGATCATCCCCCTGTAACCCGTAAAAATGGGCCAGCTCATTCGCGGGCCCAAAAGTCGCTGTAGAATCGCCATACACCTTGTTCAGCGGGAAGAGACTAAATCTTAATGTCCGTTTTGTGATGGTCCCTGTTAATTCAGGTTGTTCGACCCAATAGTTAACCGATGCAAGGGTATATGTCCCGTTTCTGTATAAGGGTTTATGCTCACCCACCTCTGCGCCATTAAAACTCCAGGTTACATTTCCATCCACAGAATACTGGTCTTGATTCACAAGACCAACAAATTCGGGATTACCTGAAATGAACACATTTAAGGAGTCATTGTATTCCTTGATTAAGGCAACCAATCCTGTTACTTGTAGCCGAGCAGGAAAAATAATAATCGAATCAGTTAATTCTACGATCTGGTAATTACTTGCCTGCGTTCCCGCATGAAATTCTATCGAATCGATTTGGACATGGTAAGATCCAACATCTTGAACAGGTCGGTGGGCACCGAATGAGCCCGAATAGGATAGACAAACGAACGACCAGGCATCCCATACGCGGAGGCCCGTAACCTCAACCCGTGGATCGCCCGGCGAAGCCAAGGGCGACAGGCTATCGCCATAGACCTTACTGTGGCGCAGTACCCTCACAAGAAGTGGCGCCGGGATCACTTC
>SYHW01000008.1 GCA_005799065.1 Bacteroidota bacterium
ACAGCCGATGTGAGCATGCAATTCATGCCTTCTAACTATTTTTGTAGCCCTTTACGAACGGAAATGCTTACACCTTCGCTCCAATTCCCCCATTCAATTAGAAAATCCTTCCGAATTTTTCGCTCCATTTGGGCCGCCGGATTGTTGCTGTTGGCCTCCTGTTCCGCTAGCCATACTTTCACCAACAAAGGTGATAAATTAGCCGCAGCAGGCATGCATGATGAGGCTGTACAACAGTATTTTTTGGCCTTGGGCCGCGATCGAACCTATATTAAGGCCAGAGTCGGCCTGCAGCAGAGCGGTCAACAGACCATGCAGCTATCGACCGATCGGTTCTACAGACAACACCAAGACGGCAACTTTCGGGAATCGATACGGACCTATCGAAGCATGGAAACCCTCGCATCAGATGCCTCCGCACTCGGCATACGTCTGGAAGTGCCGGGGATGTTGCGGGTCGACTACGAACAGGATCTAGACCGATACCTCGCCCAGCAGTACAAAGAAGCCACCCGTCTCAATGAAAACCGGCAGTTTCGCGAAGCTGAGCAGATTTTTGCAGAAATCAAAAGCTGGAAGGCCGATTATCGGGATGTCGCTGAGCTTTCTCGCCTGGCGCGCATCATACCCGAATACCAAGATGGGCGCACGGCATTCGATGCCGGCCATTACCGCAAAGCCTTTGCACATTTCGAGAAAGTGAAAGCCCTCGATCCATCCTACAAAGAAACCGCCGAGTTGAGCCGTGTGGCCCGTGCACGTGCTCAGGTGCGCATCACCCTCATGCCATTCGAAAACGCCATGGCCTTTAGCATCCCGATGGAAATCCCACGGTACACACAGGCCGCGCTGGCTGTGTTGGGAAATGAATTTATCGATTGGACAGAGCCAGCCAATTCGAACCCGTCTGATACGGCTTTTGTTGGCACGCGTCTACAGTTGAAGGGCCGTATCGATGAGCTGGTGTATGTCACCCCCCAAATGCAAAGTCAAGAGCGGAGGGGTTATGAATCATACGTTGTGAAAGAATTTAATAAGGAGCGAAACCGCATGGAGAACGTAACCCGCTACCGAAAAGTGGTATACACCGAGATCCAGGGAAAAAGCGAACTTCGGGTGCGTGTCTCCTATCAGTTGATTGCTCAGGTGAATGGTATGGTGGTTTTTGCTGATGTAGCCGAAGAAACCGCCGAAGACGAAGTACGCTATGTAACCTATGGCGGTAACCGCCAAAACTTATTTGCAGGCACCTGGAGAAGCCTCAATGAGGTGCACCCAGGCGACCGTGTCCTGGATGCTCCATTTCAAAAGCGAGATATGGATCGGCTTTTAAACGCTCCGCGTCAGTTTAGACCGAGTGGTGAGTTGGCTCAGGAGGTACAGGATGCAGTGGCGGCTCAAATTTCGACACGCATTGCGGCCTACGAACAAGCCCGTTTGAATCCCTAAAATGCAAAAGGCAAGGCTACTACTCAGGTCCATGGCCGTCTTGGCCATGCTTTTTTCCGCCTGCGGTCGTAAAGCCAGTCCACCTCCAGCCACGCCGCAAACGCTGCAGCCGGTTCCTAAGCCCATTTGGGTGCAACAGCGCCCGATTGAAATGGGTCAATACATTGGAATTGGCGTGGCGCGCAAAAACCCCTACAGTCCGGCCGACCACTTGGAAGCTGCGCGCAAGCAGGCTTATTCCGACATAGCCATGCAGATTAAAGTTCGGGTGGATGCGAATTCCACCCAATCCCAATTCGAAGACAAACAGTCTTTTTCCGAAGAGTTTCGCTCCTTTACACGCACCATGGCCCAAGCCGAGCTGGAAGATTGTCAGCTTGTAGATACCTGGCAAAATGATCAAGAGTATTGGGTCTATTATCGATTGTCGCAGGACGACTACCGCAGATCCCGTGCGCGGCGAATCCAGTTGGCGGTCGACCAAGCACGCAACCATCTGCAATCGGCCCGTCAGTCGATACAGCGGTCCGACGTGGTGGCTGTCTATGATTTCTGTTTGCGGGCGCTCGATCAGCTCGCCCCGTTTTCGGGCGAACGGCTGGTTTATGAAGAGGCCGGCGTCTCACGTTCATTGTTGACCGATATCGCTGAACTGATGATGCAAACAGCACGGCAAACCCAAATTGAATTTAGCCTGAAACAATGGCGGGTGAAAATGGCGCATGCACCTGAAGACTTAGGGGTGCGTGTTCGCTACTTGGGCGCGGGCGGTGGTGCAGTTACGGGCTTTCCACTCAAGCTGAGCTACAAAGGAATCGAAAACCACAACGGCTGGAAATTCATTACGGATCAAGAAGGTCGCATTCGCTGGCGTGCAGGGGTTATTCCATCGACTGCAAATCGGCTAATTTCGCTTAGGGCGGAGATGAATATAGAGGCCTTGTCACAAGACGCCCCCCACTGGAGGTGGATGAGTCTTCTGCCACCGGCCCAGAGGCCATCCGCTGAAATGCCCATTGAAATCCTTCCTGCGACTGTAGAAATTAAGATTTCGGGTGCGGGTGATTTATCGGGTTGGTCATCCACAGCAGTCGAGCAGATCATCACTGCGCGATTGGGCAAAAACGGTTTGCTGGTGTGGAACGGCCAAGGTCGACCCGATTTTCAGTTGGTTGTGCAGATCGATTGCCGGGCAATTCAGTTAGGCAGTACGCAAAGTTCAGGTATTTTAAACGGCACCATTAAGCTAACAGATGCAGCTCAAATGGTTCGCTACCAACAAAGCCTCAACGAAGTGCGCAGTACAGGCCCGGATTCCCCTTCCGCCCTTCGTGCGGCCCAAAAAAGAATGCAAGAAAACTTAGAACTTTCGGTGTTGCCACGGGTTTTGGAACGAATTTTGCATGACAATACGGATTGAGCTTTTTGACCGTTTCCCCAATCAGCTATTCATCTATTTTTGCACGATAAAAGCAATATGACCTTAAACACATCATACGACAAAAGCAACATAATCTGAAACACATCACCTCATTCAGTTATTAGATCGTACCATCTCTTTCCCCAAATCCACCTTCAACCCTTAATTCCATGAAAAAATCCAGTTTTTCGCTGCTCATTTTGGCTTCCGCCTTATTTGTCCTACCCGCCTGCAAAAGCAAAAAGGAAGTTCCAACCAAATCCATTACGCCCGAACAAGCCGGTGAGGTAGAGGTGAAGCTCTATTGTTCGGGTTCCGAGTACTTCAGTACCAAAGAAATCCTGCGCGCCAATGCAGTAGGGGAGAGCATGGACCAAAACACATCCAAGAAAAAAGCACTCAACGAGGCCCGCACCCAATTGGCATCTTCCATCAACACCGTATTGAAGGCCACGATCGACAACTACGTCAACTCCCGCGAATTCAACAACAAAGAAGAAATCCAGGAACGTTTCGAGGGATTGAGCCGCGAGGTAATCAACCAGGAACTATCAGGAACCCGTATCATTTGTGAAAAACTCACTAAAACGACCCAGAATACCTATAAAACCTACTTGGCACTTGAGTTAAGCGGTACGGATATGATTAAAAACCTCGGTTCTAAGTTAGGACAAGATGAGCGGCTGCGCATCGACTACGACTATGAGAAGTTTAAAAACACCTTCGACCAGGAAATGGAGAAGTTTGAAAAATCAAGGCGTTAAATCGCAAGTACTTCTATGGCCATTCAGCCAGAACCGTTTCACCGCCGATAACCACGTCACCAGGCTTTACCCTTGCAGGGGTACCCGGTGGCAAAAATACATCGACCCGGCTGCCGAATTTGATAAAACCGTATTCACCGCCTTGGGTTACCCGATCTCCCTCCTTCACGTAGCAAACAATTCGACGCGCTAAGGCGCCCGCAATTTGCCTGAAGAGTACGGGCTCCCCCTTTTCGGTTTCCACAACCACAGTTGTGCGCTCATTGAGTGTGCTCGATTTCGGATGCCAGGCCACCAAATAATCGCCAGGATGGTATCGATAATAGCGGACCTTTCCGGTCACGGGGCTCCGATTCACGTGAACATTGAGCGGCGACATGAAAACACTGATTTGCAAGCGTTTGCCTTTGAAATATTCAGGTTCTTCAACTTCCTCTACAATCACGATCTTCCCATCAGCAGGTGCCATGATGTGACGGGGATCCACAGCCGTATGTCGTTCCGGATTCCTGAAAAACTGCAGCACCAACACCAAAACAACCGACAAAAGGCCGTACATTAGATAGCTATACCATTTACCCGCCGGTAAAAATTGATGAATGAAAAAGGCCCCGGTCGCGCATATAGCTAAGGTGCTGAGAATAATGGTATAGCCTTCTCGGTGAATCATAAAGGGTCTAAATGAGCCAAAATTGAATTAAATACCACCCCGAAGTTGCGTAACCTGAGCAACCTTATCAATGGCCACAATGTAGGCCGCTATTCTAAGACTGCAGTTGTGTTGCATCGAAGTTTGGTAGACATGTTCAAACGCCTCTTTCATGTTGCGATCCGCGCGGCGGTTTACCCGCTCCTCCGTCCAGAAGTAACCCAAACGGTTTTGCACCCATTCGAAATAAGAAACCGTTACCCCACCTGCATTGGCTAAGATATCGGGCACCACCATCACACCATTACGATTCAGGATCTCATCCGCACTCGCTGCTACAGGGCCGTTGGCACCCTCCACAATGAGTTTCGCTTTAATTCTGGCCGCATTATGCCCGGTAATTTGGTCCTCCATGGCCGCGGGTACCAATACATCAACGTCCAATTCAAGTAACTCGTTGTTCGATATGGGGTCGGCACCGGTGAAACCAAGCAACTGATTCCCATGGGCCTGGCTATACGCAATAGCTTCTTGTATGTTGATGCCGTTCGGATTGTAATACCCCCCCGTTACATCACTAATCGCAAGTATTTTAAGTCCTTGTTGTTCAATCAACTTAGCAGAGATGCTACCCACATTTCCAAATCCTTGCACCGCACAGGTCGATTTGTAGGGGTTTAATCCCATTTTGAGCATGGCAGACCGACAGGCCACCATCACGCCGCGACCCGTTGCCTCAACACGACCCTTCGACCCCCCCATCACCAGCGGCTTACCGGTCACAACGGCCGGGCTGCTGTAACCCACCAATTTAGAATATTGGTCCATGATCCAGGCCATCTCACGGGGGCCTGTTCCCATATCCGGTGCCGGAATGTCTTTTTCTGGTCCAAATACATCAATCATAGCTCGGGTGTAGGCGCGTGTTAATCGCTCCAACTCGCCGGCCGACATCGATCTCGGGTCGCATTTGATGCCGCCCTTGCCCCCGCCAAAAGGGATATTCGAAACAGCGCATTTCCAGGTCATCCAAGCAGCAAGTGCCTTCACCTCATCGAGATGGACATCCATGGAATAGCGAATGCCCCCTTTTGCAGGACCGAGGTTGATGTTGTGCACCACGCGGTAGCCTTCGAAAACCTGAATACTGCCGTTGTCCATGCTCACAGGAAGCGATACGATAACCTGCTTTGCGGGCGATTTAAGAACATTATACAGGCCATCGCTCAGTTTAAGAATACGTGCCGCTTCATCGAAGCGCGACATCATAGAGTCGAATGGGTTTTCAGCAGAGGGTATCAGCGTTGAGGTTTCGTGGGTCGACATATACTCAGGAATGGGGTTTAAAGGTTAAAGGATCAATGAAGTTCTCTGATGTTCGTTTATGATAATGCCTCATGGTGATCAGTGAAGCGAAAATTCGCCGCAAAATTAAGAATATATGAAATCATGCGACGCATTAAAGTCACTTCGTGCTGCCTTTCACCAAACGGAATATTCCGCAAGCATGTAAGCGGTATATTCGTGGCCTAAGCCATGACCACCGCAGAACGCTATAAAAAAGTTATCGATTACTTTCGGCAGCAAGCGCCTGAGGCGGCTACTGAATTGACCTACACCAACCCCTATGAGTTGCTTGTAGCCGTTATGCTCTCGGCTCAATGCACCGATAAGCGGGTGAATCTAACCACCCCTGCTCTTTTCCAACAATATCCCACCGTATTTGATCTGGCCGAGGCTTCAGTAGATGCGGTATTTGCCCTCATTAGGAGCATTTCCTACCCCAACAACAAAGCAAGGCATCTGGTGGCTGCAGCACGGCAGCTGGTGGATCAACATCAGGGCAATATCCCCTCGAAGATTGAAGATTTGGTAAAGCTCCCGGGGGTCGGACGAAAAACAGCGAACGTGGTGGTGAGTGTGGTGTTCGATCAGCCCGCTATGGCCGTCGACACCCACGTGTTTCGGGTTTCAGCCCGTATTGGTCTCACCAAAAAGGCGAAAACACCCTTGGAGGCAGAGAAACAACTGATGCGGCATCTGTCCACCGAAGTTGTGGCCGTGGCGCATCACTGGCTCATTCTACACGGTCGCTACATCTGCGTGGCGCGAAAGCCGAAATGCACCGCATGCGGTTTAACCGATGTGTGTATCTGGTTCAAGAAAAACCAGCAGCAGCTCAAAAAAAATCAGCAGCAGCTCAAAAAAAATCAAAAGCATCCGACAACAAAATCCGTTCCCCATGAAAAAAGATGAACTAAAAGACAAGACAGCCTTGGTGTGCGGCGCAAGTCGGGGCATTGGTCTTGCTGCTGCCCATGCCCTCGCCGCGCAAGCTTGCCGGGTGGTGTTGATGGCCCGTAAAGAATCCGATTTGCTGCATGCCGTGCAACTGCTTAAGGAAGCGCACCCCAACGAACACGATATCATTGTGGGCGATGCGAGCCATCCGGCATCCTTGTCTGAAACGGTTGGCCGATGGGTGTCAGCGCATGGAGCGATACATATTTTGGTCAACAACAGCGGCGGACCACCGCCCGGACCCATTCAAACTGCCACTCCAGATGCCTTTTTAGCAGCTTTTACCCAACATCTATTGGCATCACACGAACTAAGTCAATGCCTAATTCCTGGCATGCGAAATGCGGCCTACGGGCGCATCATTAATGTCATCTCTACTTCCGTCAAACAACCCTTGCATGGTCTTGGGGTAAGCAATACCATCCGGGCATCCGTGGCCTCATGGGCCAAAACCTTATCGGCAGAGGTGGCACGCCATGGCATCACTGTCAATAATGTCTTGCCCGGCGCCACCAGGACCGAACGCCTCGAGCAGATCATCGGAGGAAAGGCTGCCCGAGAAGCGCGCAGCCCAGAGGAGGTGGAGCAGGATATGATCAACGAGATACCAGCGGGCCGTTTTGGACGACCAGAAGAAATAGCGGCGGCCATTGCGTTCCTGGCCGGGCCATCAGCAGGCTACATCAACGGCATCAACCTGCCCGTCGACGGCGGCAGAACAGGATGTCTATAAAGAATCGATCAAAAAACACACTTCATGATTTCCCTACTTAACTACATTAACGGCTCTTTTGTGGCCGCGCAATCCGGAGAAACCCTACCCGTTTTCGAACCCGCCACCGGCCTAGCCTATGCCCATGCGCCGGTCAGCGCTGTGGGGGATGTCGACGCTGCGGTGGCTGCAGCCAAAGAAGCAGCTCGGGAATGGCGGCAAACATCGGCGGCCGAGCGGGCAGGCTGGCTCCATCGGCTGGCGGATGGAGTTGAAAAGCGGATGGAAGAATTTGCCCGAGCAGAGAGCCGCGATCAAGGCAAGCCGGTGTCGCTGGCGCGCCGAATGGACATCCCTCGGGCAGTCGATAATCTGCGGTTTTTCGCTGGTGCTGTGCTGCACGACCGTCAAGATGCGTTCGACACCGACCGGCAAGCCATCAATTATGTGTTGCGCAAGCCATTAGGGGTTGTGGCCTGCATCTCGCCTTGGAACCTCCCCCTCTATTTGTTTACCTGGAAGATTGCCCCTGCACTGGCCGCTGGAAATACTGTGGTGGCCAAGCCCTCGGAGCTCACGCCCTACACAGCCTTTATGTTGTCGGAATGGGCGCACGAAATCGGATTACCCAAGGGCGTTTTAAATATTCTACACGGCTTCGGCGGGCCCATAGGCGACCGATTGAACATACATCCCGATGTGAAGGCAGTCAGTTTTACGGGTGGAACGGCCACCGGTGCACGCATCGCAGCCCAAGCGGCGCCCCTCTTCAAAAAACTGTCGCTCGAATTGGGGGGGAAGAACCCTACGATCATTTTTGCCGATGCATCCTTCGAAGAAGCACTTTCGAATGCTGTGCGCTCTTCCTTCACCAACCAGGGTGAAATATGTTTGTGTGGTTCCCGGATTTTGGTGGAACGGACCATTTATAACCGATTTCTGAAGGATTTTGTGGAACGGGTAAGGCAATTAACAGTCGGTGATCCCCAACATGACGACAGTCGTTTGGGGGCACTGGTTTCGGAAGCCCACCTCAATAAAGTGTTGGGCTATGTTCAGCTGGCGCTCGAAGAAGGCGGAGTGATTCACTGCGGTGGCCAACGCGTTATCCCCCCCGGAAGATGTGCAGGTGGCTGGTTTATGGAACCTACCGTGATCGATGGGCTCCCCAATCAGTGCCGCACCAACCAGGAGGAGATTTTCGGCCCGGTGGTGACCCTACAAGCCTTCGATACCGAGCAAGATGCCTTGGAGCTGGCCAACGGCACGGAATACGGACTAGCAGCCGGTTTATGGACCAGCGACGGGTCGCGCGTGCACCGGATGTCGGCCCAGCTCGATTTTGGCATTGTGTGGGTCAATTCCTGGCTCTTGCGCGATCTTCGGACTCCTTTCGGAGGGATGAAGTCATCGGGTGTCGGCCGAGAAGGGGGCTACGATGCCCTTCGGTTTTTCACCGAGCCCGTCAATGTTTGTATTAAGTATTAAAAATCAAGCAAGACGGCCAATAACCGAAAAGCGCTCTAAAACCTGTGCGGTGTGTGGGGCATCAGCCAGTTCCTCGCTGAGTTCCTGCCCGGCCCAGTGTTCATAGTGCTTGCCACCCTTCCAGAGCCTACTTCGACCCACATCATAGATGAGACCGCGACAAGCAATCCAAATTTCGGGCTTGTCCTGTCCGTTGCATAGGGCAAGCTGTGCGCGGGTGTACACAGGAAGAGGAACAGTCGAATCCTTATCCAAGGTTTTGGGGTTGATTAGGGCCGACAAATATGCGTCATATATTTCAATAGCCTATTTTTTGGATACCCATAAAATTCAAACCTATATTTTTTGGTAACAAACCTATATTTGTCGAATGACCACAGATCAACGCACTTTGATTTTGCCCGTTAAAGGGCTGATGCCGAAAATAGGCCAGGATTGTTTCTTGGCCCCCAATGCCACCCTCACAGGCGATGTGCACTTAGGTGATCGGTGTTCTGTTTGGTTTCAGGCCGTGATTCGGGGCGACGTACACAGCATTCGTATTGGTGAACAAACCAACATACAGGATGGTGCGATCATTCATGCCACCTATCAAAAAGCCTCCACCCAGATCGGTTCGCGGGTGAGCATCGGGCATCAGGCAATGATCCACGGATGTACGTTGCATGACCATGTGTTGGTGGGCATGGGCGCGATCATTCTCGACCATGCCGTGGTGGAGTCTTATTGCCTGATTGCTGCAGGAAGCGTGGTTCTCGAGGGCACAGTGTGCGAATCCGGACATTTATATGCAGGTGTACCGGCCCGTAAGATCAAGCCCTTGACCGATGAGCAAAAGGCGCTCATAAACCGCACTGCGGATCAATATGTCGCGTATGCAACTTGGTACGATCAGTGATCCAAGGAACCAGAAAGTTCAATTAACCGCTTATCAGCGATTGACTAAGCCATAAAACGGGTGCTGTACTTAAAGTTCTATTAACTTTTGTATGCGGGGTTTGCCTTTGTCGCGCAATTGGTCTATTTTCGTCGATTGATTTGACTTATAAACCGCTTTACATGCGTTTAATCGTATCCGCCTATTTTAGAAACCTAATCTTGGGTTTGCTGTTTGTTTTTTCCTTTACCTATGAGTCAAGTGCTTCGCACGTTCTCGGGGGAGAGATTTCTTTTAAATGCGTTGCAGCTACTTCCGGCCCCGGTCGATATGAATTCACAGTGGTGGTATTCCGCGATTGCGATGGAATACCCCTGGATATTTCAGCCCTTCAGCTTCAAATGCAGCCAGTGGCCGGTCAGCCCAATATTTCCCAAGTATTACCTCGGGTGTTATCACAGGATGTTACCTTGAGATGTGCTACTGCCACAGGTTTTTCTTGCGATCCCCCCACCTCAGGTAACGGTCCACAGGGATCAGTGGCCAAATTTGTCTACCGAGGTATTGTTGACCTCAGTGGATTGGGCGCAGCGCCTCCAGGCGGTTACACCTTTTTTGTAACTACAGGATTTGGCGGTAATACACTGCCTTGTTGCCGTCCGTTCATCAACAATTCTTTGGCCAGTAATGGAAATCAGTCACTGCAAGTCAAAATGTATCGGTATACAGATCCGTCTACAGGAGCTGCATTAACACCAGCACAAATGTGCGATGATTCGCCTGTGTTCAGCAATGACCCCACGGCCTTGTTGGTCATTAATCCCAATGATACCGTTTATTATCAAAATTTTGCCATTGACCCCAATAATTCAGACTCTGCTAGTTTTGACATCGACTATCCACTCAATCAAGGTCTAACCCCGTATTTCTATACGCCTCCATATTCACTAACCAACCCGCTCCCTGGTTTGCTCGGACCCGGTGTTGTCGGCGCAGCTAATCACCCCATCAACCCCGTTAGCGGTGAAATGGTGCTTCGTCCCAACCAGACCGGCACATTTGTGACCGTGATTAAAGTGATTTCATACCGATGTGGCCAAAAAATTGCCGAGGTCTTTCGCGATTTTAGTTTGAAGATTATACCCCTACCGGCGAATTATCCCCCCGTATTTAATCCGAATACCCCGACCACCAATCCATCTTATTTCTACCAGCAGCGCCCTCCACAAATACGTTCTGAGTTGAAAGACGCAGCGGGGAATGATGTATTCACGTATAATTTTTACGCTAAAGACACCATTAGTCTGTATTTGAGGGTGGAGGACATTTTGCCGATTTTCTCGGGAAATCCTGCAAATTACCCCAACTCACCTGCGGCACCTCAAGGCTTTTACACCGTATTCAACAGCAGTCAGATCGGGGCGGGCAATAATCCCGGAGCCTGCAATTTTCCGCCTTGCATGACGCTTCGCGGACCCAATGATCCACCACTCCCTGCTCCCGCTATTACCGTTCCTACAACCCAATTTTTGTACCCCGGTGGGCCAGTGATCGGTACGGGCTTCGATCAATCGGGTTCGACCCAAGGTGGCGGTCAGATCAGCTGGATTCCAGACTGTTCCAACCTACCGAGCCGGGCCATCACACTGTGTGGAACATCCGTTACAGGCTATAAAGTCGACGTATCAGCCACTGATTTGATTTGCCCGGTTCCGGGGCGCACCAGTCGAATCGTGACCTTCAATATTTTGAATCTACCCCAATTGGTGGCACCGCGCCTTTTGGGCGTTTCAGCGGCCTCTAACAATGCTTCGGTTCGGTTGCATTTCAGTCAATTTGTAGACACAGTAACCATCGACCCAGTCGATTCTTTTTATTTCCAAGCTATAGCGGATGCCAACTACAAGCGCCGCAAGTCGGCTGAGCGCCGCAAGCGTTCATTTGTGAGTTACCGGATGTACC
>SYHW01000058.1 GCA_005799065.1 Bacteroidota bacterium
AGGTCGCTAAAACCAGGTAAGGTCGCTAAAACCAGGTAAGGTCGCTAAAACCAGGTAAGGTCGCTAAAACCAGTGGTTGATAAACCTAAGTCCGGTCCTACGATCACGCCTAAAACAACTTAAATCCGGCGGTGATCATCCATGTGCCTGGCGTACCGTCGGTTTGAAATGTTTGTCCACCAATGGTAAACTCAGGGGCGAAATCCGTAAGAGGTGGCTGGTAACGTACATCCAGCACCAAATTACCCAGATCCAATCCGACTCCCGCCATTCCACTGATTTCCGACTTCCGGAAATTATGCTCGAAAGAGGTGGCATTCACGGCATCACGCAGTTTGAGTTGGGATAGATTATTGAATGACGGCCCTGCCTGCATTCGAAAGATCTTGAAAAAGCGGATGCCAACAACCACAGGAATCGATACCCTACGTACATCTAAATTCAACACCTGTGAAGCGCCACCTGGCTGGTTCACCAGCTGTAATGAAGACGATGCACTGCTGAACAACAACTCAGGTTGAAGACTTAGGCGGCGCGACTGCAATCGCATATATAGGCCGCCATGATAACTGAACGTAGGTTCGCTCTTGATGGCCCCGAATGGATTTGGCGTACTTGCTGCATCGAATAAAGACTCAGATGCTACACCAATACGCGGTCCCAATTGAAAAACAGGAGTCTTTTGAGCGGATGCCATTTGCCCAAATCCCAATAAACAAGCCGTCAGAACAAAGAAAAAACTAAAATTTTTCATAACAATATTTTTTACAGAAATACACAACTCGACACATAAAAAAAGGGGGGCCGAAGCCCCCCTAATCTTATCGGAAAGAAATGGCTTAGCGAATTACCAAACGCTTAGTTTCCACATTATTGCCCGTGCGTACTTGAACGAAGTATACGCCATGGGGCTGGTTCGACAAATTCATCGAAGTAGCGGTAGAAATTGGTACAACACGACGAACTTCACGACCAATGACGTCGGAAATCAGAATTTCGTCGGCCAGTTGAACCGTTTGAACCTCAAACAAACCACTGCTTGGGTTAGGATATACGCTGAATTGAGCGGCAGGTGTAGACACGAAACGAGGACCACGCAAGCCGAATCCAAGCAAGGTTTCAGCCCAAGAGTTAGCCAGCTCAGTGAAGCTACCCACTTCGAGTGCACCGGCTACAAGACCTTTTGCTGAAACGCGGAAGATGGGCGCACCAGCAGACACATTCCATTGGTTCAAAGTATGCCATGCAATACGGAGTTCATTGCCTTTTTGGTGGAACACCACATCCTGTGCAGATGGACCCGCAGAAACTACTGAGGTTACCTCCATGCCAACAGGCAGGGCTAAATTGATGGTGGCAGCCCCCAATGACATGTTCTGCTCGCTGTACAAGTTGAAATCATAGCCAGTTGCAGATGTATGCACAACACCTTGCTCATCCATTGACGAGAACGACTCACGCAATGTTAAACTTGGCGTTCCGCTGCCATTGACATCACCAGTACACAAAGCCTTAACGTTTGATGTAACTGTATTGTCATTGACTGAAATGCTCGGATTACCAAATCTCCAATTTCCAGCTGTGAATGACGCAATCTGTTGCGCCACACGGCGCGAAATTTGAAGAGCGTCTGTAGAAGTTACAGAGTTGGACGCGTTAACGTCAGCCGCTGTTAAACGAATGCCAGACAATAAGGCTACTTGCGCAGTGTGGCGAGATACTTGAAGGGCATCGGTAGCACTAACACCAGACCAAGGCTTATTTGTGCTAAAGCTCAGGCTGTATGTGCCATTGGGAACGTTACTGAAGCTAAATCCACCCGTAGAAGAAGTAGTTACCGATGCTATAGTAGCACCCGCTGAAACCAAATTCACCGTTGTGTTCGTCATGGGCGTAGAAGCAGTGTTGTCGTAGGTGAGCGTACCATTGACAGCACCTGCAAAACCAGTCGTGCAACCACCAAACAAATAAGCGGGCAAAACGGTATCGGCCAACAATTCATGTCCGCGATTACCACCATTGAAACATGGGCCAGAAGAAGGCTCGGCTTGACCCCATGAATCACCATTGATGAACTTATAATTCATCGAATAACCAGCGGCCAATGTAGTATCGAAATAGTAGATGTTGGCATTAGAAGCCGACTGAATCATACGCGTCGCGGCGGGGTTCCAGCCTTGGAAGTTGCCTGCCACACCAACCCCTGCCGGGTGGATGGTCTGACCTGTCATATTCACTTGAATGCGCACCGTGCGGTTCACAATGGGTGTGCCCGCTAGGTTGCAACTACCAAACAAGTACGCAGGAAGTACTGTATCACCAGCAACCGTCAAATAGCGATTGTATCCACCAAATCCATTGTCCAAACCACACGCACCAGGAACGGATTCGTCAGATCCCCAGGCATTTCCATTTACATACTTGAACTGGAAACTAACACCTTGCTGAATCTGTGTGGTATAGGTGTAGATGGATGGATTAGAAGTACTTGGACTCATGGGTGTGCCACCAGGATTCCAACCCTGGAATCCACCGGCCACGTGAACGCCCAACGGAGATACCGTGAGTCCGGTCATATCAACTTGGAACGTAACCGAACGGGGCAAACCGGGAGGTGTATTGTCGCAACGACCATAAACCACCAAACCTAAGGTTGTGTCGTTCTCAACTGCTAAGTGACGGTTACCCCCCGCATTGGCACAGGATAATCCACCGATTCCTTCCCAACCACCCAAGCCATTCACAAACTTATATTCAATTCTTGAACCCTGAGGGATTTTGGCGGTATACACCCAAACATTTGGGTTGTTGGGATCCACAGACATCGGCGAATTGGCAGGGGTCCAGCCCTGGAAATTACCCGCCACGTGCATACCTGCTGGGTCTACCGATTGGTTGGTCATGTTTACACGGAAGGTGATGTTGCGTTCACGCTGAAGCGCCTTCATGATGCGGGGCTGAATATACTGTTGAATCGTATCAATAAAAGTGCGGCCCTGCGTTTGACTCATATTGGGGTTGCCAATCATGCCCTGTGCATGCAGAGAAGCAGCGCTGTAGGTACCACCAGTTTGTGCATTTACGGCAGCCACATACTGAACCAGGGTAGCGGAATCCCACCAAGTCCAAGGGTCTGTCTCATTGGAGAAAATACCCATAGCAGGGTGGTTGCGAATTGGACGAACAATGGGGAACAAGCCTTCGCCACCTCCTACGTTGATCTGATCGTTTGGAGCAGGATAGATGTAAGGAATGGTCTGGTTGTACCAAGAGCGAGCCTGGTTCGAAACGGGATCAGTAAACATCGATGCATTGCTGAACGCAGCATTGTTGCCCAACCGATTCGCACGGTCTATGAAAATACCTGCACCCTGAACCTCAACTACGTTACCCATTGTGGTAGGAACCACCACAATACCATTACGATAAGGGGCAAATGGGTCGCGCACTGAGTGGAATGAAATCATAGGTGCGTCACCGGCCTCGAGCCATGTGGTGTCGGCCAGAGCCCCACCCGCATTAATACTCATCTTAACGGAAGAGGAATAACCAACGTGGTTGTTGCGGTTCAGAAGGCCATTAAAACCTTGCAGATTTCCTACCACGTTCGTATCTACAACAGACTGACCATTGGGCAGCTGAAACTTAGGCATGGCAATTTCTGAATGCTTGTCCATCGTTACATAAGCCAAAGCCACATAGCCACCCGATCCTTGTCCGTAGAGAACGATGTCGTCGGGATTGATTTTGTAAGGATTTCCACTTTCTACCACCGACTTGCGCATGAAACGAACGGCGCACTTAACGTCATTAATGGCACGGTACACCGCATTCAGCAGTTGAGCACGACGCTCCAACTCCGTTGCAGCAAGAGGGTTCCACCCCACCCGATAGGCAGGAGCAATGACCACATAACCGCGCTTGGCCCACTGCTTACAGAGGTTGACCGCGGCGCTGTCATCAATCGAACCACCGATACCGCCATTGATGACAGGAGGCAGGAAGTTACCCGTGTGGATGTACACAATTAACGGGCGGTCTGTGCGCGTGTCAACCGTTTGGTCTGGCTGGTAAACACGCATTTTCAAATCCAACACAGGATATGTAGTGGTGGGTGGGAAAAAATGGTGATTTTGGCCATACACCACATTGTTGGTGACGGTCAGTTGGGCGTCATTGAACATTTCATTGACGTACCTGAGCTGAGCCGATGCATTGCCACCACCCAGTAGCAAAGCAAGCATGATCAGCGCGAGGAATTTGGAAAATACACGCATAAGATAAATTTTGGGTTTCGTGAAAGATTTTAAATTGAAGGCCTAAATTAAGGGATTAAGAAATAAAAAAAAAATTTTGCTTAAAAATTTCATAAAATAATTGTTGTGCCTATATTTCGCCTCGTTTTGGTTTCAAAATATTTCGTTTGAACATGCCATGTATAAATAAATACATTTGGTTTAGAGCTGTAATCTATTGTAAACTCACCCATAACAATTGTTTTAATATGCCATTGAATCGTTACGCAAAATTTCTGATGTTTTCCTATTGGTGCATCACCCTTTTGTCTTCCGCGGGTTTGAATGCCCAAAGCACCGGTAGTTTAACAGGGCAGGTCCTCGATGCATCTCAAATGCCCATTCCTGGGGCCGCAGTTACCCTCAAAGGCACCACAACGGGCTCGGTAACAGACGCCACAGGCCGATATTCCATTTCTGGAATCGCTCCGGGCACCATTACCGTTCAGGCATCCTTTCTGGGCTATATCACCGCCACCTCCTCCACCAAGATCACCGCTGGTACTCGATCTGTCTTGAATTTTGTTTTAACAGAAGATGTAAAAATGCTGGGCGAGGCTGTGGTGGTGGGGTATGGTACCACACAATCACGTGACCTCACCGGTGCCGTCAGTGCAATTCCCTCTAAAAACTTCCAACAAGGCAATTTTGCCACACCCGAACAAATGGTGGTGGGAAAGACGCCGGGCGTACGCATCACTCAGAACAGTGGTGTGCCGGGTGGCGGTAGCGTCATCCGAATCCGGGGCGGATCCTCGCTCAATGCGAGCAACGACCCGCTGATTGTGATCGACGGTGTCCCGGTCGACAATGGTGGAATTGCGGGCGCGGCCAACCCATTAGCGCTCATCAACCCAGAAGATATTGAGAGCTTTACTGTGCTCAAGGATGCGTCTGCCGCTGCGATTTACGGATCCAGGGCCGCCAACGGGGTTATTCTCATCACTACGAAAAGAGCCGCTTCGGGCAAATTCTCAATCGAATTGAGCACCAATTCGTCGGCCAAACAGATCATTCGTACCATCGATGTGCTCGACACGGCTCAATTGAAGGATGTTATCCGCCGTTTGGGCAGCAACCGTCAAAAAACGCTGATTAATGAACCATCAGCCAACAGCTCAACCGACTGGCAAGAGGAGATCTATCAAATGGCGTTGATCAACGACGTAAATCTTACGCTTTCGGGTGGAAGTAAGGCGCTACCCTATCGCGTTGGACTGGAGCGCTACGACGAACAAGGTAACCTGAGAACGGGTAAGCTGGAACGATCGGGCGTGAATATCAACCTTACTCCCAAATTGCTCAACAATCATTTGAAAGTGGACCTCAATGCGAAATACTACTACATTGTAAACAGATTTGCTGATGGTGGTGCCATTGGTTCGGCGGTGGTTTTTGATCCTACGCGTCCGGTACGACGCGATACCAGTGCGTACAATGGATATTTCGAATGGGCCAATGCTGCCCGTCCGCTCGACCTTTCGCCTCGCAATCCGGTTGGCCTCCTCAACCAGAAAGATGACCGCAGTGGCGTGAACCGCGCTCTTGGCAATGTTTTGTTCGACTACGAAATGCCAGGTCTTAAAGACCTGCACCTCTTTTTGAATTTGGGGGGTGACTTTTCGAGCAGTTCGGGAACCGTATTCATTGATTCCACCGCTGCTTCGGCTTGGGTACGCAAAGGAGTCAACAACCAATACAGCATGCAGAAGTCGAATCAGCTGTTGGAAACTTATTTCAACTACAAAAAGAAATTGGCGGGCAACAGCAGCACCGATTTCACGGGGGGATATAGCTTCCAGCGCTGGAACACTTTTAGCCCGGCTTTCCCGGATCTGAATGTGAAGGGCGATACCATTCAACAGGCTGCACCCAATGATTTTGAGACCGAAAATGCCCTGATGTCGTTCTATGGCAGAATGAATGTGAACATTGGTGAAAAGTTCTTGGTGACCGCTACCCTTCGCTCCGACGGCTCATCACGCTTTAGCCCTGAAACCCGATGGGGCTTATTCCCTTCGGTGGCTGCCGCCTGGAGGATCAGTGAAATGGCTCCATTTGTGGGTTCCAATACGATTTCGAACCTAAAACTTCGTTTGGGTTGGGGACGCACAGGTCAACAAGATGGCATAGGCGATTATGGTTATGTTGCGGCATATACCGAAAGTACCCCTTCCGCTCAGTATCAGTTTGGCGAGTCGTTCTTCTCTATGCTTCGGCCTCAAGGCTACGACGCTAATTTGAAATGGGAGGAAACAGCCAGCACCAATGTGGGGATCGACTTTGGCTTTTGGAACAACCGTGTAAATGGTGCTATCGACTACTACAAGAAGAAAACATACGACCTCCTGGCTGTCATCCCTACCATTGCCGGTACCAATTTCTCGGATTTGTTGCTCACCAATGTCGGTGACCTCGAGAATGAGGGCGTTGAAATGAACTTAAACCTTGTGGCCATCGACCAGAAAAACACGAATTTGGAATTTGGAATCAACGCTACATGGAACCGCACGGAAATTACTAAGCTCACTCGGGTGCCTGACTCTTCGAGTCAAGGTATCTTGGTGGGAGGTATTGCCGGTGGCGTGGGCAACACCATTCAAATTCATAGTGTAGGCTTTGCCCCCTATACATTCTACATGTACCGCCAAATCTACGGTGAGGATGGTAAACCGATTGAAGGGAAATATTGGGCACCGAATGGCACAGATACGATCAGTAGCCCCACCGCCAAGCACCTGCAAAAAGGCAAAAACCCCATTCCAGCGACCTACCTCGGATTTTTCTCGAATCTGCGCATGAAAAAGTGGACCGCTGGTTTCTCGATGCGCGCTGAATTGGGCAGGTATGTCTATAACAATGTAAATTCCAACGGCGCGAGTCTGGCTGCAACAGGGGGTAGCCTCGGTTTCATCAATAATGTGCCGGTCGACTACCTGAACACAAACTTCCGCCTCGCACAATTGAAGTCTGACTACTACCTCGAAAAAGCAGATTTCCTGAGGCTCGACAACATTTTCGTGGGCTATGATTTTGGTCGCCCTTTTGGCAATAACCTAGCCCTTCGTGCAACAGCCTCTGTTCAGAATGTGTTTGTGCTGAGCAAATATTCCGGAATCGACCCTGAGATTTTTGGAGGTATCGACAACAATATCTACCCAAGAGCCCGTGTGTACAGCCTGGGGCTGAATGTCAAATTCTAATCGTAAGCAACGCCAAATAACTCTTACATCGCTATGAAAAACATCTGCTTTCCTTATCGTTGGGTACTGGTACTCGCATTATCACTGGGCACAACCACTTCCTGCTTTGATGCCCTCAATCTTCAACCCAAGTACGGCCTGAATGCCCTCAAGGTCTATGCTGATCCGGCCAACTACATCAACGTATTGGCTAAAATCTACGGAGGTCTTTCTCTTTCGGGTAATGCAGGACCGGCCGGACAAGGTGATGTGTCGGGCGACGAGGGTTTTTCGCAGTATTTACGCGTTCTCTGGAATCTTCAGGAATTACCCACAGAGGAAGCTGTTTGTGCCTGGGCCAATGACGCGTCTATTCGCGACCTCAATGAGGCCGATTGGAACTCCCAAAGCTCCTTTGTGAACATGATGTATGCCCGTATTTTCTACCAAGCCCCGTTGTGCAATGAGTTCATCTATTATTGCTCTGATGAGTGGATGAACGAAAAGAATTTTAGTGATGCCGACAAACAACGGATTCGCGGCTACAAATCAGAGGCCCGATTTATACGTGCTTTATCGTATTACCATGCCATTGACCTGTTTGGAAATGTGCCCTTGGTGACAGAAGAAGATCGGCCAGGTTCCGGCATCCCCGACCAGGCCTCTCGTGCGGATTTATTCAATTATGTAGAAAGGGAAATGAAGGAGCTGGAAAACCTACTCCCCCAACCCCGTGCCAATGAATATGGACGAGCCGACCGTGCCGCGGCTTGGATGGTTCTGGCTAAACTTTATTTGAATGCCGAAGAGTACATTGGAACACCCCGTTATGCAGATTGCATCACCTATTGTGAAAAAATCATGGATGCGGGTTATCAATTGGAGCCCAATTATCAGTGGCTTTTCTTGGCCGACAATCATCTTTGCCGCGACGAGGTCATTTTCTCGGTGAATTTCGACGGCCTTCGTTCACAAAACTATGGTGGTACCACCTTTTTGGTGAAGAGTTCCACTCCGGCGGCGCCCGATAGTGCATACCGCGCCAAGAGGGGTACCGATGGCGGTTGGGGCGGTAACCGTGCCACTCCGATATTGTTTGATTTATTCAGACCAGGCGATTCGCGCAATTTATTGGACACAGTGGGCATGACCCGCGATATGTTGGTTTGGTCTGAGTTTGGACAGGGTTATCTTGTATCTAAATTCAACAATAAAACACGTAATGGTGATTTTGGATCGGATCCTCAAAAGAATTTCATGGACATCGACTTTCCGATGTTTCGTTTGGCTGATGTGTATTTGATGCATACAGAGGCCGTTGCCCGCGGTGGTGGGAATACGGCCCGGGCCATCGAAGCCTTTAATAAGGTTCGTGAGCGCGCTTTTGGCAATACCTCCCAAAATGTAAGTGCGCTGCCTGGTTTAAGCGAAATTTGTGACGAGCGTGGGCGCGAGTTGTATTGGGAAGCACACCGCCGCAGTGACCTAATCCGCTTCGATCGATTTGTCGAATCGGACTATCTCTGGCCGTTCAAGGGTGGGGTTGTGGCCGGACAGGGCATAGACTCTAAATTTAAGCTGTATCCTTTGCCCCTTTCTGACCTGGTAGCCAACCCTAAACTCAGACAGAACCCGGGCTACTAACTCTTTCCTTTTGGGGCATGCTGAGGATGCATTCATCATCCCAGATGTTTTTCTTACTGAGCCAGCATGCGTTCCATGAATGTGGACATAGAGGCGGTTTTTTCGGCATTTCTACTCGGGTAGCGCGTCAGTTGAACGCGGAATTGCTGTGTGATGCCGTGGATCTTCTGAATTTCGAGCATAATATTGCCGAAGTTCAGAGTATGTTGTCCTTTTGGCCTATTTGACTCGCTCATGGAATCGCCAAGGGAGTCTCTCTTTGACTCGCTCATGGAATCGCCAAGGGAG
>SYHW01000059.1 GCA_005799065.1 Bacteroidota bacterium
TCACAAGGCTACTAACTTCTAGGATCACAAGGCTACTAACTTCTAGGATCACAAGGCTACTAACTTCTAGGATCACAAGGCTATTAACTTCTAGGATCACAAGGCTACTCACTTCTCGCGACTGGCTATTCTGTTTCGGCCCAGAGTTCGAACAGTCGATTCAGAAATAGGTTTTCTTCAGGTGAAACCTGGTCATCGGCGGTCACCAAATCCACGGCTTGTTGCAGAAACCGCGTACGTTCTTCGGGAGTCGACTGCCTGTAGAATTGATTCATGGCGTCGCGGAACTCCAGCATTAGATCGTCCTTATGAAGGCTTTCGAGCCTGATTTGTTCCGAATGAATGGCGGCTTCAAGAAATTCCGGGTCGAAATAATCGCCAAGAAAATTGATGATCTGTTTCTTTTCTGACCCCAGATGCGAGCCATCTGCAATGGCCAGGATCATCAGCATTTTATAGCCAGCTGTCGATTTGTTGAGGGTGCTCATTTATTCTTCTTCAAAAATTTCAATTGTTTTGGATTTTCTAATCATGTGGGTGAATCGGCCTTCATAGCGGGTGGCGCGCACCATATGGTTATCGATCCAATGATAATTTCCTCCACGCGGCTTACCCATGATCATGCCATGGTATTTGAATCCGTGTTGAACCAGCCAGTGTTCCGTGATTTGCCTGAGGTCTTCGGTTCGGGAAGTGAAAAAATAAATCCGGTGACCCGAATCAAACCATTCATTAAGTGTTTTTAAGGCATCAGGAAAGGGCGTACAATGTTTCATGCGTTCGGGCTCCTCGTTGGGCACATCGTCGCAAATGGTGCCATCGATGTCGATCAAAAAATTACGAATACCGGGTGGGAGAATTGGGCTAATGGGTAGACCATCGTCGTCGAGGGTCTGTTTCAGCAAGGGGTCTTCGGGTGCATTCATGGCAAAACGTTCAAAAGAAAGCAACACACAAATAACGAAAAAATCGGAAAATAGCGTAGAGCAAAGAAATAATTTTAAATATTTTTTAACACTTGTCGAAGTAAGCTTTTTTTTTTTATCTTTGGCCAAAACAAACAAAAAAATGAAATTTGACGGATACAGAACTTGCCCCAATTGTGGAAAGGAAGGAAAAATGTTACCAAGAAGTAATAATAATCCGAATTCTGTTATTCGAAATTACAGTTGTCAGAGCTGCTATTGGAGTGGCCCTATGTTCAAATCGATCAAAAAACACAGCTTTTTGGAGTATTATTTCTTATTACTTGCTTTGATCGTGCTCATTATTTCGGCCTTGGCGGGATTTTTCTATTTGTTAACGAAACTGCCCGATTGAGTTTCTCATGATACCCGATTGAGTTTCTCATGATACCCGATTGAGTTTCTCATGATCACAGTTTGTGCATTTTCCGATGATGGAAAGTTGATGGGCAACAATCATCACCCGAAAACGCCCGATTTTCTTTATGTTTGTTCATAAAAAATATGACCACAGAGGTTGCCGTAATAGGCTCCGGGCCAGGAGGATATGTAGCTGCCATTCGCGCAGCACAATTGGGGTTTAAGACCACCATCATTGAAAAGTACCCAACATTGGGCGGAACCTGCTTAAATGTTGGCTGCATACCATCAAAAGCATTGCTCGACTCATCAGAACATGTTCACAACGCCCGTAATCGTTTTGGTGCCCATGGAATTAAATGTGGTGGCGTTGAGGTCGATTTTGGTCTGATGATGGGCCGCAAGTCCGAAGTCGTTCGTCAGAATGTCGAAGGAATTCAGTTCCTGATGAAAAAAAACAAAATTCAGGTGTTGCATGGACACGCGTCCTTTATCGATGCGCATACCCTGTCGATCACATCCGAATCAGGCGAAGCGCAACGGCTCGAAGCACGCCATATAATCATCGCAACCGGTTCAAAGCCCGCGGCACCTCCAGGCCTTCAGGCCGACAAAAAGCGGATCATCACATCCACTGAAGCACTATCGCTCAAAGAGATCCCCAAGAGCATGGTAGTTATTGGCGGTGGGGTTATTGGCATGGAATTGGGTTCGGTCTATGCGCGATTAGGAACCAAAATCACGGTAATCGAGTATGCGGATCGGCTTATCCCCGGCATGGATGAGTCGATGAGCCGCGAACTGCTCAAGGTATTACTTCCCCTCGGAATGGAATTCCATTTTGCTCATCAAGTTACGGAAGTGAGCACGAAAGGACGCAAAACGCAGGTTCAATTTAGCCGACTCAGCGACGGAAGTTCCCTTTCCGTTGAGGCCGACTACACGCTCGTTTGTACGGGTAGACGCCCCTACACCGATGGCCTAAACTTGGAAAAGGCTGGAATTGAGGTAGACCAGCGAGGAAGGATTCCGGTCAATGATCAACTCCAAACAAGCCAAAGCCATATCTACGCCATAGGAGATGTCGTAAGAGGCACTATGTTGGCACACAAAGCGGAAGAAGAAGGGGTTTTTGTGGCCGAAGTATTGGCTGGTCAAAAACCGCACATCCACTACCACTTGATTCCCAATGTGGTATATACATGGCCCGAGGTGGCTTCTGTTGGATACACCGATCTAGAACTGAAACACCAAAATATGCCCTACAAAACCGGGCAATTTGCCTTCAAGGCGAGTGGAAGAGCGCGGGCTTCGATGGACACCGATGGTTTGGTTCGGGTGTATGCACACAAGGAAACCGACGAAATACTGGGCGTGCATATGATCGGTCCACGCGTGGCCGATATGATCGCCGAGGCGGTGGTGGCCATGGAATTTAGGGCGAGTGCTGAAGATATTGCCCGAATGAGCCACGCCCACCCAACCTACACTGAGGTATTCAAAGAAGCCTGCTTGGCCGCAACCGCCAACCGTGCCATACATGCATAATTGATCCTGTGCCCTGAATCTTCCCCATTTATCAGAGTCGTTCACCTTTATCAGAATCGTCCCCCATTTATCAGAGTCGTTCACCTTTAACAGAATCGTCCCCATTTGTTTCAATACAGCCATAAGATCCTATGAAAATTGCCCCAGGGACCGTTGCCGCCATTGCCATGGAGATCATGGGAAAGTCTGCCGACGGCACAGAAAAGGTGTTCCAGAAACGCGATGAGCAGCATCCCTTTTACTTTTTAGTCGGACAGACCGACATGATTCCCTTGTTGGAAGATGCGCTACTCGGCTTGTCGGCAACCGATGCCTTCGATGTGGATGTAGCGATGAATCAGGCCTACGGGCCACACCGAGCCGAACAAATGTCGGATCTACCCATTGATATCTTTAGCTTACCCGATGGCAGCTTCGACTCGGCACATGTGTCACCTGGTAAGTGGTTGAATTTAGAAGATGAACAGGGACATAGCCACAGAGCCAAGGTAGTTTCTGTTGGAGATGCAACGGTGCGGATGGACTTCAACCACCCACTCGCTGGGTATGATCTGCGATGTAGTGGCGTGGTGGTCGACGTACGGGTAGCAACACCCGACGAGCGGGCTCATGGCCATGTTCATGGCCCAGGCGGGGTACATCATCACTAATCAATATCCAAAATGCTATCGAAGTACACATTTCTCTTTGCATTGGTTTATGTGTTGTGCATTCAGAGCCCATTTGCTTCCGGTAAAGGGGGAATTGATTCGTGCATGGTTCATACGCGCTGCCTTCAAGAGCCAGTACGGTTGGCAGATGCACCATTACCCATTCAATATTGGTTAAGAATCCCACAACCATCGTCGAGATACGCGGAGATCGAGATGATCATCGACGCGAAGGGTACCGACACGCTGCAACTGGCACTTCCCGTTTGGGCGCCAGGTTCATATATGATCAGAGAATTTTCCCGCAACCTAGACCGATTTGAGGCCAGAGACGCGGAGAGTGGGCTGCAACTGATGTGGAAAAAGTGCCGCAAAAATGCCTGGGCAGTCAGCACCCGGGGCGCAAACCGCGTGCAAATACGATACAGGGTGTATGCCAATGAATACAGCGTGCGCACGAGCTATATCGACCAGAATCAGGCGGCGCTGCTCGGCAGCTCCGTTTTCCTCTGGGTGGAAGGTCAGCAAGCCCGCGAACACATCCTGCGTATTTCCTTACCCGACCGTTGGAAACAAGCCGCAACAAGTCTATCTCCAATTGAAGGGGAAGCAGAAGGGCTGTCGTTTCGGGCGACACACTACGATGAGTTGGTCGATTGTCCTCTGCAGTTGGGCAACTTCCCCGAATTCACCTTTGAGGCCGCCGGCATTCCCCACCAGGTGGTGATGCCAGGGGCCGGTAAATTTACCCGTAGTAAAGTAGAACAGGATATGAAGGCGATTGTTGAGGCTTGCACCGAAATATTCGACCATCAACCCAACAAGAACTACTTATTTGTCATACAACATGCGGCCAAGGGTGGGGGCGGTTTGGAGCATGCCAACAGCACCACACTACAAACCCGTGCAGATGTTTACAATCAACCCGAACGCTATGTCGACTTTCTGGGTCTTGTGGCCCACGAGTACTTCCATTTGTGGAATGTGAAGCGCTTGAGGCCTGAGGTACTGGGCCCCTTCGACTACAACCGGGAGGTATACACCCACCATCTTTGGTTTTCAGAAGGCATCACGAGCTACTACGACAATCTTATTTTGCGCAGAACGGGTTTGATGTCGACCGAGAAATACCAAAAAACCCTGCTGGATGGCTTCAACGCAGTATTGGGCAATAGAGGCGATGCCGAGCAATCGCTCGCCGAATCGAGCTACGACGCATGGATAAAGTTTTATCTGCGCAATGAAAACAGCGGCAATACCACAGTGTTCTACTATAGAAAAGGCTCAATGATGGGATTTGTGCTTGATGCGGCCCTTTGGCACCACAGTGGCGGCCAATACGGTTTAGACAGTGTCATGAAATGGATGTATTCCCGATATGCCATACAAGAGCAAAGAGGGTTTACCGACAACGAAATCAAGGACGCATTTCGTCTACATTTAGGCCATGAGGCCGACAGCATTTGGGATCGGTACATTTTTGGCCGAGAACCGATCGATTTTAAGCGATACGCACGCTATGCCGGGCTTGTGCTGAAGGACACCCAGGATTATGCGCGCAAGGCTTATTTTGGGGCAGCTGGAAGCCGAAATGCAGATGGCTGGTTGGTCACAAGTCTTTGGGAGGGTAGCGCAGCTTGGAAAATGGGCGTTCAAACAGGAGATATACTCACCCAATGTGCAGATAAAGAACCTGATTCGGATTGGATACGCGATTACAAACCAGGGGATGCATTCAAGGTGGAAGGAAAACGTGATGGAGAGAAAATGGTGTTCAAAGGAACGCTCGAAAGCCCAACATTCCCACGATTCATGTGGACGCGTGACCCCAATGCTACCTCGCTGGAGAAAACAGTCTACGAACGCCTGTTTCAGGAGGCTTTTTAATTCGTTTTTTTGTATATTAAGCGGGCGAATGCTCACAATCGGCTTCTGAAATTTGCCTCGGGCGAATGCTCACAATCGGCCCATGATATTAGCCACGGCTGAATGTGTATTTTGGGACCTATGATATGCATCGATTAATAAATGGAAAACATGGTCAATAAAATTGATCACTACAAAATCCTCCTTGTTTTGGGAGTGGTCTTGCTGGTCTACCCACTGAAGGCTGGCGCGCAATCAACCACGAATTCAAAGTCGGATGTATTGATACGCAGCTTGTTCGATTCATCGCTGATGGAGGGCCAATCATGGCCGCTTTTGACTGCATTATGTAAAGAAGTGGGTCACCGACTAACGGGCAGCGAAGGTGCAGCCAAAGCCGTGATGATGACCCGAAAGCAGATGCTGGGCATGGGCTATGATTCTGTATGGCTGCAACCCGTGCAGGTCCCGGTATGGAAAAGAGGGGCGCCCGAACGGGCAAGGTTATTGATTTCATCGATTGGGCAAGGGCGAATTAAGAAAGAGGACCAGGTTGATCTGGCCGTTTTGGCGCTTGGCGGTTCAGTCGCTACTCCAATCGAAGGGATCAGGGCAGAGGTCCTGGAGGTTGGCAGCTTGGAGGAACTTAAAAACCTCCCAAATGATCGCGTGCAGGGAAAGTTGGTGTTCATCAACCAAAAAATGGATGCCAGATACATCAATACCTTTGAATCATACAGCCATTGTGCGTCGATTCGGGTTCAGGGGGCCGTCGAAGCTGCCCAGAAGGGTGCGAAGGCCGTACTGGTACGCTCCTTAACCCTGTCGATCGACTCCTTTCCCCACACCGGCATGATGGTGTACCGCGACAGCATCCCTCGAATTCCCGCCGCTGCGGTGAGTACTGCTCATGCCGAATACATGCATAAGCAATGGCAACTGGGAAAAAAACTGGAGGTTGAATTGGTTTTGCATTGTGCCAATCAGCCTGATACTTTGTCCTATAATGTAGTTGGGCAAATCAATGGGTCACAGTATCCCGATCGATTCATCACCTTGGGGGGCCACCTCGATAGTTGGGACGTGGGCGAAGGGGCCCATGACGATGGAGCAGGTTGTGTGCACAGCATGGAGGCGGCTCGGTTGCTTATGGCTTGTGGCTACAAACCCCGACACAGCATCCGAACGATCCTCTACATGAATGAGGAGAATGGAATGCGGGGTGCCCAAGCGTATGCCCGCCTGGCCCGTGAAAACCAAGAGACACACCTAGCCTCCATAGAATCGGACCGCGGCGGATTTTCACCCCGCGAATTCCATGTGGAGGCCGATAGCCAGCGCATTGCTGATTTGCAGCCGATGCTTGGCGCGCTCAGTGACTATGGCATACACCGAATACGAAAGGGGGGAAGCGGTGCTGATGTCGCACAAATGCGCGATCAATGCGCATTATTGATGGGATTTGTGCCCGAATCACAGCGGTATTTCGACTACCACCACGCACGCACCGATGTCCTCGAATCGGTGAATCGCCGCGAATTGGAATTGGGTTCTGCCGCCCTCGCAGCCCTGCTGTATTTGCTCGACCGCGAGTAAACCCTTCGCTCAGTTCTTTGTTCTACTTCAATGAATTGGTTGCATTGGCTCAAGGAACTGGGTATATCACCATCGAGTGATGCCTCAAAGCGAGAACATCGTACCCCTATAAGACGTACATATGCGTCGTCACCTGATCGTACCCCAATTAAAAATACCATTCGGGTGCTCTTTGAGCAAGCCTTGCTGCATCCCGGTGGAAGCACTGATTTTCGATGGGATGAAAATGATAGTCAGTCCGTCTGGGTTTGGAATCCACGCGAAGTAAATACCGAAGAAGAAATAGATGCGCTTTTTGATGAATGGGCGCTCCATATTCGGGCTATGGGTTACGTAGAACAACTAAACGACCAGCAAGAACTGAGCGATGGAGGCGAACAAATGACGTGCTTTCGACGCTACCTGAAACCCTCCCTGTACGCCTCCCTGCGCGGCTCAATGAGCGCCTCCCTTGGCGATTCCATGAGCGAGTCAAAGAGAGACTCCCTTGGCGATTCCATGAGCGAGTCAAA
>SYHW01000060.1 GCA_005799065.1 Bacteroidota bacterium
AGGATCTTCCGGGTGGGGCCGGTATTGCCAAGCCCATAGGCAAAAGCGGCTGCAGTGGGCTCATTCAGCAGCTTCAGCACCTTCAGCCCCGCAGCTTCTCCAGCTTTAATCGTGGCTCGCCGCTGTTTTTCGCCAAAGTAGGCCGGAACGGTAATGACCGCCGCGTCTACTTCGTGGCCGAGATAGTCTTCCGCTGTTTTCTTCATTTTCTGAAGGGTCATGGCCGAGATCTCCTGTGCGGTATACAGTTTTTCGTCGATTTGAACACGCGGGGTGTCATTATCGCCACGTGCCACTTCATACGCTACATATTTAAGCTCTTCCTTCACCTCTGAGTGCTTGCGGCCCATGAAGCGCTTGATCGATGCGATGGTCTTGGTGGGATTGGTGATGGCTTGCCTTTTGGCGGGGTCGCCTACTTTAATTTCTCCGTTCGGCATGAAGGCAACCACGGAGGGGGTTGTTCTGCGGCCTTCACTGTTCGGGATCACAACATATTCATTACCTTCCATTACGGAAACGCAGGAGTTGGTGGTGCCCAGGTCGATGCCAATTATTTTTTTCATGATGAGGATTTATTTGGTTTTCGACCTCTTGAACAATTGAAATGCCAAAACACTTAGGCACAGATGTTCAGGCCAATGTGACGCGATAGGCGAGGGATTGATGTCAGGCCGGCCGGAAAGAAATGCTTTTATCTGACAATATGGCAGAAAATAGCATGCATAAGCCGCTGCAAATCGGAAAAGCGACTGCAAATCGGGAAAGCGACTGCAAATCGGGAAAGCCGCTACAAATCCCTTAATGCCGTTTGCGCTGACCTATTAAGGCACGAAATTCAGTTGAGGGTATTTGATGCGCAGGCTGTCGGTACCATTACCGCCCAATGCCTTACGGAAAAAGTTGCTGCTGTAAGGATATCCGACTGAAGATTCAACTTCTTTACGGTTTGGAATGCTCCGGCGGAATGCATAGAGGCCTAAACCATTGTCGACATTGGTGTAAGTGGGGCGAACATCCACCAGGCTTGAACTCGGCCGGTTAATTTGCAAGAAGTTGTTGAGGTATTGGTCGGCGAAGTCGAAAATAAACAGGGTTCCGCGTAAACGCCGATTGACGCTGTCGACCGTCGGAATGGCGGAGTTCATATAAGCAAACAGATTGTTGCCCCGCAAGAAGAGGGGCGTTACCACGGCAGTGTTCTCAACCTGTTGACCCGGATAGGCCACCCAGTCTACATACTTCAAAGCCAAGCCAGGCGTGTCGCCGGGCGATACGGTGAAGCGGTTCCACTCATCATAGAATATCCTGAGGGTGAGATCAAAAGTCTTGGCATTGAGGGGAATGCGCGGCTTAACCTGTGAAGGGGCAGCGCTCCAGTTGATGCCGTTGTAGTTGGGGGGTAGGGGGGTATTGGGCGGAAGGGCAAAGCTGATCACGCCCTCGCTTCCGAATCCACCGATTGGGCCACCATAAATGGCGTTTACATCATAGGGCTCTCTGGGAGCCGTCACCACAACACCTCCAGGAGTCGTTATTTGGAGGGTGTAGGTAAAACTCGAATCAAGAAATCCGGGCGATCGAAAACGATAGAGCAGCATATCGGGGTGGGCAAACAAACCGGGCTCCATCAAGGCCGTATCGACCGACTCACACAAGTAGGTTTCTACCGTTTGGTTATTCCGCTGCTTGAGCACCCGAACGGTGAGGTTTTTATAGTAGATCGAGTCTTGAATGGAGGCAATCACGAAGGCGTCGCGCTCTTTATCCAGAAATGCCTTGTGGATCCTGATGTAGTGTTCTTGATCGTCGGTGCGCAGCAACGCCATCACAAAAGTGGTTTCCTTCCAGTCGGCGGTTACGTCGATCTCTGTCGAACAGGAGGGCAGGAGTCTGAGTACGAACAACAGGCAAAGAAATAAGACAAGCGGACGAAATGAGTGGGTGGAATTTGAAGGGGAGGGGGCCACAGGGTATGGGGTTACAACGAAAGGGTGTGAATCAGGAAGGGGTGTTATTGAGGTATGGGTGTGAATCAGGAAGGGGTGTGAATCAGGAAGGGGTGTGAATCAGGAAGGGGTGTTATCGAGGTAAAAAGATGTGTAGCGTACAGACAAAATGCAAAAATAGAAATATGCCGACCACTTCGGAGCGGGGAGATGGTAATTTGGAAAATAAAGCGGATTTTGCGCAAGATTTGGCGCGCTTGGCGCCTCTATTGATTTAGTTAACCCATCCTTAACCCTCTTTATGTCCGTTGCCTCCTCCGAGTTTCGAAAGGTTACCACCCACTCCCTGCGTGAGATGAAGGAGCGGGGCGAGAAAATCAGTATGCTCACGGCCTACGACTATTCTTTCGCGCGCATGCTCGATGCGGCCGGTATCGATGTGCTGCTCGTGGGCGATTCAGCATCGAACGTGATGGCCGGTCATCAAACGACCCTACCCATCACCCTAGATCAGATGATCTATCATGCAGGATCGGTCGTTCGGGGTGTAGAACGGGCACTCATCGTGGTGGATCTGCCTTTTGGTTCCTATCAGGGAAATTCGAAAGAGGCCCTGCAGAGCACCATCCGAATCATGAAGGAGTCGGGGGCACACGCCGTGAAGCTCGAAGGCGGATCTGAGGTACTGGAATCGATCGAACGCATTCTTACAGCCGGTGTCCCGGTGATGGGTCACCTAGGCCTCACCCCACAATCGATTTATAAATTTGGCACCTACACCGTGCGGGCAAGGGAGGAGGAGGAAGCAGAGCGACTCAAACGGGATGCCCATGCCCTTCAAGATGCGGGCTGCTTTGCCCTTGTACTCGAAAAAATCCCCGCGCCTCTGGCGCGCGAGGTCGCCACATCCTTGTCGATTCCGGTCATCGGTATTGGTGCCGGTAGTGGTGTGGACGGACAAGTTTTGGTGGTACACGATATGTTGGGCATTACCCATGAGTTTCACCCTCGGTTTTTAAGGCGCTACCTGAACCTTTATGAGGAAATTGGCGGTGCCGTACGCCATTATGTTTCGGATATTAAATCGGGTGAATTTCCAGGGCCAGGTGAACAATACAACACTTAATCGATGCGCTACGATAATCCCAGTACACCATTGGTACTCTATGAAGACAACCACCTGATCGCGGTGGGTAAGCCCGCGGGTATGCTCACGCAGGGCGATGACAGCGGCGACCCTGCACTAACGGATTGGGTGGGTGCCTATTTGGCCCATAAATACAACAAGCCAGGTGATGCATTCGTTGGGCTGATCCACCGAATCGATAGGCCTGTATCCGGGCTTGTGCTCCTGGCGCGAACGAGCAAGGCATTAGAACGCATGAACAAGCAGTTCCACGATCGACTCGTGCAGAAAAAATACCTGGCGGTGGTGACCGACAAGCCCCGGCCCGAGGAAGGTCTTTTGGTTCATTACCTCAAAAAGAATACCGAAAGGAATGTGGTGAGGGCCTATGAGAAGGAAGTGCGCGACAGCAAGCGGGCGGAGTTATTCTACCGTGTTGTGCAGTATGGCAGCAGCCGAAGTGTAGTTGAGGTCATGCCCAAAACGGGCAGGCCCCACCAAATTCGGGTGCAATTGTCTGCACTCGGTCATCCCATATTGGGTGATGTCAAATATGGCGCGCCGAATCCCCTGCCTGGCCACCGAATCGCCCTCCACAGTTGGCGCCTTTCGTTCGAACACCCCGTAACCCTGCAGCCGCTTGCGCTGGAATGCCCCGTTCCAGAAGGCGAACAACTCGATTGGTGATCAGTGATGCACATTTAGGATGATTTTATGCTGCAGGATTTTCATAAGGGTTTAGTATGTGCACCTGAATCGCTTTATAGCCATTGAATTGTGGCGTGCATGTATGCTCACAAGGTCAATTTCAAGCTCAAGCGAGTGTCTATTTTCTTCCTTTAGCCTGAAGAAAGCGGCGGCCCAACCCAACCCGATCTAGGCTTCCCCCAAAAACAGACAACCAAATCAAAGGAAATGATGCACTTCTTCGACTTGCTGGGGGTCGATGTGCATGCCAAAAAGCGTTGCCTTCTCACAAAAACCGTCACGCTTGTCGGTCGTGAGGTAACGCATCGTTCCGTTGGTGGTGCAGCGCATTTGTATTTCGGGATGCCGGTCGAGGTAGCTCTTCAACTTTTCGGCGATCAAGGGGCCCTGCTCGATAATAGAAACGCCAATAGGTAGGTGCTGTCGAATCACGTCCATCAACATGGGGTAGTGTGTGCAGGCCAACAAAACAGCATCGATTTGGGGGTCCAACTGAAATAGGCGATTCAGATCACGCGCCACGAAATAGTGGGTTCCCTCCGAGTCGACTTCACCTGCTTCCACAAGGGGAACCCAAAGCGGACAAGCAAGGTGCGTATTTCTAATTTCGGGGAAGAAATGCCCGATTTCGATGGGGTAACTGTTCGAAAGCACAGTGCCGGGTGTGGCCAATATTCCGAGGTGGCCATTGCGGGTGAAGTTGCCTGCCTCTTCGGTGCTCGGTCGGAGCACGCCAAGGATTCTGCGGTCGGGGGCCACGGACGGCAACCATTCTTGTTGCAGACTCCGCAACGCCTTGGCCGATGCCGTGTTGCAGGCCAGGATGACCAATGCGCATCCCCTCGAAAACAACTCAGAGACGCCCTCTCGTGTGTAGCGCAGTACGGTCTCAAAAGACCGTGTGCCATAGGGGACCCGGGCCTGATCGCCCAGGTAGAGGTAGTCGTAGTACGGCAATTGCTGATGGAGGTGACGCAAAACGGTGAGTCCGCCCAGCCCCGAATCGAACACCCCAATGGCTCCCACGCTGGTTTCTAGGGGCAATCGTGCTTCAGATGCGCCAAACAAATCGGTTTGGGACTTGTTGTTAGGGTTCATGTACGCTGGTTTGGTGTACGAATTTCAAAATCTCTGAGAACGTTCATTTAAATATCCATTTAAATTCAAAAAACAATGTCAGTCAATACAATCAAGCCCAATGTAGTGTGGAACCTCGATGCGTCCCACAGTTCCATTCAATTTAAGGTACGTCATCTGATGATCTCCACGGTAACGGGTACTTTCAGTTCCTACCGCGCTCGGGTGACTTCTGAGGGAGATAATTTGTCGAAGGTACAAGTGCAATTTGAAGCCGATGTCGCATCGGTAACGACCGGTCTTGCAGATCGCGACAAGCATCTTCTTTCGGAGGATTTTTTCCACGCAGAAAAATATCCGCACATACTTTTTGAGGGTGTCGACGTGACCCGACGCAGCGAACGATCCTACATCATGCATGGCCTTCTGAACATTCGCGGCGTGAGCCTTCCGGTCGATCTCGACGTGGCGGTGAACGGCATCGCCAAAGACCCCTATGGCAACACCAAGGCAGGACTCACCCTCCGCACACGCATCAACCGAAAAGATTTTGGTTTGAATTTTCATGTGTTGAACGAGGCAGGTGACCTATTGGTTGGAGATGAGGTGCGTATCGAGGCCGAAGTGCAGTTGGCGCGCCAAAGCCCAGCCTAATTATTTATTAGAACCGAATTTTGTGCGCAAGGGATCGGGAAGGTTGAGCCATTCGAGGGCCGATTTCCAGCGAACTTGATGTTTTTCTGCATCGGTCCAGTGCATTTCGCCTACAATGCCGCCAGGGATTGACTCCCCGAGCGGAAATGGATAATCGGATCCTACGCAAATCCGGTTGTGACCGATGAGCCGGGCGATGTAGTCGAGCATTTCGGGATCATGAACCAGCGAATCGAGCCAAAAACGCCCGAGGTAGTGGCGTGGTGATGTGGCATTGTCGATGGCCACCAAGTCGGGACGAACCTCAAATCCGCGTTCGATGCGTCCAAATGTGGCCGGAAACGAACCACCACCGTGGGCAAAGGCCACACGCAATCGGGGGAATTTCTCAAATACGCCTGCAAAAAGCATGCTGCAGATGGCCAGGGAGGTTTCGGCCGGCATCCCCACGAGCCAAGGCAACCAATAGCGCCGCATTTTATCGTGGCCCATCATTTCCCAAGGGTGTACGAACAGCGCCGCCCCCATGCGTTCCGCTGCTTCGAAAAAGGGGAGGAGCTCGGGTTCCGATAGGTTCCACTCATTCACGTGCGATCCAATTTCGATACCGGCCAGTCCCAATTCCTTCACGCAACGCTCCATTTCCTGAATGGCCAGCTGGGGATCCTGGAGGGGTACAGTGCCGAGTCCCACAAAGCGGTGTGGATGTCGGCCCACCGTCTGGGCTATGTGGTCGTTGAGGTAGCGACTGGTGTCGAGGGCATCCTGTGGGCGCGCCCAGTAGTGAAACATCACGGGAATGGTCGAGATCACTTGCATGCGCACCCCATCGCGGTCGCAATCGCTGATTCGCTCATGGTCGTCCCAGCAATTGGCGTTGATGCGGCGGAATAGGGTGTCGCCCTGCATCATATGGGCACAACTGGGGCATGAGCCGAATTGATGCTCAAGTCGGATGAAACTGCCGTAGCCGAAGCGTGCGGCCCAATCGGGCAGATGCTCGGGAATGATGTGGGTGTGAATATCTATGGTGGGCGCATGACCAAAGTGACCGGCTAGCACGTTGACTTTGGACTGGCGTTTTTTGGCCTCGGCGGTGGTCATCATAGGGATGCATTTGGGTTGAGGGATGGATCCACTGCTATACGAAGCGGGGGTCGCTTTGATTGGATATTCTCTTACACAAAACGGGGGTCGCTTTCCATGATGTGGCCGCATGCGCCACAGGTACGCAGGGCTTCGCTGCCGTAATATTCCTTGAAGTGGGGGATGAAATCAGTTTCGATGTTCTGCAGGCTGAAGTAGGCCGCATGCAGGGGGTGATTGCACTGCTCGCAAAACCACATCAGTCCGTCGCGCAGTCCGAGACCCACCCGAACCCGCTCCACCACCAATCCGATCGAGCCCTCACTGCGCACCGGCGAGTGGGGTACGCCGGCCGGGCAAAGAAACATATCGCCGGGTCCGAGATGTAAGTCGCGGCTTTGTCCGTCTTCTTGAATGCGCACGGTGATCTGTCCTTCCAACTGATAGAAGAGCTCTTCTGTTTCGTTGTAGTGGTAGTCTTTGCGGGCATTGGGACCGCCCACAACCATCACAATATAATCTTTGCCCAGGGGATAGAGGTTTTTGTTGGCAACCGGGGGCTTCAGCAGGTGGCGGTTTTCGCCAATCCACTGCATTAGGTTAAAGGGCGGAGCTATGGCCATGGAGTATGGGTTTAAATCGCCAAAATAGGAAGAAATGCTATATCAATGCTCAATCAAAATCGCTCCTACTGCCCCAACACTTGGAGTGCGCGCTGCAGTACGGGATCGTGGCGGTGGAGCACGCGGTAAAATCCTTCTGAGTTGTAGAGTTGCCGCCCCAGGTAGGCTTTGAGCCAATGGGCAATCTCTGCTTGCTCAGACTTCCACTGCGGTGCGTTGGGGGTGAAGTCGTCGAGTTGAACGAATGAGGGTAGTCCGCCCAACACCGCGGTTGGGAGGCTGTTTTGGGCGGCGAAACCAGCGGCGCTGCCTGCTGCGGTGAGTTCTTTTCTGTAGCGGTCGGAGCAGTAGTAGCAGTAGCGGATGAGCTCGCCACTGCTGATCAGGCTGTAGAGCAGGCTGCCCGGTTTCGGGCCTTCCTCTCTCACCACGCTATCGGGCATAATACCCCCACCGGCGAACACACTACGCCCACCGGCCGTACGGTAGCGGGTGGTGTCGCTTGCCGGTGAATGCTTCGCCTTGCTCCCATCCCCCGTGCTTTTTTTATCGCCCGACCCCACGTTTTTGCCATCATATCCCTCTTTCACCACATCTTCAGGGTCTTTTTTACCACCCGCATATCCTGCATTTCTGGAATTCCCTGCATCCCCCACATGGACCGAGCCTCTAGCATCTCCCGAATCCTCATCGCCCGGCCATTCGAGCCCCAGGTCGTCGTAGGGCTTTTGGATGCATCGACCGCTGGGGGTGTAGTAGCGGGCCACGGTCAGACGCAAGCCGGCACCGCCTTTTAAGTCGAACTGTTCCTGAACGGTTCCCTTGCCGAAGCTGCGGCGTCCGATCAACAGTCCTCTGTCCCAATCCTGCACACTCCCTGCGATGATCTCACTCGCCGATGCCGAACCCTCGTCGATCAACACCAACAGCTTTCCCTGCTCAAAGCGGCCCATGCGTGAAGCTTTAAATTCTTCGCGCGGTTTTGTGCGCCCCTCAGTATAGGTGATGAGTTTGTTGCCGTCGAGAAACTCATCGGCCAAGTCAGTGGCGGCGTTGAGGTAGCCACCGGGGTTGCCCCTCAGGTCGAGAATTAATCGTTCAATTTTCTGTTGTCGGTTGAGGCGGTCGAAAGCTTCGCCGAATTCCTGCATGGTAGATGCGGCGAATTTGTTGAGGCGGATATACGCCGTACCCGGTTTGATGTGGTAGGCCAAATCGAGGCTATAAATGGGAATTTTATCGCGCACCACCGTGAATTGCAGAAGGCTGGGTTGGCCGCTTCTAAAGATTCCGAGCTTCACGCGACTTCCCTTTTTCCCCCTCAGCTGGCGGATCACCATTTGGTTGGTGAGATCGGGACCACCCAAGGGCTTGCCATCGACTTCCACAATTTTATCGCCTGCTCTGATGCCGGCCTGTTCGGAAGGTCCTCCTGAAAGAGAGGCCACTACCAGCACGCTATCATTGAGTCGGGTAAATTCCACACCTATGCCCTCGAAAGACCCTTCAAGGGGCTCGTTCGCGGCCTGAAGATCTTCGGCGGGCAGGTAGGAGCTGAACGGATCGAGTTGTGCCAGCAGCGCATCGATAGCAGGCTTATGGAGGGTGTCGACGGAAACCGGATCCACATACACTTGTTTGATGAGTGAAAGCACCTCTTGGATGGGGTTAGCCGCGCCCGATTCAGGCGTGGGCCCCAGTGGACCACCGCTGTGGAGGCGGTATCCGGCCCACATACCGAGGAGGGTGGTGAGTCCGAACAACAGGGGCAAGCGCCAACTGCTGTTGTGGCGCAACGAACGGGCGTTGGTTCCCTCTACATGGGGTTCGGAGGGTTCCGGGGGCGAGGATTGGGTTTCCAGAAAAAGAAATGATTGATTCAAGAAAAAGCGTTTGCAAAAATGAGGTTATTTTGGTGAATCTAATGCAATGTTCCTCATTTTTGTGCCGACAAACGATAAGCTACCACAGCCCGATCAAAATGCCCGATCATCCGAACCCTAAACCCCGGCGAACAGCGCCCCGAAAATCCACCTCGATTCAAGGAGGGGTGTCGACAGATGACATGGTAAGGCCCACCGAACAAGCATCGACCTACAGCCATTTTGATCGCCTTTCGACCCGCGCCATGCTGCGGATCATGAACCGAGAAGACCGCAGTGTGCCCCGGTCAGTGGGCCGGGCTCTGCCACAAGTCGAAAGGCTCGCGGAGGCCATATTTCAACAAATGAGTGCGGGCGGACGGCTGTTTTACCTTGGTGCCGGCACCAGTGGGCGTTTGGGCATTGTTGATGCGAGCGAGTGCCCTCCCACCTTCGGGGTGGAAGCCGGTCGGGTAGTTGGCCTCATAGCCGGAGGTGATGCCGCCATCCGCAAGGCGGTAGAATTTGCCGAAGACCAGGCCGATGGCGGATGGAAAGACCTTCATGCCCATCAGATTAGCGCGGGCGACATGGTGGTGGGCTTAGCCGCATCGGGCACCACGCCCTACGTAGTGGGGGCCTTGGCCGAGTGCCGCCGTCACAATATCCCCACCGGATGCATCACCTGCAACCAAAACACACCCCTAGAGGCGCAGGCCGACTACCCCGTGGTGGTTGTGGTGGGACCTGAAGTCATCAGCGGATCCACACGCCTCAAAAGCGGTACCGCGCAGAAGCTCGTACTGAATATGCTCACCACCACCGTTATGGTGCGCCTGGGTTACGTGCGTGGCAACCGTATGGTGCATATGCAGCTCAGCAACCACAAGCTCTGGGACCGCGGAATCCGAATGTTGCAGCAGGAATACCCCATTACGGAAGCAGAAGCGCGGCGTCTCCTCAAAATGCATGGTTCTGTTGATGCCGTCATGCGGCAGTTTGAGTCGCCCAGGTCGGAATCAACCTCTTCAGATCCCCATGCATCACATTGAGCCCTTTTTTCGCTGGGTCGACGAATACAGCGCCTGCGCAGATGAATATTCGCCCTTCTACGGGCGGGCCTATTCCGAATTCCAGTACACCCACAGCATCTACAACTACCTCATCCATCCACAATGGGATGAATTTGGGTCGGAGACCTTATTTATCAAAATACTATATGTCGACTACCACGACGGCTTTGCGGTGCTTGAATTCATCGGTGAATGGAACGACGCGGTAAACAACGATGTCATGCAACTCAAATCAGAAGTATTGGAGGTGCTCCTGCGCAACGGGATCCAAAGGTTCCTGTTGTTGGGCGAGCATGTACTTAACTTTCACCCGTCCGACGACTGCTACTATGAAGATTGGTTCCAGGATGTCGACGATGGATGGATTGTAGCCATCAACTTCCGCGACACCGTGCGCGAGGAATGGAGCCGCTGCGGCATCGATCAGTTCCTGCACTACGGGGGTGAACTCGATGATATGCCTTGGCAAAAATACCATCCCAGCGAACTGTTTCGTTATGTCGATGGTTTGGTCAGTCGTCGACTCAGCATCTAATTGTGTAGGTTGATGCATGCCTGCTCAGGTAAATCGAGCAGCATAACGACCAAACACAGGAGCAGCAAAGCGATCACACACGAACAGTATAACGACCAAACACAGGAGCAGCATAACGACCAAACACAGGAGCAGCATAACGACCAAACACAGGAGCAGCATAACGACCAAACACAGGAGCAGCAAAGCAACCAACCGCCCGAGCATCAACCGAAACCCTTAAAACCCTCAACCCCCATTGGCACGACCACAATTCAACAGCAACCAAAGTGTTGGCACCGACGACGCGCCTAAAGTACGCCTCAGCGGCGCAGCCTTGAGCCGATTCCTACAGCTGCTGCGGTATATGCGTCCCTACCGCAGGGCCTACTTCCTTGGATTGCTCATGCTGGTGCTTTCGAGCCTGTCATCGCTCTCCTTTCCTTGGCTCATGGGGCAACTGATCGACACTTCGCTCGGTCAACTGCCTTCCGACGGCGGAGGAATGTCTGGGGCAAGCAGAGGACCCAGAGTGTCTTGGGACCTCAATGGACTGGCCTGGGTGCTGGTGGGCGTCCTCATTTTACAATCGATCTTTTCCTTTGCACGGGTTTACCTCTTCGTGCGCGTGGGCGAGTCGACCCTGGCCGACCTCAGGCGCGACACCTATGCGCATCTTTTGCGATTGCCTATGGAATTCTTCGGTTCGCGGCGGGTTGGTGAACTCAATTCGAGGCTCTCGGCCGATTTGTCGCTCATTCAAGATACCCTAACCACCACCATGGCCGAACTGCTCCGACAAGCTGTTGTTTTGTTGGGCGGCCTCGCCCTATTGGCTTCAACCAGTGTCCGTTTGATGGGATTTATGCTCGCGATTCTCCCCGTTTTGGTGTTGCTGGCCGTGGTCTTTGGTCGCTGGATTCGAAAGGTGGCCCGTGCAGCACAAGATGAATTGGCCGATGCCCAAACCATTGTTGAAGAAACCCTGCAAGCCATTGGTAGTGTCAAAGCCTACGCCAATGAGGACTATGAAACCCATCGTTTCTCTGGCAAAATGCGTTCGGTGGTGAAACTAGCCCTCCGGGGAGCCCTATTCCGGGCGGCCTTCACCAGCTTTGTGATCCTTGGTTTGTTTGGGAGTATTGTAGCCGTCATCTGGTTTGGCGCCCTCATGGTGCGCGACGGCAGCCTAAGTATTGGAAGCCTCACCAGCTTTGTTTTGTACAGTACCTTCGTGGGCGCCGCTTTAGGAGGATTTGCCGAGTTGTTTGCCCAATTGCAGCGCACACTGGGTGCCACCGAACGCGTGCTGGATCTTTTTTCCGAGCCCGCCGAGCCATCGGTTGGGGGAACGGCCGATGCTTCGCAAATCAAAGGACACATTGAGTTTCGGTCGGTCGACTTTCACTACGCGTCTCGGGCCGATGTGCCCGTATTGCGCCATGTGAATCTTTCCGTGGCCCCTGGTGAAACCCTGGCCTTGGTGGGCGCGAGTGGTGCCGGAAAGTCGACCATTGTTCAGCTGCTCCTCGGTTTCTATTCGCCTGTGGGCGGCACCGTGCAAGTCGATGGGGTAGAACCCCGTCATTATGGCTGGTCGACCTACCGCCGGAAGTTGGCGGTAGTGCCCCAGGATATCGTTTTATTCGGCGGTACCATTCGAGAGAACATTGCCTACGGTAGGCCTGGAGCCAGCGATGAGGAGGTCCGTGATGCAGCCATTAGGGCCCACGCCTGGGAATTTATTGAGCAGTTTCCCCAGCAGTTCGATACGGTGGTGGGTGAACGTGGCGTACGCTTGAGTGGCGGACAAAGACAGCGCATTGCTATAGCCCGCGCCATTTTGCGCGATCCCGTGATTCTCATCCTCGATGAGGCCACAAGTTCACTCGACAGTGCATCCGAACGGCTTGTGCAGGCCGGCTTAGAGGAGTTGATGCTTGGAAGAACCTCAGTGGTGGTGGCGCATCGGCTCAGTACGATCCGTGGGGCGCATCGCATCGCCGTATTGCAGCAGGGAACTGTAGCGGAATACGGCACACACGACGAGCTGATGGAGTCCGACGGTTTGTATGCAGATATGTACCGACTCCAGATGAGTGGCCGCCTATTGGAATAGGAGGTTTCCCACAATCATTCTATTGTGCAAAATTTTTACCCTTTTCTTTTGTTCGCCCCTCTACCTTTTTTGTCGCTTATCTTCTATTTTTGCCCCGTCTAATACCGCGTGGTGCGGTAGAAACGTACAGCGAATGAGAGCAATATTCCATTTTCAAAAATCGGTTGTCTTATGGAGCGGGGCGTTGAGCGTGGGGCTGAATCCGTTGATTTCTGTTACCGCTTTGGCCCAGGATGCCGCAGCAGCGCCAGCAGATTCGGGTTTTGGTTTGTCTCAGCTCATCTGGATCCTCATTTTTATCGCCGCTGCTGTGGCTTGGCTGCTTGTACGCAGCAGCCGCATGCTGGATGAAGAATATCAGGAGCGAGTCGATTCAGGTAAAGCCGATCCCGAAAAACTCAAAGATGTCGGCATCAAATTCAAGCCCCGTGCTGTACACGTGGTTGGGGCTTTGCTCACCCTGTTTCTGATAGGTGGCATCGGTTGGGGCATTGATGTGGCCTCGCACGTGGGTATACAGCAGGGCTATCAGCCTGCTCAACCTGTGGCCTTTAGCCATGAATTGCACGCAGGTGCGCATCAAATCGCGTGCAGTTATTGCCATACGGGTGTGGAACGCGGTAAAAGTGCCACCATCCCTTCGGTGAACATCTGCATGAATTGCCACAACCAAATCAAAAAAGACGCCCCAGAAATCAAGAAGATTCATGCGGCCTGGGAACAAAACCGTCCGATTGAATGGATTAGAATCCACAATCTGCCTGATTTCGCTTATTTCAACCATTACCAGCACTATAAAATTGCGGGCATCGAATGCCAGACCTGTCATGGACCGATCGAGAAGATGCCCGAGGTGTATCAGCATTCTCAGCTGACCATGGGTTGGTGTATTAACTGTCACCGCGAAACCAAGGTCGATCTCGACAATGGTTATTACCAAGCCGTACACGGAGACAAGCCCGCCTTTCAGGCCGCTTTGAAAGAAAAAGGGCTCACCATCGCCAATTTGGGTGGTTTAGAGTGCTCTAAGTGTCACTATTGATGTCTCGTTTGAAAATTCATTGAACCGAAGGTTACCGCTGATCAACTGTTATGGATAAAACACAACCCAAGTACTGGAGGAGCTTAGCCGAATGGCAGCAGGAAGAATCGTTCCGTGATGAAGCTTCCCGCGAATTCAAAGAAGAATTGCCCCTCGAGGAAATTCTCGGATCGGGCAGTTTGTCTCTTTCCTCCAACCGCCGCGATTTTTTGAAGTTTTTCGGTTTCGGTATGGGAGCCGCTACATTGGCCGCCTGTACCAAGGCTCCGGTGAAAAAGGCCATTCCTTTCGTGAATCATCCCGAGGAGATGTCTCCGTCATTGGCTACTTGGTATGCAACAACCTATTATGATGGCTACGATTACGCGAGCGTACTGGTGAAAACCCGCGAAGGGCGCCCCATCAAAATGGAGGGCAATGCCCTTTCGCCTATTTCGCAAGGTGGTGTAAATGCCCGGGTACATGCCTCTGTTTTGTCGCTCTACGATACCACGCGCTATAAAAGCCCGCGTTCGGGTACCCAATCGATCTCCTGGTCGGAATTCGACCAGAAGTTTAGTGCCCAAATGGACGCCGCTGCGGGTCGCCCCGTTGTTATGCTCACCAACAGTGTGGTGAGTCCTACTACCCGTCGCCTGATGACCCAGGCAATGGCCAAGTACCCCAATCTTCGCTGGGTATCTTATGACTCCATTTCCGCTTCAGGCATGCTCGACGCCAATGAGGTCGATTTCGGTCAGGCCGCTTTACCGTCTTATCGTTTTGCTCAGGCACGTGTGGTATTGGGCATCGATGCCGACTTTTTAGGCAACTGGTTGATGCCCGTCGCCTACACACGCGATTACACCCAAAACCGCAAAATCAATCCCGATAAACCGGAGATGTCTCGACACATTCAGTTCGAATCACGATTGAGTGTCACGGGATCCAACGCCGATGTGCGCGCAACCTACCGCGCATCCCAAGAAGCCCTTGTGGTGGCCAACCTCTACAATGCAGTAGCAAAATTGGCCGGACAAAGCCTGTTATCGGTTCCAGCCCTGGAACTTGCGGGCAACTCAATCACACAATCGGCCGCTGCTTTGTGGAAGGCAAAGGGCCAGGCTTTGGTGGTTTGTGGATCCAATGACCCTAAAGTGCAACGCATGGTCAACGGCATCAATCAAATGTTGGGTTCTTATGGCAGTACCATTGATTGGTCTTCCCCTATGTCAATCCGACAGGGCCGCGACAAAGATATGGAGCAACTGATGGCTGATTTGAAGTCCGGTGCTGTGGCTGGTTTAATTGTTTGTGGTGCCAACCCCGTTTATGATCATCCGAAAGGTAATGAGTGGGTTGAATTGATTAAAAAAGCCACAGTGAGTGTGGCTTTCGCAACCCAGCCCGACGAAACGGCTGTATGTGCCCGCCTGATTGGAGCTTGCAGCCACTTCCTGGAGAGTTGGGGAGACGCTGAGCCAGTTGCCGGTCAATACAGCCTCCAGCAACCGGCCATTTCTCGCCTCTACGACACCCGTTCCCTGAATGAGTGGTTGCTCCAAATGTGTGGATCATCAGAATCGGCCTACGACGCATTGAAATCGACTTGGAACGGACTCGCTTCCGCTTCAGGTGCCGCCGATGCCGGCGCATTCTGGCGTACTGCCCTACACAATGGGGTGTACAGCGTTCAGGCTAATCCTGTTTCTTCAGTAGCCTACAAAGGCTTTGATGCTTCAGTAGCCTTAGGAATCACAGCGGGCAAGGCCGACGGTTTGGATTTGGTGTTGTACGAAAAATTGAGTTTGGGTAATGGTGCGCACGCAAGCAACCCATGGCTGCAGGAAATGCCCGATCCCATTTCTAAAGCTTGTTGGGACAACTACCTGGCAGTGAACGTGAAAACCGCTCGTGAGAATAACTGGAAAGATGGCGATATGGTGAAGGTGAAAGCCGGATCCGTGGAAGTTGAGGTTCCTGTATTGGTTCAGCCAGGTATGCATCCCCGGACGGTGGCCCTGGCTGTTGGCTATGGCCGAACGGAGGTGGGTGTGGCCGGAAAAGGGATCGGTGTGAATGCCTTCGCATTGGTGCAGGCGGGTAGTCATCGCTCTTCGATTGTTTCGGGGGTGCAGGTTTCCGCAACCGGTCAAACCACTGAGCTCGCCCAGACCCAAACACATCACACCATCGAGGGGCGGAATATTGTTAAGGAAACCCACCTTGACCGATATGTGGCCGACCATTCCGACGGCAATGTTCGTCCGTACGTCACCCGCAAGAAAGCCGACGGAACCTATGAAAAGGTCTACCCCGGAAAGAGCCGCAATGCCATCACCCTTTGGCAGGACCGCGACTACGAAGGTCACCATTGGGCCATGGCGGTAGATTTGAATGCCTGTACGGGTTGTGGCGCCTGTGTGGTGAGTTGCCAAGTCGAAAACAATGTGCCGGTCGTGGGCAAGCAAGAAGTCATCAACCGAAGAGAGATGCACTGGATCCGAATCGACCGCTACTACGCGTTTGTTGAAGATGGCGAGCGGATCGATAAAGAAAACGACTACGAGCGCATCGGAACAGGCGATCAAGTAGATGTGGTGTTTCAGCCTGTTATGTGTATGCAGTGCGACAATGCGCCCTGCGAAACCGTTTGTCCGGTCTTGGCCACTGTGCACTCAGACGAGGGCCTCAATCAAATGGTCTACAACCGTTGTGTGGGTACGCGCTACTGCGCCAACAATTGTCCCTACAAAGTACGCCGGTTCAACTGGTTCAGCTACATCGACAACCCAAAGTTCAATACCAACCCTTCACAAACCGACCTCGGTCGAATGGTGCTGAACCCCGATGTCACCGTTCGGGCACGGGGTGTCATGGAGAAATGTACCTTCTGCGTACAACGCATCCAGGCAGGAAAGCTCGACGCCAAGCGTGAGGGGCGTGGAGTGAATGACGGTGAGGTCAAGACAGCCTGTCAGCAGTCTTGCCCGGCCGGTGCCATTGTGTTCGGTGATCTCAACGACCCCGAGAGTGAAGTATCGCGCTTATTCTTGAATGAGCGTTCCTATGGCGTAATTGAAGAACTCAATGTTCTCCCCTCGGTCAACTACCTCACGAAAGTCAGAAACCGCGATACCGCAAAAGCTTAGTGTTTAATATTATTGTAACAAACGATACGATAAGATGTACGAATCCCCCATCAGGCGACCGCTGATCACCGGCGAGACCAGCTACGCCAAAATCACCGAAGACATTGCCCAGACCGTCGAGGGCAAGCCCACCAAGTGGTGGTACCTAGGATTTATAGTTTCGGTCGCTGCCCTTGGCTTGTGGTTTCTTACCGTAGGATATCTGCTCTTTACTGGGGTAGGGGTGTGGGGCCTCAACAAAACAGTCGACTGGGGTTGGGACATCACCAACTTCGTTTGGTGGGTGGGTATCGGTCACGCCGGCACCCTGATTTCCGCCATTTTGTTGCTTTTTCGTCAAAAGTGGCGGACGGCGGTGAATCGATCAGCGGAGGCCATGACCATTTTTGCAGTCATTTGTGCGGGTAGTTATCCGCTGCTCCACGCCGGTCGCCCTTGGGTGATTTATTGGGTATTTCCCTTGCCCAATACATATGGGTCTCTTTGGGCCAACTTTAACTCTCCCTTATTGTGGGACGTATTCGCGATTTCGACCTATCTCACCGTATCTGTGGTGTTCTGGTATGTGGGTCTTATTCCTGATTTGGCAACCATCCGCGACCGAGCCACCGGTCTTCGGCGCAAGATCTATGGTTTCTTCAGTTTTGGATGGAATGGATCGGCCAAGGCGTGGCAGCGATTTGAAAGTGTATCCCTCATCCTCGCAGGTTTGGCCACTCCACTCGTTCTTTCCGTGCATACCATCGTATCGATGGACTTCGCTACTTCGGTGATTCCGGGATGGCACACCACCATTTTCCCACCCTACTTTGTGGCGGGTGCCGTTTTTAGCGGCTTTGCCATGGTGCTTACCCTCCTCATCATCATGCGTAAGGCCATGCGCCTCGAACAATACATCACCATCAACCACATCGATGTGATGAACAAGATCATACTGGTTACGGGTTCTATTGTCGGTTCGGCCTACATCACCGAGTTTTTTATTGCCTGGTACAGCGCCGTTCCCTACGAACGTTATGCATTCATCAACCGCGCATTCGGTCCTTACTGGTGGGCATATTGGGCTATGATGACGTGTAATGTCATTACACCCCAGTTGTTTTGGTCCCAGAAACTGCGCCGCAACATTACGGCGGTGTTCATCATCTCTATTTTCGTGAACATTGGTATGTGGTTTGAGCGATTTGTGATCATCGTAACCTCTCTGCACCGCGACTACCTTCCTTCGAGTTGGGCCATGTATTCACCATCCTGGGTAGAAATTGGCATGTTCATTGGTTCGCAGGGCCTGTTCTTCACCCTCTTTTTCTTGTTCGCGAAGTTTGTGCCGGTTATAGCCATCGCTGAGGTCAAATCGGTAGCCAAGAGTTCCGCATCACAGTACATTAAAAAGACGGCTGATCAGGAAGGCGTCGATCTCAAAGAGTTGAATCCACAGGTTGTTGTACCCCAATTAATCGATCAGTATGAGTAAACATTATATTATTGGCGTATTTGGCGATGAGGAACCGCTGCTTGAGGCGGTAAAAGAAGTTCGTGCCAGCGGAACACGCATCCACGAAGTCTATACCCCTTTCCCGGTGCATGGACTGGATGAGTTGCTGGGCTACAAACGCAGCCGTTTACCCAAGGCGGCCTTTCTGTTTGGATGCTTAGGGTTTACATTGGCGATTACCATGCAGACTTGGATGCTGGGTATCGATTGGCCCATGAATATCGGCGGTAAACCGGCTTTGGCATGGCCCGATTTTGTTCCCGTTTCCTTCGAACTTACCGTCCTCATCACCGCTCTGGGCATGGTGGGTACTTACCTGGTGGCATGTGATTTTATCCCTGGTAATGAGGCCAAAATGCCTGATCTACGGGTCACCAGTGATAAATTTTGTATGGCTATTGAGCGCGATGGCACCAACGCGGCAGCAGTAACTTCATTGCTCAACAAATTGGGTGCAGAGGAAGTACACGAAAAAGAACTCGAATTATGATCGCCAGGATATTACTGCTTAGCGCGTCGCTTTCAGGTTGTGCCTTGATCGCCGACAAGAAAGACCCGGGTTGGGAATATGCACCCCAAATGTATGTTTCAGATTCCTATGAGCCCTACAGCCAGGTGCGAGAACATACGGTGAATGCCGATGGAAAAAATATGCGTGCTCCTGTTGAGGGCAGTATACCTCGTTCTTCCACAGGCTACGACAACACCCGTTTGGAGTTGATGTATAACTACCCCATTCACAAAGACAGCATCGCAGATGCTGCCCGGATTTTGAAGAACCCGTTGGAGACGAATGAGAAGAATTTGGCCTCAGGAAAGTACCTCTATACTTCCTATTGTGCACCTTGCCACGGTGACGCGGGTGCTGGTGATGGCTTGGTGGGTCAAAAGTATGGCGGGGTGGCCAACTATAAGGCCTCCAATGTTGTCAACGTTTCTTCAGGCCATATCTATCATGTGATCTCTAAGGGCAAGGGCAGAATGTGGGGACAAGCCTCGCAAATTCGCCCTGTAGAAAGATGGCAGATCGTACAATATGTCAACCAATTAAGAGGATATCAGGGAGAATAAACCATGGGACATCACCACGAATTTCATCCTGCCCCCGAGCAGTTCAAGCCTTCCGATTCATTGCGCCGCATTTTGATGGGCATGATGGGTGTTGGGGTATTGGCCATCGCCTTTGGCTTATTCACCAACCCCGATCGGTTTTGGGCTAATTTCTTATTAAACAACTGGTATTTCATGGGCCTAGGTCTCATGGGTACTTTGTTTTTGGCTATCCAATCCGCCAGCAATGCGGGCTGGTCGGCTGGATTTAAGCGCATCCCCGAAGCCATGGCGGGTTACCTTCCTGTAGCTTATGTGGGTATGGGTGTCCTGTTGTTGGCCTTGATATTCCATTGGAACCACCTCTATCATTGGGCGGTGGAAGGGATTGCGGATCCCTCAAGTCACCACTACGATGAGATCATCGCCGAAAAAGTGGCTTACCTGAATGTGCCGTTTATGGTCGGTCGGGTACTGGTTATTTTTGCATTGTGGTATTTATTTACCCGAGCCATGCGTCGGAATTCACTTTTAGAGGACGAAATTGGCGGGGTAAAGATGCTGAAGCGCAATAAAACCATCAGTGTCATTTTCCTGCCTGTGTTTGCCGTAAGTTGGGCCATGTCGTCGTGGGATTGGCTGATGAGCCTCGATGCCCATTGGTATTCTACAATTTTCTGGGTTTATCAATTTGCCGCATCTTGGGTAACGGCCATTTCTGTGATCACCCTCACCGTAATCCTTCTGCGTCGGGCCGGCTACCTCAAGATGGTGACCGATAACCACCTCCATGATTTAGGTAAGTTTATGTTTGCTTTCAGTATTTTCTGGACGTATATCTGGATTTCGCAATACCTTTTGATTTTCTATGCGAACATCCCTGAAGAAACGATTTACTTCCAAGAGCGATTTGAACACTTCGAATTTTTGTTTTTGTTCAACATAGTCATCAATTTCTTGACTCCTTTCTTTTTACTGATGACTCGGGGTTCTAAGCGCAACGACGGCCTCATGCTGTCTGTTGCCCTGGTCATCATTATTGGAAAGTGGATCGACCTCTACCTGGGCATTATGCCAGGGACTCTTGGTGCAAAAGCAGGTATCGGATTCATTGAGATTGGTATGTTTATCGGTTTTGCAGGATTGTTTGGTTGGGTTTTGGTGAAGGGTTTAAGCGCGGTATCTCTGGTTCCCGCAAAGCATCCATTCCTCAAAGAATTTGCCCACCACGAGGTATTGTAACCTACTTGATTTTTTGTTGTTTATAGAGCAAATTGATTTTTTGTTGTCTCAAAAAAAAAGTTTTGGCACGCCGCTTGCTTACCCTCACATTTTTTCTGATTCTGGCACATCCAATTGTTCGTGCCCAAATGAGCTTAATTGGAATGTCGCCCAGGCCTGCAATGGATTCAATCGACGTGATCAAGTGGCAGCCCATGAGTGGAATATCTCCCGCCAGATATACGGCTCCCGTTTATGGGTGGACGAACAACACAGGTTTGTTTGATGCGTTTCAAGGGAAATACTATTTGTCGGCCATAACCCCAAGTGGAGGGCAATTGATGTCATTTCACCCGATCTCTAACCAAGTTTCTTTCGCGAGTCTTGGTCAAATTTCGAATTCGACGGAAATTGACATGAGTAACGGAAGATTCTACAGCATCGTTGCTCAGATCAGTGGTGATCTAGGTGTTTACGAATTCAATCCGTCCTCGGGTACTGATACCTTACTGGGAACCATCGTTGAACCGGGTATTCAGGAGGTTGCAGCCAATGCAACGGCTTTCGATTCGAATAATGGAGTTTTGTTTTACATAGGCCAGGACGGTAATTTGAATTACCTGTACACATTAAATCTGCGTGGAGCTGCGTTTAGTTGGTCTAAAACTGTATTACCCACCAATTTTAATCCAGTAACCCAGACTGTAGTGCCCTATTTCTGTGTCAACTTTGATAATCAACAAAATATACTTTTTGCAGTGACGGCTGAATACGATTCAACATGGACTCAGGTGAACTGGAATATTGTAGAAATAGATCGAGGCAACGGCAATTTAACCACACGGTATTCGCTTGACGCTTTTCCTTACTTGATGCACTTGGGCACTTCAGTATACGACCAAAATAGCGGTACATTACTTTTAACCGGACCAGATACATTGAGTAATGGTGGTCAACGACTCATCTTGTTCAATACTATAACAAATAATATAACAACAGACATTTTACCTGCAGCAACATATGAAATCGCCTGCGACAACCATCAATTTGCTCAAAACCGCTACGGGTCGTCAACAAGTGCTTCAAGTTTAGAAAAGGATCAGAAATTAAATATTTATCCCAACCCGACAAATAACCATTTTCTCATCAATTCCGAATTACCCTTGGTTCCTGTGGAGGTACTGATTCAAGGGATGAACGGTCAGTTTGTATTACAAACACAAACGCTTCCTTCTGATTCTAATCCAATATCGTTGCCTGCACTCGCCCAAGGTGTGTATGTCGTTCACCTGCGCCAAGGCGAATCGCGTTCCACCCATCGCTTGCTGGTCCGTTAGTCGATCAGTTCATCTTCGCCTACATTTTTTCTACAGGAAGTCTAGGGTTTGCTTCCTTGGCCTTTTCGTATTCTTTTTTGGTGTAGGGGTTTACTGGAGTTTTCAAATCTATTTGGCCTGCGGAATCAATTTTTCGGGCGCATGAGGTATTGGTGAGGATAAAGAGTACTGCATAGCAGGTCAAAATCGACTTCATCCGGTAAGCGTTTTGTGTCATTAGAGATGCGTTTTGTGTTATTAGATATAATGATTCTTGCCGCCAAAAGGTGTTGTTTTCGAACATTATGTTTTTAGTCGAAGCGATCTTTGGATTACATCTGAATCGACTCAGGAAGATGAGCCGAGTATGGGGTGTCGATTAAATGGCTGTTCGGGATCAAACAGAAGGCGGAACACGGTGAGGGTTCGACTTTGCTCAAATTCCAACTCCTTGGCAATTTGAATCATTTTAGGGTTGAAGTCACCAATCCACTGAAGTTCTGTTTCTTGATAGCGCGTACGGCTTTGAATGACTTGGGCTGCTTCCACCACTATGAATTTGTCGATCCCCTTTCCTTGATGTTCTGGCGTAATCCCAAAGATGATGCCCACAAATCGGGTACAGGTACGGCGTTTGAGGTGCCACAGCAACTTGAGTTTCTCAAGCCATCCCAACTTCCCGTTGTAGTGCCTAAAAATTTGATTGAGGTCTGGGATATTCAGGTACATCGCGACAGGCTCATCTTGGGCATACACAAACCAAGCGATATCCTCGTCCATGATGGGTTTCATCGCCTTGAAAATCTTGATGGCCTGTTCTTGCGGCATCTCTTTGTTTCCTTCATGCTTGGCCCAGGCTTTGTTGTATACCGTACAAAAATCGCGTGCATAGCGTTTCCAGTCGTCCAGCCGTACCCGATCGGCGCGATAGATGCCCGTTTCTTTAAGTTTTTTATGTACTTCCAAAAATCGTTGAGGAAGTGCATCCTGAACGGGTCTGCGGAAGCAGATCTGGTTGTAGAACGGGCGAAAACCAGCAGAGGTTAACAGCGACTCATAATAGGGAGGATTGAAATTCATGCCGTAGGGAGGTGCTTCAAAGCCATCCACCAAAAGGCCCCAAAAGCGGTCGCGTTCCCCAAAATTAACGGGTCCGTCCATGGCTTGCATCCCCATCTTCTCGAGCCAAATGCGGGCCGTATGCAAAAGGAGCGCAGCTTCTTCCGGTTTGTTGCGGCAATCGAAAAAGCCAAAGCAGCCCGTGGCTTGTTGATCACCTTTGTTTTTGTACTTGCGGTTGGTAAAGGCAGCGATACGGCCCACCGCCTTGCCGTTTTTATCCAACAAGAGCCAACGACAGGCTTCGCCCCGACGAAAACTCTTGTTTTTTTCTGGGTCGAAGACCTCTTCTACATCTTTGTCGAGTGGACGGATAAACCCGCGTTCATGCCGGTTGAGTTCGACGTGCACCGCCAAAAATGTGCGGGCCTGCTGTGCTGTTTGTACTTCTTGAATGGTCATTTATTTTCGTTTTCGTCGCAAAATTAATGTCTGTTTTCGTCGCAATCAGTCGATGTTTTGGTCACCACCCATTGCTGTTTTCGCCGTTTCAATCCGATCGGCCAGCGGAATTTCCGGGTTTATCGTTTCAGCCGAATGCTGGTTCACGCACCACAAACGGATGGCTTCGGCCCTCCGGGCACCCACCGCCTCGATCCATTCAGCAGGCGAGGCACTGCATAAGCGTTCCACCGATCCAAAACGGCGAAGAAGAACTTCGGCCGATTTGGGCCCCACCCCAGGAATCTCTGTGAGCTGGGTAGCAATGAACTTTCGGGAGCGAAGGTTTCGGTGGTGGGTTAGGCCAAAACGATGCGCCTCATCCCGCATCTGCTGTATGATTTTTAGGGTGATGCTTTTTTTATCGAGGTGCAGTGGCACGGGGTCATTGGGGTAGAAAAGTTCCTCCAAATTCTTAGCAATACCCAAAACAGGCAGTTTTCGGTCCAGTCCAAGGGCACTCAAGGCCTCCAGCGCCGACGACAATTGTCCCTTTCCACCGTCGACCACCACCAAATCCGGTAGGGGCAACTTTTCTTCGACAAGCCTACGATACCTTCTGTAAACAGCCTCTTTCATACTGGCAAAATCATTCGGGCCTTCCACGCTTCGGATAAGAAAATGACGGTAGTCTTTCTTACTTGGCTTTGCATCCCTAAAAACCACACAGGCCGAAACCGCCGAGGTGCCGTGGAAGTTGGAATTGTCGAAGCACTCAATATAGGCAGGCGGATGGTTCAAAGCAAGGTCCTTCTGCATTTGGGCCAAAACGCGGGTAGTTCGAGATTCCTGTTGCTTGTCGTCGCGCTGTCGAATCAAATCACTGAGGAAATACATGGCATTTTTCCAGCTGAGCTCAACGATCTTCTTTTTCTCGCCTTGCCGCGGCACCTGCACATCAAGCGCCGCAGGTAGCCCCTCTACCGCTCGATTTAACAGCAGACGTTTACTCTCACTGTTGTAGCGGTTCCGGAGTTCGACGATGCCGTATAACAACAGGGTCGCTTCATCCTCATCGAGGCGGCGCGCAATTTCGAGGTTGTGACTAATCACAATGCGCCCTTGCTGCATGTGTAGAAAATTAACGACAGCCGTATCGTCTTTCATCGCCACACTAAATACATCAGTCTCGGTGATGTCGTGATGCACCACGGTCGATTTGGCCTGATACTGCTCGAGCAACTCCATTTTCTTTTTCACGCGTGCAGCCTGTTCGAACCGCAAGTCGGCGGCATGTAGCTTCATCTCATCGCGCAATAAAGCTGCAGCTTTTTGGTAATGACCCTTTAAAATGAGACGAATGGCATCGATCTGTTCCAGGTAGGACGCCTCCGATTGACGGCCTTCGCAGGGGGCGAGACAGTTGCCAATCTGGTATTCGAGGCAGGCGCGGAACTTGCCTTGGGCTATAGACCGGGGATTAAGCGGAAGGCTGCATGTTCGAAGTGGGTAGATGCGGCGCACCAATTCAAGCATGGTGCGCATAGCCAATACCGAGGGAAATGGGCCCAGGTACGTACTGCCGTCGCGCACAAGGCGGCGGGTTGGGAAAATGCGGGGGAAGTGCTCGTTGCGAATCACCAGGTAGGGATACGTCTTATCGTCCTTAAGCCGGATGTTGTAGCGCGGTTGGTAGGTTTTGATAAGCGAATTCTCCAACAAAAGCGCGTCCATCTCCGTTTCGGTGAGGGTAAAGTCGATGCGGGCGATGCGGTCGATCATCATCCGCAAGCGCCCCTCACGTTGAAGATCCGGACGGAAATAGCTGGAAACACGCTTGCGTAGATTTTTCGCCTTACCCACATAGAGCAGCAGTTCCGATCGATCGTAATAGCGGTAAACGCCCGGACTCTCGGGTAAAACGATTTCTAATTGACGGAATTCCTCGGGGCGCACCCCACAAAAATAAGGCACAACTTTATTCTCTTTTTTTTGTTTTATAATTTCGGCTCATCAAAAGGCAATCAGTAGCTTTGTCTTTCGCTGGCCCATAAACGAGCAAACCCATAAACGAGCAAACCCATAAACGCTTCGACCCGAATCCAAATCACCCCAAGCCAAAACATGATTCATAAGTCAGCCTGGAACAAGCACAACCGACAAATGCTCATCGCGGGTCCGTGTAGTGCCGAATCGCCGCAACAATTCTCAGAAAGCATACAGGGCATCTTGCCTGCGCAGCCTGATTTGATTCGCGCGGGCATTTGGAAACCACGTACCAAGCCTGGGCAATTTGAGGGCCTAGGGGTATCTGCGCTCGGGTGGACACACGAAATAGCCCAACAGCTTGGTGTTCCATTGATGGTAGAGGTGGGCTCGGCTGAACATGTAGAACAGGTTTTGGAGGCCGGAATTCGTCATGTTTGGATCGGGGCGCGTACCACAGTGAATCCATTTATGGTCCAGGAAATCGCTACCGCACTGGAAGGCAGCGCAATAGCCGTTCTGGTCAAAAATCCGGTGAGTCCGGACATTGAACTGTGGTCGGGAGCCATCGAGCGGCTTTCTAAAGCTGGTATTAAACAGCTTGGCGCGGTGCACCGGGGATTCACCGGTTATGGACGCACCCTTTACCGCAACCACCCCTCATGGGAAATTCCCATTGAGCTGAGGCGCCGATATCCCGATATGCTCATCCTATGTGATCCCAGCCACATCTCGGGCGATCGCCTTCTCGTGCCGGAAGTAGCGCAAATGGCGCTCGATTTGGAGTTCGACGGGTTGATGGTGGAGTCGCACGTGAGCCCGGATTCGGCTCTTTCCGACGCCAAACAGCAGCTTACCCCTCAGGCACTGTTGGATATGCTTGCGCGCCTAGTGCACCGTAATCTCCAAAGTACCGATGGGGTGGTGAATGCGCGTCTCGAGCAACTTCGCGCCCAGATCGACGGGGTTGATGCCCAAATCATTTCGCTCCTACAAGAGCGAATGATGCTGGTGGATGATATTGGATCGGTTAAGGAAGAATTCGACATCACCATATTGCAACACGAAAGGTGGACGGAAATTTTGAAAACCCGACAATCCTGGGCTACCCAACTGAACCCCGATTTTGTGCGGCAAATGTTGTTTCTCATCCATCAGGAAAGTATCGATCGACAGGCTGAACGCTTTCGGCATGCCCGCGCATCAGAACTCTTGGATGAAGTAAGACATATACAAAAAAAAGCATTCAACTTCTAGATTGAGCATTTGGGATTATGCATTGGGCTCGAAAAATTGACTAAACCCCAGGATAAAGGAAATGGTTGCAAGGTACTACACGCTACACCCGCTGATTCAGCCCAAAAACACGGTAGATTGGGTCATTAAATGGCGCAAAAAGGAAGAGTTGGAGCAATTGGTCGTTTTTTGCGACAGCAATACCCGATACCTGGCTCAGCCGTTGGCGGATGCCGTCGACGCCTTGTGCCTTGAGGTTCCGGCCGGAGAGGAAAATAAAAACCTACAGCAGGCCGAACGCCTATGGCAGGCACTGCGTACTGCAGAAGCGAGCCGCAAAACAGGATGGATCAATGTTGGCGGTGGGATGGTATGCGATTTGGGTGGATTTGTGGCCTCCAACTACATGCGTGGCATTCCATTGGTTCACATCCCTACCACATTATTGGCGCAAATCGACGCAGCGCTCTGTGGGAAAACCGCCGTTAATTTGGGCCCGTGGAAAAACCAGATCGGGACCTATTACCTTCCGGAGGCGGTGCTGCTCGATCCAGCGATGCTCAAGAAACTACCGGCGGAGGAGGTTCTTAATGGCAAGGCGGAGATGTTCAAGCACGGACTCATCGAGGACGTTAGGCTCATCGATTATTTGGAAAAACTCCCCCCCAATACAATGCCGGGGCTCGGGTGGGTTCGGCGTGCAGCAGAAGTTAAGATGTATTGGGCAGGTGTCGATCCGCATGAAAAAAGCCACCGAAAGATTTTGAACACCGGCCATACGGTGGCGCATGCCCTGGAGGCCTGGTACCTCGCTCAAGGGCAAACCCTACCGCATGGTCAAGCCGTTTGGGCCGGACTTATGGCGGAAGGCTGGTTGGCCGTGCAGGCCGGATTGGTGACTGAGGAGGGTGCAATGGTGTGGATGTTGGACATTCCGCGCTTCGTGACACCCAGAAATTGGCCCAAGACAGCCGATTGGTTGCCATGGATGGCCGCCGATAAAAAGAATAAGGCGGGTAAAATCGGATTCAGCTTGCCTACCTATCCGGGAAATTGCCTCACCGATCAGTACCTCAGTCCAAAAGAGGTCGGCATTCTGCTGAGAAAGTTTGATCTCAACACATGGCTGAGCTGAGTTTGCCTGTAGGCTGGGTACCCCTATTCAAAGGCGAGGTGGAGGTGCCGGGTTCAAAAAGCATCAGCAACCGCTTGCTTCTGATGAATTACCTGGCGGGCGATCCGCTAGCCAGAATTCGGGGATTATCGACCGCCGGCGACACCCTACGCATGCAAAATGTTTTGGCCGCTCTTAAGCTACCCCGTTCAGATGGGGATGTTGGTGTTGGGGATGCGGGCACTGTCATGCGGTTTGTGTTGCCGTTGCTTTGCCTCACCCCGGGCACGCACCACATGACCGGCACCGAACGCGCCCACGAGCGCCCGATGGGACCACTCGTCGACGCCCTTCGCCTTTTAGGTGCTCAAGTTCAATACCTGGGACGTACGGGATTCCTTCCCCTGAAGATTGAAGGGGGCACAGCATTGAGGATGCCCGACGGCCTCGATGCTTTACCGATCGATGCCGGCATGAGCTCACAATTTGTGTCGGCTTTGATGATGGTGGCGCCCTGCATCGACGGTGGCCTGCGCTTAAGATTGCTCGCCCATACCGTATCTCGTCCCTATCTCCTACTCACACGCGATCTGATGCGCGAATGGGGTGTTCCGATAGAATTCATCCATGAAAATAACATCAATATTCCTCAGTGTACATACCAACCGCCCGCAAGAGTGGAGGTCGAGCCGGATTGGTCGTCGGCGGCCTATTGGCTCGCATGGACTGCCCTCATGCCTCAATCGGAGTTGTTTGTGCCGAATTTAAAACGCTGCAGCCTGCAAGCCGATGCCATCTGTGCCGATGCTTTCGCAGATCTCGGTGTTCACTCTATTGAAAGGGATGGAGGACTTTTACTAAGCAATTGTTCGATGAAGTTGCCTGATGCATCAACCGATCAAACGAAAGATCCGAAGCCTCCAGAATGGCGCAAGAATGCCGACCCTGGTTCATCATCCTTCAAGTCAGGCGTGGAGCATTCAACCCTCCATTTCAGCGGGCTAGATTCCCCCGATCTCATACCAACGGCCATGGTTTTATGTGCCTTAAAAGGCCGACTAGCCCGTTTCACGGAACTCGAAACCCTGCGCGTGAAGGAAAGCGACCGCTTAGGTGGTTTGATGCATGGTTTACGTTCGTTAGGTGCCCGAATCGATGAAAGAGAACCTGGTTCCTATAGTTTGATGCAGGGCATCCCCCGAGCGAGCACTCAAGGTCAGGTTTTCGATTTACATACGCAGGGTGATCACCGCATGGCCATGGCGTTTAGCCTGCTCGCAGGCCACGGTTATGGGGTTCGCCCGGATCGCCCCGAGGTGGTGGGTAAATCATACCCCGGCTACTGGCAGACATTGGAACGACTGGGGATGCGTTGGCAGCCTTAAACCTTATATTTGTGGTTTTGAGTCGACACAGCACCAAGGCACGGCCTCAATGTCCGGTAATTCTATAGGAAGCTTATTTAGGGTAACCACCTGGGGCGAATCGCATGGTCCAGCCATCGGCGCTGTCATTGATGGTTGCCCCGCCGGTCTGACCATAGATGCGGGTTTCATTGCCCGGCAATTGGCCAGAAGGAGACCCGGACAAAGCCATTTGTCCAGTCCACGCCAGGAATCAGACGAATGTGCGATCCTTTCAGGCGTCTTCGAAGGGGTGAGTCTGGGTACCCCGATTTCTTTATTGATTAATAACACCAGCCAAAGACCGGTCGATTACGAGCATCTGCGCGACGTTTACCGACCCTCTCATGCCGATTATACCTATGAGGCGCGATACGGGATTCGCGACCATCGAGGAGGCGGGCGCAGTTCTGCCCGTGAAACGGCCGCGCGTGTGGCCGCTGGAGCCGTGGCACAGCTTTTTCTTCGCGAATTATCGGTTCAAATTCATGCCTTTGTTTCAAGAATTGGTGCGATTACGCTGGATGTGCCTTATCAGAATCTAGACTTGCGGACGGCAGTGCATTCGGTGGTCGGCTGCCCGCATCCGCCTACAGACCAACGCATGGCCGACCACATTGCCGAGGTTAAATTGGAAGCTGATTCACTCGGGGGCATCATTCGTTGTGTCGTTCAGGGTATGCCGGCGGGTTGGGGCGACCCGGTTTTTGACCGCCTGGAAGCCGATTTGGGTAAGGCCATGCTGTCGATCAATGCGGTCAAGGGTGTTTCGTTTGGTGCTGGTTTCGAAGCCGCGAGGGGTAAGGGATCTCAATATAATGACACCTATTCAATGATCGACGGGAAAGTTATATCGGTCACGAACCATTCAGGAGGCATACAAGGAGGCATAAGCAATGGGGCCGACCTCATAATGGATGTGGCATTCAAACCCGTTGCTTCCATTCCAAGGATGCAAAATACGATAGACCGACAGGGCAATTCCATCGAATTGGAGATCGGCGGACGCCACGATCCCTGTGTGGTTCCGCGTGCCCTGCCGATCGTTGAAGCCATGACCGCTCTTGTTTTGGCCGATCACGCACTGCGCGCACGCACGGCAAAAATTTGAATCTTAAACCAATATTCCAGAAATGTCAACCGCAATTCAAAGCCAATTACCCGTAAAGAATCAAAAGTCCCGTGGATTTCCCATGCATCTCCAGATCCTAACCGGTTTATTGCTGGGGGTGTTGTTCGGGATTGGATCGAGTGCTCTGGGATGGAACGATTGGGTGGTCGATTGGGTGAAACCTTTTGGAACGCTTTTCGTGAATTTGCTGAAGCTCATAGCCGCTCCATTGGTGCTGGCCTCTCTGGTGGTGGGGGTTTCGAGCTTGTCGGATGTGGGCAAGTTGTCGCGGCTTGGAGGCCGAACCATAGCCCTGTACATGACCACTACTATTCTGGCCATCAGTATTGGTTTGTTGGTGGTGAATTGGGCGCAACCAGGACAGTACATTACCCCAGAGCGACGTGATGCACTGAAGGAACGGTTTTCTAGCCAGGCTGCAAGCAAGGCCGAAACGGCCAGACAGGTAACCGAGCAGAGTCCGCTCCAGCCCCTGGTCGACACCGTACCCTCCAATATTTTTGATGCGCTCACCGACAACACCCAAATGTTGCAGGTCGTGTTTTTTGCCCTGTTTTTTGGCATAGGTATTATTCTACTGCCCCGACAGAAAACGGTTGTTGTGCGCGATTTCTTCGAGTCGGTCAATGAGATCATTCTCAAATTGGTGGAAGTAATTATGAAAGGCGCCCCAGTGGGCGTATTTGCTTTATTGGCATCGCTGGTGGCCGACTTTGCAGGAGACGACCCACGTGCCGCCCTCGAGTTGCTCAAGGCTTTGGGGGTATACTCACTGACTGTGGTTGCAGGGCTCGTGGTGGTTTTGTTTGTTGTTTATCCCATTTTTCTGTGGCTCGGTGCCCGATATTCGATCGCGGACTTTTTTAGGGGGATGGCACCCGCTCAACTACTGGCCTTTTCCACGAGTTCGAGCAACGCCACGCTGCCGGTTACCCTGGAGCGGGTCGAGCAAAATCTGGGGGTGTCGGGCGAGGTGGCCGGTTTTGTGTTGCCATTGGGTGCAACCATCAATATGGACGGCACGAGCCTCTATCAAGCCGTGGCCACCGTTTTTATAGCACAAGCATTTGGTATTCCCCTCGATTGGGGCGATCAGCTAACGATTGTGCTTACGGCTACTTTAGCCTCAATCGGCTCCGCTGGGGTTCCAGGTGCCGGCATGGTCATGCTGGTGGTGGTTTTGGAGTCGGTCGGCCTCGATCCAGCGGGCATTGCCCTCATCATGGCAGTCGATCGCATCTTGGATATGGCCAGAACGGTGGTCAATGTGAGTGGTGATGCCATGGTAGCTGTATTGGTTGCCCGTAGATCGGGCGACTTATCTGTTCCGCCATCAAAATAATGACTGGAATCTCCGCGATTTTCTTTATTCATTATTTTTTCGTACCTTCGCCCCGCCTTAAACTCAGGCAGGAAGGAATTTAATTAATGACAGAAAACAATCCCGAGATCAACCCCATCAACGACAACACCGACGAAAACCGTCCAACAGTCGAATCAGGCCTTGAGTCAACCTCAGCCGAAATCCATCCCGAAACAGAGGAAGTTGCCGCATCAGAAGAGCCTGCAGCTGTTGTTGAGGAAGCAACTCCCGTTTTAGCGGAAGCTGAAGCAGCGCACCATGAGCCTGAAGCCAATCAGGAAGAGCCCGCTCCTGTTGTAGCAGAAGAGTCCGCTCCAGTTGTGGTAGAAGAGCCCGCTCCAGTTGTGGTAGAAGAGCCCGCTCCAGTTGAAGCAGTAGAGCCCGCTCCAGTTGTGGTAGAAGAGCCCGCTCCAGTTGTGGCAGAAGTGGAGGATCCCAAAGCGGTTCAGCCGAAAGTAGAAGCTCCAGTTTCCGCTCTTGTTGTGGAGCCTAAGCCGGCTAAGAAGTCTGCCCCTGTTATAGCACCCCTTCAAGATGACTTCGACTGGGAGGCCTATTCCGGGAAAAGCCACCACTATCCGACTGAGGAACGTCGCAAGATGGAGGATATGTACTCAGGTACGCTGAGCACGCTCAATGCCAACGAGGTGGTTCATGCAACCGTTGTAGCCGTAACAGACCGCGACGTCGTATTGAACGTCGGTTTCAAGTCGGATGGTTTGGTTGCCTTATCGGAATTTCGTGATTTGGGAGAGATTAAGCCCGGAATGACCGTAGATGTTTTGGTGGTGAGCCAGGAAGATCAAAACGGTCAATTGCAGTTGTCGCGCAAAGCGGCGCGCATGATGACCGCCTGGACGACCATCGTGAAAGCGCATGAGGAAGAATTGGTGATCGAGGGTAAGGTGAAGGCACGCACAAAAGGCGGCTTGGTGGTGGATGTCAATGGCATAGAAACCTTCTTGCCCGGTTCACAGATTGATGTGAAACCCGTACGCGACTACGATCAATACGTGGGCAAAACTATGGAGTTTAAAGTGGTCAAGATTAATCCGATTCTCCGTAATGCGGTTGTTTCGCATAAGATTTTGATTGAGCGCGACATTGAGGCCCAGAAGGTAGAAATCATGAGCCAAATGGTTCAAGGTCAGGTACTGGAAGGAACAGTTAAGAATATGACCGACTTCGGTGTATTCGTAGATCTCGGTGGGGTTGACGGCTTGCTGCACATTACCGATATCAGTTGGGGTCGTGTTTCGCATCCATCAGAGGCGCTCGCACTCGATCAGAAAATTCAAGTGGTTGTGCTTGAGTTCGACAACGAACGCAAGCGCATCAGCTTGGGCATGAAACAGCTTACTCCGCACCCTTGGCAATCGTTGAGCGATGATGTCATTGCTGGAAGTATTGTAGAGGGTAAAGTGGCTACGGTCGCTGACTATGGCGCCTTCCTCGAATTAGCTCCTGGTGTTGAGGGTCTGATTCACGTATCAGAAATGAGCTGGAGTCAGCACCTGCGTAATCCATCAGATTTCATGAAGACGGGAGAAACGGTGAAAGCGGTTGTACTCAGCATCGACCGCGAGGAGCGCAAGATGTCTTTAGGCATCAAGCAACTCACCCCCGATCCTTGGCAGGACATCACCACCCGTTTCCCTATTGGAAGCAAGCATATGGGTAAGGTGCGCAACCTCACCAATTTTGGTTTGTTCGTTGAAATAGGAGAGGGTGTAGACGGATTGGTACACATCAACGATTTGAGTTGGACGAAGAAAATCAACCACCCAGCCGAATTTACCAAGCGTGATGAGGTGATGGAAGTTGTGGTCCTGGACATCGATACAGCTTCTCGTCGCCTGAGCTTGGGACATAAGCAGCTGACCGATAATCCATGGGATACCCTGGAGTATGTGTTTGCCGTGGGAACTGTGCACAGGGGCCATATCACCCAAATTGATGATAAAGTGGCTATAGTCGCTCTATCTTATGGTGTTGATGGGGTTGTTTTCAAAAAAGGACTGGCTACCGAACAGGGCAAGCCACTCTCAGTCGACATGGACGCCGATTTCAAGGTAACCGAGTTTAACCGTGAGACCCGAAGGATTGTTTTATCGCATTCGGATACCTGGAAAGACAAAAAGGAGGCCGGAAAGGCATCCGAGGACAATGAAGTCGCTCAATATCAAGCCAAGGCAGCAGTTGCGGCTCAGGAAGATAAAGGTTCTCTCAGTGGATCCGGAGTATTAGCCGGGTTACGCGATCAGATTTTGGAAGACGAAAAGCGTTCCTTGTCGAAGGCTGAAAAGAAACCTACTTCGAAAAAGAAGGTCGAACCAACGGCGGACGATTCGGAATCCAATGAAGGTTGATTTCTTTTTTTGATTTTATCAATGTAAAGCTCATATGCATCCCACCTCGCGTGGGATGTTTTGTTTGAAGTGTTCATTCTAAATGAGAAATTCAATTCAAGGCCAAAGTCAAGGGCGTGGGGGATGGGAGCGTTTCTACGCGCTGGAGGAGGTCGATCAAGTGGCGAAAGAGGTTTTGCAATGGTCGCGAGGAATCAATTTATGGATGCTTGAAGGGCCTATGGGTGCTGGTAAAACTACATTTGTCCGTGCTGTTTGTGAGGCACTCGACATCCAAGATTCGGTGAATTCACCTACTTTTGGTATCGTTCAGGAGTATCAGACCAAGAAAGGCCATTCTGTCTTTCATATCGATGGTTATCGATTGGAAAGTGAAGATCAGATAGAATCTTTGGGTATCGATTCTGTATTGGATGGTAATCAACTTTGTTTGATTGAGTGGCCACGATTGTTTATTGAATATGTGCAATTGAATTATTTGCGATTGGAATGGGTTATTTTGGAAGGTGAAAATCGAAACTTAAAATTGTGCTATGTCGTTAATGCATGAACGTTTATCATCTACCTCTACTGGGGTCAGTGCCCTTGAACAGCCACTAATGGTGGGTAAATCACATGCCGCGCTAACCATAGGTGTTCCATGTGAGCGCGGTTTTCAAGAAAATAGAGTCGCCCTGAGTCCACATGCTGTTCGGAGGTTGGTCAATAATGGCCATACCATATTGGTGGAAACTGGCGCTGGCGCAGCCAGCTACTTTACGGATCATGCCTATTCTGAGGCCGGAGCCCAGATCACGTCCAATTGTGCGGAGGTTTATAAAGCGCCTGTAATCCTTAAAGTAGGTCCGGTGCCCCCAAATGAACTGCAGTATCTAACAGGCGGGCAATTTTTGTTTGGGGCATTGCATCTACCCACGATGCAGGAGGATTATCTGAAGGAATTACTCAAGAAGAGAATTGTCGGTGTAGCCTATGAATACCTCAGAGATCGTTCCGATGCGCTACCCGTTGTACGAAGTATGAGCGAGATTGCCGGCAGCTGCTGCATACTGATTGCAGCTGAATATTTAAGCCACAGCAGCGAGGGTGTAGGCAAGCTTTTAGGCGGAATTACGGGCATTCCCCCCAGCCGTGTAGTCATTTTGGGCGCCGGAACGGTGGGCGAGTATGCAGCCCGAACGGCATTGGGGTTGGGCAGCGAAGTGCGGGTGTTCGACCACAGTGTGAGTAGGCTGCGTCGATTGCAGAATAACCTGGGGCAGCGGGTCTATACCTCCTTGGTTGAGCCCACAACGCTCGCTATGGAACTCAAATTGGCCGATGTGGCTGTGGGCGCCATTCATGCCCCCCTCGGTAGAACGCCCTTGTTGGTGTCCGAAGAAATGGTACAATCGATGAGACCCGGGTCGGTCATTATTGATGTAAGCATCGATCAGGGAGGTTGCTTTGAGACCTCAGAAATAACCAACCACACCCATCCTGTCTTTCGAAAATATGGCGTCACCCACTATTGTGTGCCCAATATTCCCTCACGGGTATCCAATACGGCTTCGGAGGCGCTCAGCAGTATTATGAGTGGTGTTTTGCTCGATTCAGGCGAGCATGGTGGACTCGAAACGCACCTCTGGCTCGACAGGGGGCTGAGGGCAGGGGTCTACTGCTATCATGGCCAACTCACCAACAAATACCTGAGCGAGGTATTCGGCATTGGCTACACCAACCTCGACTTGGTGGCTTCCTCCCGAATGTAAACCAAGGACTTATTTTTTTGGATGCACGCGTTCCGTACGTGAATCGATCGAACCATCGGCAAGCATGGTCTGCAGTTCATCTCCCGTGCTAACATCACAGAGCCGACGCAGTCGCTTACCCCGATGAATCGTGATGCTGAAGCCTCGGTCCAAAATCGATTGAGGATGCAGGGCGTTGGCTTGCATTAGCAGTGCCTGAAGTTCAGAAGTAGCCAATTTGATGCGTCCACGCATGAGTTCACGCAGGCGACTGTCCCATTCGGACAGTATTTGCTTTTCTCGCCGTATTCTAAATTTGGTTTTTTGCTCAGCCAAGAGCATTTGCTCATCGAGCCATTGACGAATTTCAAATTGATCAGGACTAACCAGCTCAGCGGCAGCAGTCGGTGTTGGCGCCCGCAAATCAGCCACAAAATCGCACAAAGTGAAGTCGCGCTCATGACCAATGGCTGAAACCACAGGGGTGTTCAGGCCTGCAATGCAGCGCACCAAAGCTTCTTCATTGAAATTCCATAAATCTTCTAAACTTCCCCCACCGCGGGCCAGAATGATGACCTGAACCAGCGGATCACGGTCTAAAGATTCCAAGGCAGCAATCAGCTCAGTCAGTGCCTCAGTGCCCTGAACCCGACTCGGAGCCAAACGAATCTGGGTAGCTGGGAAGCGTCGGGCTATGGTCTTGCGTATATCGTGGATGACTGCGCCTTCTGCTGAGGTCACCACGCCCACCCAGTCGGGGAAACGAGGAATTAGCTTTTTTAGGGATGCATCAAAAAGCCCTTCCGCTTCCAAACGATTTTTTCGACGAATAAACTCACGATAGAGGTCGCCAACGCCTTCCTCCTCCATACCCGTAACGGTAAATTGATACGATCCCCGAGGCAGATATACGCCAATGCCTCCATGGAGTACAACGCGCATGCCCGTATTGGGAGCGAAATTGAGCCGATCTACCTGGGCACGCCACATCACGCAAGGCAACTGAGAGTCCGCATCCCGGAGGGTAAAGTAGATGTGGCCCGACGACTGTCTACTGATCTGGGCAATTTCGCCATGCAATCGAACTTGTCGCAAAAACGGTGCGTTTTCGAGAAGGGATTTCACCAACTGGTTGAATTGACTCACCGATAGGGCCTCTTCCGACATGTAGTAAAAATAGCAGGCATTCTTCACTTTTAAAACCCTTAATTTTGCCTGATGAGCAGTGCCAACCCCACCGAACAGATTCTTGAAGCGCTGTCGACTGTTGTCGACCCAGACCTCAAAAAGGACTTGGTGTACTTAAATATGGTGGAAGACGTCGCTGTCGATTCCAATCGAATCTCATTCACTCTTTTGCTCACTACGCCCGCTTGTCCGCTGCGCGATCAGCTGGAAAATGATTGTCGCGTTGCCTTAAATCGAGCTTTTCCGGGCGTCCGGGTTGAAATCAAAATGGATGTGCGTAAATGGGAGCGTAAAGGCCAACAGCCACGCCCCAAAGGTTTGGGTTCCGTTATTTTGGTGCTTTCGGGTAAAGGAGGTGTAGGAAAAAGTACGGTGGCAGCCGGTTTGGCCCGGTCGCTCTCCGATTTGGGCGCACGGGTTGCCTTGCTCGATGCGGATGTACACGGACCAAGTCAACCCATAATCTGGCGGCTGTTGAACCAAAGGCCAGAAATTGTGCAAGAAAAAATGAGACCCATCGACTGCGGTGGTGTTGCGGTATTATCGCTCGGTATGCTGGTAGACCCCAGTCAGCCTTTGGTGTGGCGAGGTCCCATGGCCGGCAACGCACTCAAGCAGTTGGTAACCGATACCGATTGGGGCACAATCGATTATCTGGTCATCGATATGCCGCCAGGCACAGGCGATGTCCACCTCACACTGGCTCAACTGCTGCCCGATTCATATGCCGTTTTGGTCACTACACCGCATGAGCTTGCCCTCGCTGATGCCCGAAAAGCGGCGGCTATGTGCCAGATGGAATCGATGCGCATCAAACTACTGGGTTTTGTGGAGAACATGAGTTGGTTTTCGCCGGTTCATCGTTCGGATGAGCGTTATTACTTGTTCGGACAAGGAGGGGGTTCGGTTTTGGCTAAAGAATTTGAGGTCCCACTCCTCGCACAGTTTCCCCTATTGGCGCGTGTAGGCAGTGGTCCTAAAAAGCCTGAAAACCTTGAAAACGAAATGTCGGCCCATCCATCGGATGATGATTTGGCTGTGGCGGATCCGTTGGAATGGCAAAAGTCGCCCTATCGGCCTTATTTTCAAGTGCTATCCTCATCTTTAGCCAGAGCCATTGCCGTGCATCAAGCCAGTACTTCTGATCGCATGAGCGAAGATCTTCAAACCCGCTGACTTCCCTCGATACCCCACTGCAACCCGCCAATACAACACCAGTACCCCGCCAATACAACACCAGTACCCCGCCAATACAACACCAGTACCCCGCCAATACAACACCAGTACCCCGCCAATACAACACCAGTACCCTACCCACAACAAACCTATACCCAATGAACCACGCGCATTTATCACATAGAATTCAAGAAAAGCAAAGTTTTCTGTGTGTGGGTCTGGATACCGATCCGCGTCGTTTGCCCGTAGGCATGCAGGCCAACGAACGAGATGTGCTGCGATTTAACCGGGATATCATTGAGGCGACACAGGCCTATGCGGTGGCCTATAAAATCAATATTGCATTTTATGAGGCCATGGGTCCGCAGGGTTGGGCCATATTACAGGAAACATTGCAATACATCCCAGAAGGGATCTTCACCATTGCAGATGCCAAAAGAGGCGATATAGGAAATACCGCTGAGCAGTACGCGCGTGCTTTTTTTGAGGTGATGAATTTTGACGCCATTACCCTCAATGCGTATATGGGACACGATGCCGTTTCTCCTTTTCTGGCCTACCGCGATAAATGGGCGATTGTACTGGCCTTAACCACGAACCCCGGGGCCGCTGATTTTCAATACCGCACAGATGAGCAGGGCATCCCGCTATACCTTTCCATGGCACAGGCTGCAGCGGAATGGGGCAACCCGGATCAAATGATGCTTGTGGCTGGAGCCAATCGTACCGCTGAACTGTCTGAACTGAGGACGGCCATACCCCAGCACTTTTTCCTTATACCCGGTGTTGGGGCACAAGGAGGGAGCCTAACGGATGTATATAACGCGGCAGCGGCATCAACGGGCCCATGTATGCTGGTGAATGCCTCTCGTTCCATCATCTTCGCCTCATCCGGACAAGATTACGCCATGCGGGCAGGGGATGAGGCCTCCCGCTTGCAGTCCGAAATGTCGAGCCTTTTAAACTCAGGAACAGCTCCGTATATTGGCTGAAATTTGCAGGACTATGAAAATTACAGGTTTATGAAAATTAAGATCATTTTCGCCCTTTGTCTTCTTCCGATGATGAGCATGGCACAAAAATCGCCAGCAGGCGCTTCCATTCGATACCCCGAAACCCGAAAGTCCAACCAACGCGACACCCTACATGGTGTGGTGGTGGAGGATCCCTACCGATGGCTCGAGGATGATTTATCGGCCGAAACTGCCGATTGGGTAGACCGTCAAAATAAAGTGACCAACAACTACCTCGCTCAGATCCCATACCGCAACTCCATCAAAGAGCGACTAACCAAGCTCTGGAACTACGAGAAATATTCGGCACCCTTTGTGCGTGGAGCCTATACCTATTTCTATAAAAATGACGGCCTGCAAAATCAATCGGTTCTTTACCGTCAGGTTGAAGGGGGAAAACCCGAGGTATTCCTCGATCCCAACCAGTTTTCTGCCACCGGAACGACCTCACTCGCCGGCATTAGCTTTACCGAAGACGGCAGTCTGTGTGCCTATCAGATCAGCGAAGGAGGAAGCGATTGGCGTAAAGTACTCGTGATGGATGTGGAAAGCCGTAAATTGTTGGGCGATACCTTATTCGATGTAAAATTCAGTGGGTTGTCTTGGAAGGGTAACGAGGGGTTCTATTATTCGAGCTACGATAAGCCTCTCGCTGGATCTGCCCTTTCCGCAAAAACGCAACAACACAAACTATACTACCATAAATTGGAAAGTCCCCAAAAATCCGATCAACTGGTGTTTGGGGGAGATCAACAGCCCCGTCGCTACGTTGGTGGGTTCGTAACAGAAGACCAACAGTTTTTGGTGGTAACGGCCGCCAACGCCACTTATGGTAATGAATTGTATGTGCAGCGACTCGGACGCGAAGGGGAGGCCATGATGGTCATCGCCGACGATATGAAGCATGAACATGATGTGGTGCACAGCGAGGGGGAGTGGATTTATATTCTCACCAATCTCGATGCACCCAACCGCCGTTTGGTGCGCGCCCGGGCCGAAAGTCCAACCACCGACAGCTGGGAGACCCTCATTCCCGAAACCAAATATCCCCTGACTGTTTCACAAGCTGGGGGGTTCTTCTTCTGTCAATACCTCCGCGATGCGGTAAGCCAAGTTATTCAATGCGATATGGAGGGCAACCAGATCCGTGAGATTGAATTGCCCAGTATCGGCACAGCCTCGGGTTTCGATGGGCGCCGCAACGATAAAACCCTCTATTACAGCTTTACGTCCTATATTTTCCCGCCTACCATCTTTCAATATGCCATCAATGAAGGCAAGAGCTCGGTGTATAAAAAGAGTGGGGTGGATTTTGATCCATCGCTCTATGAAAGCCATCAAGTGTTCTACAATTCAAAGGATGGAACGCGAGTGCCCATGATCATCACCCATAAAAAGGGGCTCAAGCGCGACGGAACAAACCCAACCATGCTCTATGGATATGGGGGCTTCAACATTAGTCTCACACCTAGTTTTAGTACGTCGAATATTATTTTGCTCGAAAAAGGGGGCATCTATGCTGTGGCCAACCTACGCGGAGGGGGAGAATACGGTGACGCCTGGCATGATGCGGGCACCCAAATGCGCAAACAAAATGTTTTCGATGACTTCATCGCCGCCGGTGAATTTTTAATCAAGGAGGGCTACACCAACAGCAAGACATTGGCCATCGCAGGGGGGTCTAATGGTGGGTTGCTCGTGGGGGCCTGCATGACCCAACGGCCTGATCTGTTTCGTGTTTGTTTTCCTGCTGTAGGAGTACTCGATATGTTGCGCTATCACGTGTTCACCGCCGGCGCGGGCTGGGCCTATGATTACGGCAAAGCCGATGATGGCCCCGATATGTTTCGGTATCTACTCGGTTATTCACCTGTGCACAATGTGAAGAAGGGAACCGCCTATCCTGCCACCATGATCATGACGGCCGATCATGATGACCGGGTGGTACCCGCGCATAGCTTTAAATTTGCGGCCGCCCTTCAGGCCGGTCACACAGGCCCCAATCCGGTCCTGATTCGCATCGAAACCAAAGCAGGGCACGGGGCGGGCAAGCCAACCTCCATGATTATCGACGAGCAGGCCGACAAATGGTCATTTATGTTCTTTCAGATGGACGGGAAGTAGCGGTCGGCTTGTGTTTTTTGTCACTGTTGCTGTCTTAGCTTTCGCCCAATGGCCTCATGATCGCTAAAACTGAAGGCTGATGATCAGTTGAAGGTTTCGACCGGGTTCGGGCAACTGAATGAGTCGGTAGCGGCTTAGGTGGTTTAAATAATGGCGGTTGAGCAGATTCTGGGCTTGAAGCCGCAAAACCCACAAGCGGCCGTTGCCTAGAGGCCGCTGCCAGCCCGCCTGAAACTGAAGAAGATGATAGCCTGGTGTTGGCGCCTCATTGCGATCGGTTCGTTTTTGCGCCGCCACCAAAATCCAGTCGATATTGAAAAATCCAGTGGATAATGGACGTGATTGGTCCATTTTCGAATGAGATCGGTTCATGACCCGATTCAAGCTGAGCCATAGGCTGGAGGGAGGGCTCCAAGGAAGGGGTACACCCGTCGTCACATTTTGCATCCAAACATATTCCCCGACCGCAGTGATTGTGTTCGAACGGCCTATTCGGTAGTCTAGCTGAAATTCAGCGCCCGAATGGATGACTCGTCCTTGCGAATACTTAAAAATTTGCCCCCCTTCAGGCAGAAAACTAAAATAGCCGGTGGGTCTAAGGTAGATGTAGCGTGAGAAATAATTGAAATAGGTTGAGCCCCTACAAGTCAAGCGACCTTGGTTCCATGTACCCCCCACATCGAATTGCCACCCCTGCTCGGGGCGCAGGCTGCTGTCGCCCTGCTCATGTCGAAAACTTCCGTGGTGCACACCATTGCTGGCCAATTCAGGCAGTCCGGGCAAGCGAAAGCTGTTCCCGAAATGCATGTTCAAGGCGTTCCCTTGCACATCAGACCAATTAATTCCTACCGAAGCTGTGGTGCTCATGTACTGCCTCCGTAATTCCGGTGCGCGCAGTCGATCCACAAACCCACTGTCCGTACGATAACGATCGATGTATGCCTGGCTGCTTTGTCTCGACATGTCTGTTCTCATTCCGGTGCTCGCCTCCCAACCCCGCCCAATACGCACGTTTCGGATCAAGAAAAGCCCATATTGAGAGGCCGAATAGGCAGGGATCAGGAATTCGTAGCCCCCAATTCTGTTCTGTTGCAGTTGACCACTGCTGCCCATCATCAAACGGTTTTTTCCGTGTCGATGGGGTTGAAATCGGATGTTCCAGGAGGCCGTTCCGAGCCACATTCCGTGGTTCAGCTGCTGGTTGCTGTCGAGGTATCCCCGTCCGTGTGCATGCGGATTCGACAATTCCCGGCGGTCGTTGTACTGGCCCCCAAGATCCACTTCCCAATCGCCTAGAGCACTTTGTATTTCGGTATGCGAACCCAATCGATGGTGCACGATAAGTTGCTGCGGGCTTAGTACATCCCCGCGTTTAGGGTTCGGATCGAGTTTGTACTCGAGTGGACGGCCCAAAGCGCCCGGAAAGAAACCTATTTTCTGTCCGAACCGCTTATAAGTAAATTGGGTTCTGCCACTTCCGAAGCTTTTTTGAAGCCCCAAGGCCATATGCACCTCACGTCCTGCTGTATTATCGAGACGGCTGCCTGGGAGGGGAATGCGAAACCGATTGTAGCTGAAGCTGTCGGCCGGAAGGCGATAATCGGAATAGTTGTGGGCCGTAGCGCGTATCGACCAGTTCCAGTTGCGACTTAAGACACCCTGAAGGGCCAGATGTCCGCCGAAATGATCATTCACACTCCGACCGATCATACTCATACTGCCTTCCAGTTTGTCTAAGGGAACAATCGGCTTAGAAACGAGTTGAATAACCCCCGCCACAGCGTCGGATCCATAAAGCAAGCTCGAAGGCCCCTTCACAATGCGCACTTCTTCAATCTGGAAAGGATCCACTTCAAGCCCGTGATCGATGCCCCATTGTTGTCCTTCTTGCCGAATGTTTCCATCGGTGACGGCCACCCGATTAAAGGACATGCCCCGAATGACGGGTTTGGCGAGTCCAATCCCGGTCTGCAATTGTGTGATTCCGGGAAGTCTTTCAAGGGCCTGCATCATCGTAATTCCACCCTGTCGGCGTAAATTTTCGAAACTCATCCGTTCAGTGGTTTGACCTAATTGCCACGAACATTGTCCTGCATCCGCTTCAACCAAAACCTCACCCAATGTTAGGGATGAAGGTATCAGGATCATCAAGACCGTGTCTGAAGGCTTAAGCGGCTGTGTGATCGAAAGTCGATTTAGTTCATATCCCAGGTGGCGACCATATAGGTTGATGGGAAGCTGAGGGAAGGGCGAAATCCGAAATACGCCATTTTCATCGGTCAATGTCCCCACATCATTGCTGTCCAAATAAATCTCGACAGTCGACAGAGGGTGTCCCTTGGGATCCAATACCTTACCAACGAGGGTGTCATGCGGCGATTGCCCATAAACCCCATTCGGGATGAAAACGTACGCTAATGTGTAAACCCATAATGTGTAAACCCATATTGGATAAATCCTTGATGGGCAAACCCAAAACGGGCAAATCCCAAAACGGTAAGCACACAATTTGTCAACCCAATCACGGGCACTGAATATACCTTTCACCTGCAACAAAGTTGCAAATGTAAGATAAATGAATCGTTCAATGAATGGATCTGATGATTAATGAAAAAAAAGCAACCGATTGAAGTAGTCTACAAGAGCATCCTGAGCGGCTCTTCGAGTAAATTCTTCAGCCGTTGCAGAAAGGCAGCGCCCGTGGCGCCATCTACCACCCTATGGTCACAACTCAGCGTAAGCTTCATCCGGTGGCTCACAACGATTTCACCATTCCGAACAACAGCTTCCTCACGGATCGCGCCAACCGCTAAAATGCAGGCATCTGGCGGATTGATGATCGCGGTAAATGATTCAATGCCAAACATGCCCAGATTAGAAATCGTGAAGGTGTTTCCCTCCCAATCGGAAGGCTGTAGCTTTTTCTGTCGTGCCCGATCAGCGAGTGATGCGGTTTCCTGAGCGATCTGGCTCAACGACTTTTGGTTAGCGAAGCGCACCACAGGAACCAATAAGCCATCCTCTACAGCCATGGCCACCCCCAAATGCACGTGTTTGTTGTAGCGAATGCTGTCGCCCTGCCAAGAAGCATTCACGGCCGGGTGGTGGGGTAGTGACATGGCCACAGCCTTCACTACCAGATCATTGAAGGATATCTTAACGCCCGAAAATTCGTTCAAGCGAGACCTTGATTCAACAGCGCGTCCCATATCGACCTCCATATTGAGGTAGAAATGAGGGGCTGTGAATTTGCTTTCAGCCAACCGACGTGCGATGGTTTTGCGCATGGGACTGATCGACACCATTTCGAACGACTCCTGGCCTTCATAGGTAGTGGATGGGGACGCCAAAGAAGAAACGGCACTTTTTACTGCTGAGATCGACTCTAAATCGCGGCGTACAATTCGGCCACCATCGCCGCTGCCTCGAATGCCCGTTAGGTCGATTCCCCGCTCTTCAGCCATTTTTCGTGCGAGTGGACTTGCTTTTGTGCGCCCCATGCTCTGTTCGTCTGTCGCTTGAGCCAAATGGGCATTGTCGAGACTTGGTATGGCGGCATTCGTCGCAGACACGGGCGTTTCGACCACCACGCTGGATGCCTCAGGCCGTATATTTTTCTCGTCGGTGTTCGACGTTGGTCCCGAAGACGTAAGTAGTCCACTAATGTCTTCGCCCTCTTTACCCACAATGGCGATGATGGCGTCTACAGGAACACTACTGCCTTGAGGAACGCCTACATGCAGCAGAACCCCATTCACGAAATTTTCCAATTCCATGGTCGCCTTATCGGTTTCCACATCAGCCAAAATATCACCAGATCGAACAGGATCGCCCACTTTTTTGTGCCAAACAGCAATGACCCCTTCGGTCATGGTGTCGCTCATTTTCGGCATACGAAGTACTTCAGCCATAGTCTAAAAATTGGATGCAAAATTACGCGAGATTTTTCCATTGACCAACCACTGATCATTCAAATCATTTGAGAAAGCGATTTAAGTATATTTGTATGTTTATGCCAACTCAAACCCCAAAGGAGGTGGATGCCAGCGCAACACCGATTCACGAGAATTTCCATTCTAAGCCAAAACCGGGGATGGGTCAAAGGGTTGATCTACCGAAGCACCTAAACCCAGTGGATCAAGAATTTATCAATCTACTGAAGCACGAATTGGGTTCATCTTTTTTCGTGGAGGGTGATTTATCGCCATTCGGTCGCGACGAAACCGAGGATCTATTGTTTGTGCCCGACGTAGTGGTGCGCCCCCAGCATCCCGAACAGGTTGCCCAACTGTTGAAGTTGTGCCACCATCATCGAATCTCAGTAACTCCCAGGGGAGCCGGCACGGGTCTCAGCGGTGGTGCCCTCCCCGTTACGGGCGGAGTCGTCCTTGATTTGAGTCGGATGAATCGAATATTAAACATCGATACAGACAATATGCAGGTAACCGTCGAACCCGGCTGCATCACCGAAGAAATCCAAAAAGCCGTAGCGAATCACGGCCTCTACTATCCTCCCGATCCCTCCAGTCGAGGCTCATGTACCATTGGAGGCAATATCGCCCATGGCGCCGGTGGCCCTCACGCTGTAAAATACGGCACAACGCGCGATTATGTTTTGAACCTGCAAGTGGCTTTAGCTTCAGGAGAACTCATTTGGACAGGCGCTTCCGTTCTCAAATATGCTACAGGCTACAACCTAACCCAGTTGATGGTAGGTAGTGAGGGCTCCCTCGGCGTAGTCACGCGCGCTGTACTTCGGCTCATCCCTCAACCCACCCATACCCTGCTCATGCTTCTGCCGTTTCCAAGTTTGGAATCGGCCTGTGCCGCTGTAACAGAGGTTTTCCGCCTCGGAATCACCCCTTCGGCACTCGAATTCATGGAACGTGATGCATTGGAATTGGTTTCAGCCTACCTAAATCGAGATATACACATACCCGATGTGGTTCAAGCCCATTTATTGATCGAGTTGGATGGATCGAACATCGACCTTCTTCAGCAAGAGGCAGCCCATATTTTTGATGCCCTGCAGCACCGAACGGTGACAGAGATTCTCCTGGCCCAGACCGCTGGCGAACAACAGCAATTGTGGCAATTGAGGCGACAAGTAGCCCATGCCGTTCGGGCGGCCTCCGTATACAAAGAAGAGGATACGGTAGTTCCCCGGGCCGCATTGCCTCAGCTCATTGGCAAGGTCAAAGAATTGGGAAATGAATTCGGCTTTAAAAGCGTATGCTATGGCCATGCAGGTGATGGTAATGTGCATGTTAACATTCTAAAAGGTGATCTAAACGACGAACAATGGAATGGGGTGGTTCAAGAAGGTATCCGTGCGGTGTTTCGGGAAGTGGCAGCACTCGGCGGCACCTTATCTGGAGAGCATGGAGTAGGATGGGTTCAACAAACCTATATGCGCGATGTGGTTGGTGAAACACAACGGCAACTCATGCGGGGCATCAAAACCGTATTCGATCCAAGGGGCATACTCAATCCCTGTAAAATTTTCTCCTCCCATGCAGAATAGGACCTTAAAATCGATAACATCATATATAGGCTTATGGGGCCTCCTGATGGCCTGTCATGTGCAAGCTCAGCCTGTCTTCGTCCCAGTTCTTCAACGCTCACCCGCTTATATGGGTCCCAATGCACTTCCTCTGAGCTGGACACAGGAGCCCGCACCCCCCAAATATGGTCGGATCGATTTGTTGTGGGAAGTTCACCGGGGTGGGGGCGACCGCACCCATAATCCATTTGTCATGATCCGAGTGCCCTTCGCACCAGGAAAGGTCGTGATGGACCTGACTTGGAGGCCAGTGGAGTGGTTCAAGACCACCAACGAAACCCGAATTCTGAGGGGATCGCGCGATTCAACGGGCTTCAATGCCTCCGATCTATGGGTTGCATTCCTGGCCAAAATACTTGCCGCTGAAGGACGCGGAAAAGGTTGGGATTTATCGCTCCATGTAGCCACAAAAACCACAGCCGGTAAGAACTTTGAAAGTGCCAGGCACACCAACGCACCGGGCTATTTGTTCGAATTGCAAGGCGGACGTGTTTGGAGTCGTCCGGGTCGTTTCCCCGACAGAATTTCGGTATTTGCACGCGGAGGATTGTTGGTGTGGCAGGAGTCACTCTATGCCCAAAATGATGCATTTTCCTGGGGGGTTCGCAGCCATTTTGGCTATAAAAGTTGGCAATTGGGCGCTGAGTTAACAGGCTATCAAGGATGGATTGGAAATGGGGATAGTCCGGTCGCTGCCCGCATCGACATGAAATCCCCAGGGCAACGCATGCAAGGAATAATTGGATACCAATATGCTTTTAGTGACTTATCCACCCACCTTTTTCGTGCGGGATTATCTTTCCCAATCCATCCGCAGCCCAAATCGAATTGAATATCGTGAACATGATCGTTTACTTTAATAGCACAAACCAATGAGTTGGCAAAAGAAACAAGGTTTGACTTTGGTGATCACGGGCCTGCTCATGGGTGCTGCAGTTTATGGCACTGATGTGTGGAAAAGCAAGCAGATGTTGGCACAGGTGTGTGCAAAGCCCATAGCAGAACCGGCAGGAAAGTGGGAGGACTGCTTGTCTAAGGTGAAGTTTTTAAAAAAAGGAACATTAACAGGGGTAGTTCTTATGTGCAGTGATCGAGCCATCAAGCCAGAACATATTCTGCCCAGAGATATACCTAAATCCATCAAGGTAATATGCCTCTACCCCGACTCTTTATCCATTCAGGCGATGGATCATTACAGCACGCAAGAACGCGCGTCATGGCCAACTGAGTGGCACAGACAATATCAATTGTATAAAAAATTAGAACGCCAACGCTTGTCGATAGCGCTCAACAGCAGTGGTGAACAGAGAACCAAGGATGTGCACGCGGCACTTCTTCCGTTGGATTTACTCACACAGATGCGAACCCAGGCTTATCGCAGTTCGGTCGCTGGATTACTATTGGGCGAATTTGCGCGGCAGTGTATCAGTCGAGAGGAATCGCACTGGTTATTGATATACGATGGCCTTTTGCATCAGGAAATTAAAGACAAATTCACCAAAAATCCCAGAATCCACTATGAAGAATGGGGTGATGAGTAGATTATACTGCTGCTTTGTGTTCATCATTCTGCTGAACAGCTTTGCCTCGGCCCAGAATGATGAAGGGTGGATGATTCCCAACGGTGGACAATGGCCAGCCCAAGTATTGGCCCATACCGACTTGCCCGGGATGCGCATTTTTGTAGAACGCGACCGCCTCACTTGGGTGCATACAGACCGAAATGCTCTGGCTGAAGCCCATGCCCATCCAGGAGCAGGGGTTAGCCTGAAAGCCCATGCTTGGCAGAGTATTTTTGTAGGCAGCAGCTTTAGCGGCCATCCAACCTTTACGGACCCAGGTACGCATACGGTCAGTTATTTTTTAGGGAACGATTCCAATCGGTGGGCAGGTGGACTCACTCCAGCGCGTGGAATGACCTTAACCGATTTTTATCCAGGAATCGACCTAATTATTCAGACCAAAGGCGGTTTTAAGTATGAGTTTAGACTGCGACAAGGTGCGCGCATCGATCAAATTCAATGTAGGGTGGAAGGGGTCGAATGGTCTTTGAAGGAAAGAAAAAGAATCAATTACCGATCCAAAATTCACTCCATCACCGAAGAAGCACCAAGGGCTTGGTCCATTTCTGACACGGGCCAAGAGCAAGATGTTCCGATGACATTGAAGCGCAGGGCATCAACTTGGAGTTTTGAAGTAGGTCATTGGCCGGCGAATAGTGTTCTGGTGCTCGATCCAGTGCTGGTTGGAAGTACGTTTACGGGATCGTCGGCCGATAATTGGGGTTTTTCGGCGACATACGCCTCAGATGGTTCAATTTTTTTAGGGGGAATCGTTTTTGATGTGGGTTACCCCACCAGTATTGGGGCCTACGACATCAGCTTCAATGGAGGTACGGATATGGTAGTCAGTAAATATGCCCCCGACGCCACTACCTTAATCTACAGCACCCACTTAGGTGGCGCATCGGGCGATACCTTGCTCAGTCTCGTTTCGGATGCCCAAAATCGTTTATATGTCTTGGGAAAAAGCCTGTCTACCAACTACCCAGCATTTGGATTTGATCCCTCGCACAACGGAGGAATGGACTATGTGGTGTCGCGCCTCAACCCAACCGGTACACAACTGCTGTCGTCGACCTACCTAGGCGGAAATGGAATGGATGGAGAGAACTTCGGAAGTACCCAAATGCAAAACTTGAACGCGTTGTGGTTTAATTACGGCGACAACAACCGCGGCGAGATCACCCTCGACCCTGCAGGTCGGGTCTTGATTGTAGGAAATACGACCTCTACGAACTTCCCGACCAGCGGCCTTTCGGCCCACCAGCAAGCCATGGCTGGCGTGCAGGATGGGGTTTTGGTAAAATTATCTGCGAACCTAGACAGCCTCATCTACGGCACCTACTTGGGGGGCGACCAGCAGGACGCCATCTATGGCATCCGTGCTATGGGCGTGGACACAGTCTACTTAACGGGCAGCACATTCAGCAATAATTTCCCAATTTCATTATCCATGGGCGGCTACATTCCTCAATACCAGGGTGGAGGCGACGGGTTCCTAATGGCCATACGCACCACTGGGGGCCCACCAATATTTGGAACCTTTATAGGCAACGCAACCTACCAGCAAGCCTATTTGCTCGATCGAGATGCAGAAGGTAGGGTATACGTTACGGGGATTAGTACATCTGCACTGGCCATTACACCCAGCGCAATCTATAATAATCCGGGTGGAAAGCACTTCATTCAGGTGTTCAGCTCAGATTTGGATAGTTTGCTTCGGGGCACCATGATTGGAGCGAATTCCGCGGGCCCCAATTTTTCGCCAACAGCCTTTATGGTCGATGTATGTGGTAAGGTGTATCTGACCGGGTGGGGCGGTTCAGTGAATACGGCCAGGAACATACATGTATCGTCTATGGTGGGCCTACCCGTCACCGCTCAGAGGCTACAGGCCAACACCGACCATCACGATATGTATGTCATGGTTCTTGAATCCAATCTCGATTCGTTGCTGTATGGTTCATTTTTTGGGGGGGGACTTTCGCGGGAGCATGTCGATGGGGGAACCTGTCGATTTTCGCGCGATGGAGTGATTTACCACGCCGTTTGTGCTGGATGCGGGGGAGGAAACGACGATTTTCCTACCACAACGGGTGCCTGGTCAGCCACCAATAATTCGTTGAATTGCAATGCGGCTGTCTTTAAAATTGATCTTCAGTATGTTCAGCCGGTAGCGGGTTTTGCTACCCAATACCCAGACACTTTTGTCTGTATGGGCATGCCAGTCCAGTTTTTTTCAACAGGAACATTGAGTGGTACATTCCTTTGGGACTTTGGGGTTCCGGGTGCACAATCCACACAACCCAATCCCACCTTCTCCTTTCCGGCGCCAGGCACGTATAGGGTTACCCAACGCATCAGCAGTTGTGTGGGTACAGACACCATCGGACGCAACATCATCGTGAAACCAGTTCCGACGCTACTGATGCAACAAGTTCCTGCTATTTGTCTGGGTGATTCAGCGACCCTCACTGCCTCAGGCGCTCGGGTCTACGAATGGGATTCCCTATATTCGGGTGGTGGAAACCGGTCATCCAGCATTCGGGTTGCTCCTCCAGCCAGCCGGTGGTATCGGGTGGTGGCCTACGATTCGCTCGGATGCCCAGTGACCGACAGTGTTTGGGTACGTGTTAACATCCCCAGAAGGGTGTTTTCGGGCGCGGTATATCGCTATTGTTTAGGAGATACCGCACGAATTAGTGTGCCCGCTGCGGGCTATTCGAGCGTGCAGTGGATTTCCGATCCAGAGATAACCTCCACTACTGCTTTTAACCAGAAATTCGCCTCAATGCAAGCCCGTTGGGTATATCTGGAGCTAACCGACACAGCGGGTTGTCGGCTGCGTGATAGCCTTCGCCTAAGCCCGTTTATCTCTCTTTCGGTAGATGCCGGACCGAACCGAACCATTTGTTCGCCAACGCAACTAACATTTGTGGCACAAGCGCCGCCACAGGCGCGTTTTCTTTGGAGCACAGGCGATACCAGTCGACAAATTAGTTTTTTCGCCGGGCAGAGTCAGACGATTTGGGTTAGAGCCTTTGATCCACCCTGTTCGAGTTTAACGGATACCATTCAAATTACATTCGAGCCCCTCCAGGCCGCATTTGGATTTAGACCGGATACGGGTTATGCCCCGCAGACCGTTTCTTTCACCCAACTCAGTTCGGGGGCAGCAGTGAGGCGCTATCTGTGGACATTCGGTGACGGAGGCACGAGCACCCTTCCAGCCCCCGTGTATACATACATGCGCCCAGGGCGATATACCATTGTCTTGCGGATCGACGGCGATGACCCATCCTGTTTCGATACAGCACAATCCGATATATGGATCGATTCCGTTGGAATACGCCTGCCAACAGCATTCACACCCGATGGAGATGGGGTCAATGATGTGTTTACTGGTTTTAACTATGGTTTTGAAACCTTAAGCATTTCAATTTTTGATCGTTGGGGGCGTTTGGTGCACACCGAATCCTTACCTCGAGTCTATTGGGATGGAACACAGCAGGGCGTGCCACTGCCGGCTGGTTCTTATCCCTATATCATACGTGCTGTACAAAAAAACGGTGTTCGCAGAACGCTGAAAGGGGTAGTCGATTTGATACGATGAGTATTTAATCTCACCTACTAGATATCCCAAAAATCCGTATCTTTGCACCCGCGTATAAGCACCCGCGTATAAAAAAATCGGTTCTTGGAAGAATCGGTTCAATGATTCCGTAGCTCAGCAGGTAGAGCAATACACTTTTAATGTATGGGTCCTGGGTTCGAATCCCAGCGGAATCACCAGATTTCTTTCGACCAAATGGGCTCAAAGCAACCAATTAGCTCAATTTTTTCTTTTTGTGCGTTGAGTTCTCGGGCTATATTGCTGTGATCTAAGCAGCAAGAAAGCAGGTCATATGATTACGAACCGGCTTCGTTTATGTTCGAATCTGTTTCGATCATTTCATTGATAAAACTGACATAAACGCTCGTCCCCTGGCCCGGTGCGCTTTCAATGCGCACTTGATGGTTTTTCATCCTTTTCAGCCGATTTCGTACACTTTTTAGCCCAAGACCACCCCTCGATTGAGTAACTTCGAATCCTACTCCATTGTCGGTAACACACAATTGGACGCACCCATCTGTTTCAGTCAATTCAACGTATACAGAGGTTGCAGCCGAGTGCTTAACGATGTTGGAAAGACATTCCTGACAAATTCTGTAGAGATTCAGGGCGGTCGAAGGAAAAAGTTGTACCTTTTCAATTTCATAATCCAGATGAAAAGCACAAGTGGGGCGAGATATGTTGAAGAACCGTAACAACCGGGTAAGTTCATCTTTAAGTTTTGGGGCATCCATAGGGTGTGGATCCATTTGATAGGATAATGCACGGACTTCATTCAACCCCTGGTCAAGAGAGATTAGACCCCGTCGATAACCTTCCCAATCCTTCGGTTGCCATTCTGATTGATCCGCTTTTTTCATCGGCATCATCATGCGGGCATTCATGAGAAGTGCTGCGAGATGATCGTGAAGCTCTTGGCCAAGCCGCCTTCGTTCTGACTCTTGTCCCATTACAAACGATCTGTCTATGTCATTTTGCTTTCGCATGAGTAAATCCGACAATTGCTCTCGACGTTTTCTTTGCAAATAGAGTTCATAAAATGACTCCCAAGTGATGATCCCCAATGCGATGAGCGCCCCCGGGAATACTGAAAATCCGAATAGATCAAGAACACTGAGCCAAGACCGGGCCTCAATGAACCCGCCAACAATGAAACTGAGGGTAGCCGCTAAGAGGGCTATCGATCGGTGTTTCGCCAACGGATATGCGAAAATGCAACTCCACAACATGAGAAAGAGACCCGGTAATTGCAAAATCATCATCGCTGGGATAATGCTGTGGCGCCATTCCTTTAGATATGGCCAAAAAATCGCATAGAGTGGGATACTCAGGGCCACCCCCAAGCTAATCCCATGCAACCACCGATCCAGCAGCGGTACAGATCGCTCGGTGCGCAAAAAAGCCATACCAAAGCGAATATAAAGGGCATACAAGATGGCTGCCAAAACCCAGGCTACATGATTGGCGGTGCCACCACGCAACAGCCAGCCAAATTCGCGCGCATGGCCAAATTTCACCAGTGCAAGCAAGCCTAAAGTAAAGGCGAGCATTGAGAGCCATAAATAGAGTGGCCGCCCTTCAGTGACTGCCAATAAAAATGCCAACAAGCTTAAACACAGGAGCACCCCCAGTTTCAAGGACCATAGTGTGCTTTCATTCAGGCGAAATTCAGCGTAGGCACTGGTTGATGCCACAAATATGGGCGAATTCATCCGCGTACTTAGGGTGTTTCTGACCCGAATCAACAGCATGATCCGGGCTTTTGGTTTTACCAAAAGCGGTAATGACGGTAAGCGATCGGGAAAAGACCAGCGCGGAAGATCCACCATATAACCGGCAATACCTGCCTCATATATTCCCAGACCATCATCTCTGAAAAACGCCACCGAATCGAGGAAAGGATTATTCAAGAAAATCGTAATGTTATGCTGAAAATCAGTCGGATTGTGTATATCGAACCGAGCCCAATAGGCCGATTGAGAGATGATGATCTGATCTTGTTCTACGCGCATCATCTTCTCGGCCAAGCTCGGTGCAGAGAATAACTTCGCCATCTCTTCAGGTTCCAGACTCAGCGTGGGCTCTGTATAAAAGGGGATGTGTTGTAGATGCTTTGGTTCGCCAAAATCAATCGGAAGATTTAGAATCGGGACTGCGCAAACCGGAAGAGATGTGGCCCAAATCCACAGGATCCAAAAGGAATGAAACGTGCGATGGATGCTGCTGCTGTTCACAATAGGGCGACTGTTGTCGTTCGGAAATTAGGGCAGTAAATGGTGTTTTATAGCGTATGATACCAAAGCAGCACTACTGTGAAGGCCGGCTTTTTCCAAAATATTTCGGCGGTGCGTCGATATCGTTTCTACACTTAATCCCAATTTGGATGCGATTTCTTTTGAGCTTAAATCTTGGGCAACCAAACCGAGCACCTCACGCTCGCGGCGGGTGAAATTGGGAAGATCTATGGTACGTTCTGCATTAGGTTCTTCCGGCCAATGCATCCCACCCCGAACGAGCCGCCAAACAACTTCTTCCAGATGCTTTTGGTCGCCTTTTTTCATAAAAAAACCGTTTGCGCCTTTCAAATAGGCATCGCGCAGCAAGTGCATGCTGTCGTACATGGTCATGATCAGTACTTTTTGAAGCGGATTTTTTTCCTTGATCCGTTCAAGAAGTTCGAGCCCCCCCATCGGATTCATTCGAATATCGGTGATGATCAGCTCGAAATCCGATCCCGAATCCAAAGCGAAGAGCAAGTCTTCACCTGTACAAAATGAATCTACCTGTTCAACAAACGAAAACTGGCCAATGATCCACTGCAATCCATCGAGTAGGATTTGATGATCGTCGACCAAGGCTATTTTGTATTGGGTGTCTGTTGATTGTATTTCGGGAACTTGCTTGAGGTCAACCATATTAAAAATTGGATAAGTTGTAGTATTAAGGAGAAAGTCGGACGATGGTCCATGCTCCTGCTTCGTCGATGGAATATTTAAGCCGATCATGCAGGCGAGAACGGCGACCTTGCCAAAACTCGAACGCAGTGGGTTTAAGGCGATAACCTCCCCAATGGGGCGGGCGGGGTATGGGCATGGGATCGGCAAATTGAGCGCTAACGGCCTCCATAGCTTTTTCTAATGCCTCGCGATTCGTTAAGGGCTGGCTCTGCGCACTTGCCCAAGCACCCAATCGACTTCCCATAGGACGTGATTGGAAATAAGCGTCGCTTTCCGTTTCGTCTACGCGAGAAACATGTCCTGTAATCCTGATTTGCCGCTCATTTTCTGGCCAAAAAAAAGTGGCCGCTGCCCGGGGGTTTGCTTCTAAATGCCGGCCTTTGTCGCTGTTATAATTGGTGTAGAAGGTGAGGCCGCGCTCGTCGCAGCCCCTTAGCAATACGATTCTTCCCGATGGCATTCCATCCGCATCAACCGTAGAGAGATGCATAGCGTTTGGTTCAGGTTGACCGCTGTTCATGGCCTCCCCAATCCACTGTTCAAAGAGCGGGAATGGATTCTGAGGTACATTCGATTCAAGAAGAATATCGCGCTCATATTCTATCCGCAGTTGATTGAGTGGTTGCACCCCTTGGTCGTTTTTCATGTCGATTACAAACTATTACGCCAAATATATCGTTATTTTCGTCACTTGATTTATGTCATCCCAACAAAACCCAAAACAATCCTTCGGCCTCGATCAGCCATTGGTTGCGGGTACGCTGTTCGCAGCCTGTCCCTTTCTTTCCGATGCCCCATTCTATCGGAGGTTACTCTTGTTGGCCGAGCATGGACCTTCAGGTAGCGTGGCTTTTGTTTTGAATGAGTACAGTGGATACAGATTGGGTGCACTTTTACCTGGCTTTGCCGGGTGGGATGCGCCCGTTTGGACCGGTGGACCTGTTGAAACGGACACCCTGCACATTGTTCAGGTTCAATCTCCGGGTTTGGCCGACAGCATTGAATTGCTGCCCGGTATTTGGTGGAACGCACATCCGGCACAAGCCATGAAATTGGCCGCTGAAGGGTTGTTAGACCAAAACAAATGGTATTTTTTTCTGGGTTATGCGGGTTGGTCGGCCCGGCAGCTTGAGCAAGAGTACGAAGATCATTACTGGATTTCCGGTCCATATCATCCTGATTTTATGCCCAGGGAGGGGTCCATTGCTCCATGGTCTCAATTTCTATATAAATTAGGCGAGCCTTACTCTTGGCTCAGCCGTGCACCTCGTCATCCCAGCCTCAACTGATGCAAACCTGCACAGCATTCAGGTGGTTTTTTTCGGTTCACCACCCGCTTCATAAGAAATCGGTATTTCATATCATCAGTGGGTTTATTTTGCTCACGGCATGTTCAACAAGTCCGGATTCTGATGACCCACTGCACGATTTTTCAGGCAAAACAATGGGCACAACATACTCAGTTCGTTATTCAGGCGATTCGGTGGCGCTGCTTCAGGTAGGCATCGATAGCCTGCTGAGGCGGGTCAATGAATCACTTTCAACCTACATTTCCAGCTCTCGGATCTCAGTGCTTAATCAAAGTCAGAATGGAAGTCCAATAGATGCCCATCTGCGGGTTAATTTTCTCAAATCATTAGAGATCAATGAGCAAAGTGGGGGTGCATTCGACCCTTCGGTCGGTCCTCTAACTGAGGCCTGGGGTTTTGGTTACAGCCAAAAAACAGAACTTCCCGATTCATCTACCGTCGATTCGATTCGAGCCTTCGTTGGATTAAAAAACTTCCAATTACTTGGTGATAGCCTGATAAAACTTCATCCCAAGGCACGACTCGATATGAGCGCCATTGCAAAAGGCTATGGAGTAGACCAGGTGGCCACCTATTTGTTATCGAGGCAAATTCAGAATTTTATCGTTGAAATCGGCGGTGAGGTGAGGGCGCATGGCCGAAAAAGCAAGGCCAAGTCATGGATGGTGGGTATCGAAAAGCCGCAGTCAGGTGCAGGGAGGATCGTTCAGCGCGCCCTCCCCATCAGCAACCGGAGTATGGCTACCTCAGGAAATTACCGGAATTTTAAAGAGATCGGTGGTCGAAAAATTGTACACACATTAAGCCCTCAAACGGGTTACCCCATTGAGAATGACCTGCTTAGTGCCACTGTTTTGGCCGAAGATTGCATGACCGCCGACGCTTGGGCAACCGCTTTCATGGTGATGGGTTTCGAAAGGGCCCGACAGAAATGCGGTGAACTAAAAGGCATTGATGTAGTGTTTATATATTCCGATTCCAATAATGAGATACATGAATATTCTAGCCCTGGCATTGGCAGCGATAATCAGTGATCGGTCACGCCACCGCTTTCTGTTTCGCTTAACTGCCCTGATGATGCTTGTTTCGTTACCCAACAAGGTTTTGGCGGCACGCATACTCATCCCCATGGATGGCCAGCAACGCGATCACCTCAAGGCCTATGGCATCGCCTTTTTATCCCTGAAGAATGGACAAGAAATCAACTGGTTACTCAACTACCGGGGTGGTAGTTTTTGCTTGCTCCAAACCCCGATGCTTGAAACCGAATGCCGGGTTAGGGGGGTGAGCTACGAAGTAATCCCTGAGGCGACATTCGGACGGATCCTGTCTGAAATTGCAGATCCAGAAACCAATATGGAGGTGGTAAAATTAGAAGTTGCCCCCAAAATCGCGGTATACACACCGCCGAATAAATTGCCTTGGGACGATGCCGTAACGATGGCCCTCGTTTACGCCGAAATACCATACGAAAAGGTTTATGATGATGAAGTTTTGCAAGGAAAACTGCCGCTTTATGATTGGCTGCACCTTCACCATGAGGATTTTACAGGTCAGTATGGTCGGTTCTATGCATCTTTTCGAAATGCCGAGTGGTATCAAAACGAAGTTCGCCTGGCTGAGGCAACGGCACGCAAACACGGATTCGATAAAGTTTCACAGCTTAAAGGAGCGGTTGCGGCCCGAATTCGCGACTTCGTGACCGGGGGCGGCTTTCTCTTTGCCATGTGTTCAGCCACTGATTCGTACGACATTGCATTGGCAGCAGAGGGTGTCGATATTTGTGAGCATATGTATGATGGTGATGCCATTGACCCGTCAGCGCAACAGAAATTGGATTTTGCACGAACCTTCGCTTTCAAAGATTTTCAACTCAAGAAAAATCCACTGGAGTATGAATTTTCAGATATTGATGTGACCGGTACGCGCGGTTTTCTTCAGGAGCAAAATGATTTCTTCGCATTGTTCGAATTTTCTGCCAAATGGGATGTTATTCCCACCATGCTTACCCAAAGTCATGAACGCGTCATCAAGGGATTTATGGGACAAACCACAGCTTTTCGTAAAGAGCTCATTAAAAGCGATGTATTGGTTATGGGTGAAACAAGTAGCTTAGGCGAGGCTCGGTACATTCACGGATCGTTTGGCAAGGGTACCTGGACATTCTTTGGCGGCCACGATCCTGAAGATTATCAACACCTCGTGGGTGAACCTCCAACCGATTTGAGTCTTCATCCCAATTCAGCCGGCTATCGTTTGATTCTAAACAACATCTTGTTTCCTGCAGCACGCAAAAAGAAACAGAAAACATAAAGAGTACCTTTCGCTGATTTCAAGAATCAGCATTTTTCGCGCCAGCCCTCCTGGCCGAGTAGGGGAACGAAACGAAAATTCTCAAAAGTCTCGTGCGCAACCTCAGATGCTGAAATGCGTGTAATGCGCATCATTTTTTGACTGGCCTCATCGCCAACGGGAATCACCATCAATCCCCCGATTTTGAGTTGATTGACCAATGTTTGTGGGACTAATGGCGCCCCAGCGGTCACGATAATTCGGTCAAAAGGAGCAAATGCCGGTAAACCCAGGGTTCCGTCCCCAAAAAAGACCTTGATTTTTCGTCCCATGTGCAGAAGTCGTTCGCGCGTTGTCTGATACAATAAGCGTTGACGCTCAACACTAAAAACCCGTGCCCCCATTTCTTCCAATACGCAGGCTTGATAGCCAGAACCCGTGCCGATTTCCAATACTTTCATGCGTTCCTCCACACACAATATTTCCGTTTGAAAAGCAACGGTGTAGGGCTGAGAAATGGTTTGGCCTGCACCTATGGGCATGGCCTGGTCTGTATAGGCCAATTCAGTGAAAACATTGTCGAGAAAGAAATGACGGGGCACACGACCCAAGGCGGCTAAAACACGCGCGTCTCTGATTCCTTTCTTTCTGACTTCCTCAACCAATTGTTGACGAAGTCCTTGGTGGCGAAAACTATCTGAAAGGACGGTCGACATGCTGCGAAGAATCAAGAGGCAAAAATAACCCATTGCGGCTTCGATAATCCGCGGCAGTCGTATAAATTACCAGCATTTAGCCCTATTTTCGCGTTTCTTAATTTCAATATGGCTCTATCCATCGGCGTATTGGGTGCAGGTCATCTCGGCAAAATCCACATGCGCTGCCTGCGCGCCCTTCCCGAGCATTTCGATTTAAAGGGTTTTTATGACCCTGATGTCGAACAGGCAAAGCGTGTTTCCGAGTTGTTTGGACTTCCCGTCTTTGGTTCAATGGAGGCATTACTCGATGAAGTATCTGTTGTGGACATTGTTACCCCAACAATGACCCATTTTGCTTGTGCAGAGGCCGCAATCCGGCGGATGCGGCATGTTTTTATCGAAAAGCCACTCACACAGACCCTGGAAGAAGGACGTACATTGGTTCGCCTGGCTCAGGAGGCCGGAATAAAGGTGCAAGTGGGCCATGTGGAACGATTCAACCCCGCATTCCAGGCAGTGTTACCCCATTTACATCAGCCCAGATTCATAGAAGCGCATCGGCTCAGCTTGTTTAATCCACGGGGAACAGATGTTTCGATTGTTCTGGACCTTATGATTCATGATATCGACGTTTTGTTGAGCGTAGTAGGTGGAGGCATACGAAAAATAAGCGCGAGCGGTGTTTGTGTGGTTTCGCCTACGCCAGACATCGCCAATGCCCGGATTGAATTTCACAACGGATGCGTAGCCAACCTCACAGCCAGTCGACTCAGTTTGAAGAACATGCGAAAAATGCGTTTTTTTCAATCTGATGCCTATTTATCGGTCGATTTTCTGAACCGCGAATCTGAGATTTTGCGCATGAGTGAAGATGAACCCATCACGACCGAATCGGCTACACCAGTCGATTTGGGTCCGCAATTGGGTACTCGTTGGATTACCCATGCGCGACAAAATCCTCCAGAAACCAATGCCATCATGGAAGAACTGCGGTTATTCGCTGAATCCATCGAAGCGGGAAGTGAGCCTATAGTGGGCGTCGAAGCCGGATTTAAAGCTTTAGAAGTAGCTTTCGAAATATTAGCGCAAATGAATGCGGCCGAACCCCCTAAAGAATGAAGATATTTTTTGCTTTTGCGTTGATGTGGGTGCTCATGGGCTGTAGTTTGTATACAGCGGATCGGGGAATTCCATCATACATCTACATACCCGGCTTCAACCTAACCACAACCTATGCCGAACATGGAAGCGGAAGTTCAAACATTAAAGATGTCTGGGTATTTATCGACGGAGACCTACAGGGGGTTTATCCGCTGCCTGCACATTTCCCGATCTTAAGAGAAGGACCAATTGATTTTCAATTGAGCGCAGGGGTCATTCTCAACGGCATCTCTGCCACCCGTTCAATTTATCCATTTTACACCCAGGCAAATGCCTCGGCGGAGCTGAACGCAGGCCAGACTGATACCATTTTGCCAGGAGTTACATACCGGACATCCGCCCAATTTACGTGGATGGAGGATTTCGAAGGTCAAGGCTTCAGCCTTCGGACGTCGCCCTCGAGCGACACCAACATCGGTAGGGCAGATAACCCAGCCGAGGTTTTTGAGGGCGCAAGATCGATGTATATTGCGGTGGACCAGCGCGCGCCTTATTTTCAAGCAGAAGGCATACAGACTTTTTCGCCGCCTGGCGTTGGCTTGTTTCCAGTATTTCTAGAACTCAACTACCGGAACACCCAGGCATTCGAAATTGGTCTACAGATCATTGGCCCGGCCGGTTCCATCACTGACCTTCCCATCGTGGTATTTGCGCCTTCTCCCAATGAATGGAAGAAGCAGTACGTCAATTTTTCACCATTTCTCCAACGAACACCGGGCTATACCTATCGCGTTTTGATCACAGCGCGCCACGAGGCCTCCTTGGGCCAAACGGGAACGATCTGGCTCGATAATTTGAAGTTATTGTGGTGAACCGGAAGCGAATTGATGCCTTACTATACGCTGCGGGAGACTGGCTATCAGCCTTACTCGCATGGTTTTTATTTTTCCGATACCGCAAACTCTACGTTGAACGACTTCCATTATACACAAGCGATTGGACCGATCTCGACTCAAATCTCATCAAGGGTCTTTTGGTTGTTCCAATGTGCTGGTTATTGTTATATGCGGCCTCCGGAACCTACAACGATATTTATAGAAAGTCGAGGCTCAACGAACTGGCCGGTACATTTTTAGTCACCCTCATTGGGGTCGTGGCCCTGTTTTTTGCATTGATTCTGGATGACCAAATCATTAGTTATAAGAATTATTACAACAGTTTATTGGTATTATTCTGCCTTCATTTTACCCTTACTTTTTGTTCACGTTACACACAATTATCCATAATTTCGGGTAGATTGTATGCGGGTAAGATTACGTTCAAGACCTTGCTGGTCGGCGATAATCTACGTGCACTCAATCTACTCGATGAGATGAAGCGCCAGCGAAAACCAACAGGAAATCAGTTCATCGGATGCATTCGGCTTACCAATGGTTCACCGCACGGCAGCCTCCATGGCGTTTTACCTTCGTTGGGTTATTTAGCGGATCTTCCTGATTTGATTCGTAGAAATGGGGTGGAAGAAATAGTGTTGGCACTCGATGAAAAGGAGCACCACCGCTACAATGAGGTGGTAAACCTCATTCGCGATGAGGGTGTGATCATCAAGATCGTACCCGAGATGTACGACATCATGCTCGGGCACGTCAAAATGCAGCACATTTTTGGACTGTTGTTGATTGAAATTTATCCTGATTTGATGCCCCCATGGCAAGTGAGCATCAAACGAATGGTGGACCTTCTCGTATCGACATCGGCCTTAATGCTATTGGCCCCCCTTATGTTGTATTGTGCCATTCGGGTGAGAATGGGTTCAAAAGGCCCTGTTTTGTTTCGTCAGGAGAGAATTGGGCTGGCGGGCAAGCCCTTTGTTATTTATAAATTCCGGTCGATGGTGGTCGATGCTGAGGTCAACGGTCCGGCCCTTTCGAGTGCGCATGATCCACGCATCACTACTTTTGGGCGCAGCTTACGCAAATGGCGACTGGACGAACTACCACAATTCTACAATGTCTTGCTTGGGGACATGTCATTGGTTGGGCCACGTCCCGAACGTCGCTTCTACATCGAACAACTGATGGAAGTGGCCCCTCAATACAAGCATTTGCTCAAGGTGAAACCTGGAATAACCAGTTGGGGGCAAGTCAAATATGGGTATGCAGAAAATTTAGCCCAAATGTTGGAGCGATTGAAATATGATTTGCTCTATATCGAGAATCGGTCGCTTTTGGTCGACTTTAAGATACTCATATACACCCTGATCATCTTGGTGGAGGGAAAAGGAAAATAAAATCTACCTAAAAATCGGCCCCAGACCATTGTATGCGGAAATCTGGTGCCATCAACAGCTGGGTTTTTTTACGCCCTTTATGGTTAACACTTACCACATATCGTTGCTCTGGAAAATCCTGAGTCAGTAGGGTATTCACGAACGTCCATTCGAACGTGTCTGTTGTACCCAATTCATGCTCCATGTAGAGCCAAATAGAATCGTCTTCGCGCTCGCATCCCACGTAATTCAATTCAATTGAACGAGAATCTGCACTGATCTGTATCTCCTTTCGGAGTGTGGATGAAAGCATCCAGAAATTCGTGGAACTATCGCCCAGGGTCAGGTCAACGGTTTTTTTGAATTGCTTGCCCAATGTCCACTCAAGATCATCCGAAAATACCCGGATGGCTATTTCCAGGTGCGTTCGATCGATATGCAATTCAACCAAGCCAAGGTGAAAAGGATGCGGCATGGGGTGCGGCAGCACATTAGGGTGATCAACAGGCTGCTTTGCGAAAGAAAACATTACAATAAAATGTAAAATAACAGTAAATAATACTGATTTTACATTCATTATTTGGTATGAGGAGCCATGCATAATGGTTTCTTCGGATCGGTTAGTTGCAAATGATCTATTTGATGCAATTCTATTGATTATACCCCCGACCAAGCCGCTGGGTTTTCCCTCCATTGGCTTAACAATGTTAACTCCGTTGCTGTAAGTGCCCCCGATAATCGGGCCATGCTCAAAAGGGTGGGGTAGTCGCATAAACTAAAGAAAGGAATCTCGGCTTCTTTAAATAGCGTTTGAGCCTGATCGAATCCATAACTGAAGACCGAAACAATACACAGTACCTTCATATCGGCATCCTGAACGGCTCTAGCCGCCTTCAATGAACTGCCCCCTGTCGAAATTAAATCCTCGATCAGCACAATACCCGAATGAGGAAATGTCTGTCCTTCTATTTGCTGGCCGCGACCGTGTTGCTTGGGCTCAGGGCGCACATAAAGCATAGGCAGCTGAAGTCGATCAGCCACCAAGGCCGCCTGTGGGATTCCAGCTGTGGCTACCCCTGCAATGGCCCGTGCCTCTGGAACATATTGTTGGATGTGATGAGCAAGCGCGTCGGCAATAAAGGTTCTTGCATAGGGATCACCCAAGGTAAGTCGGTTATCACAGTAGATTGGCGAGAGCCAACCACTTGCCCATTTAAATGGAGATTTTGGGGATAAACTAACGGCTTTTATTTTTAGCAGAAGTTTCGCAACTTGTTCGGCTGTTTCTTGTGGATTCATACATGCAAAAATACCTCATTTTTTTCTCGGATCGCGTGATCAACTTTTCATCGAATGAGCGTTGGACGCCTCAGACAGGCCATATAGTTTTGCAAGGCTTGAAAGCAAAAGACCTCCATCGTTGGTTAAAGAAGCTGGAGCAAGATCCTGGTATTAAAGAAATAACACTACAAGTAGAAGATCCCAAGACGGCCTTCCTCGAATTTATTGATTCGATGAAGAAGATTCAAGCAGCCGGCGGGGTAGTTACTATGGCCGGCAGGGCCCTTTTCATTCACCGGTTTGGTCGCTGGGATTTGCCCAAAGGGAAAATGGAGCCTAGTGAAACGCCCGAGCAAACGGCATTGCGGGAGGTCGAAGAGGAGTGTGGGGTGGGGGAGTTGACACTGGAGCGTCGTTTTTCAGATACATTTCATATCTACTTCTATGAAGGACAATATGTGGTCAAACAAACGTACTGGTTTGGGATGTCGACCCGCTATTGTGGTGAACTCAAACCGCAATGGGAAGAGGGAATCGAAGAAGTGGCTTGGATGGAGCCATCAACTTGGGATCAGCTCATCTTGCCCCAAACTTATCCATCCCTTGTGCCCTTATTGATGGAGGCCAAGCAGTGGATGCAGCCGACGCTTGCGTTGGATATTCGGTGATTGAATATTGGTCATTCTTTACTTTTGAGCGGGTAGAAGCAAACCCTCGGGCAAAAGAGTGGATGGGTCTCCGCCGTGTCGAATAATGTCCCGCACAAGTGTCGATGATATGTGATTGGCTTTCGGATCACCCGCTAAAAACAGCGTATCGACACCATACAATTCCAAGTTCAATTGGGCAATGTTGCGTTCATATTCGAAGTCTTGTGCGCTGCGAAGTCCCCTCAAAATCCAGTTGATTCCTTCTTTTCGACAAAAAACAGCGGTTAATCCGGTGTAGGATAAAATTTCCACCCGATCCATGGGTCCAAAAGCCTGTTTAAGCATCTGGATTCGTTCATCCCTTGTAAACAGGCTAGATTTTCCTTGGTTCTCACCGATTCCGATTTTGATTTGTGCGAACTGCTTTAAACCCCGCTCAACAAGGAGGTAGTGGCCGAGTGTAATGGGATCAAAAGTCCCAGGGAATAGGGCGGTGCCGTTCACAAAGTTGTGATTATGAAGAGGGAACCTCAAATATACTAAAAACAGCCTCCCCATAGCGGCGCGATTCTTGAAAACCTGTTTGAGTGCCAAAATCGTGCGCCCGGTCATGTTCCAGGATCAAAAGCCCTCCATTGGACAGCAGCTTCGATTCCATGATTTTTTGAGGTAAGGCGTGCATCTGAGGAAGTCGATAGGGTGGATCAGCAAAAACCAATTCTACGGGTGTTGCCCGTTGAATAAAGGCCAGGGCATCGGCACAAACCACGTCCACAGGAAGTTTCCATTCTTGAGCGATTGACCTAATGGCATCACAGCAAGCCCTTTGTATATCGACACAGGTCGCTTGAATAACGCCTCTGGAGAGCATTTCAAAACTAACCGCGCCTGTTCCAGCAAACAACTCGATCAGCGTGCAATTCGAAAAATCCACTTGGTTGGATAACCAATTGAAGAGCGACGCTCGCGCTCGGTCAGTAGTGGGGCGAACATGAGGCAGATGAGGAACATTTAATGTTCGACCACGCAAACTGCCCCCTGTAATGCGCATCAGAATGGGTTGCGGATGATGTAACGGGCCAATGCAGGCAACGAACGGTTGGTCATCAGGCGCCAGGGCTCTGAGTCAACCAGTGATGGATCATCAAAAATCCAATCTGAAACGATACAATCTCCAAATGAATCCGCTATTTTGTCACGGAGCAGATGCACTTCAGCTTGGTCGAAACCCGCTAGGTAGGCCGATTTTGATTGACCTTGGTCGAAAAGTAACGCATAATAGAGGACATCCTCAGGGTTTTCTGCGGTAAATGTATTGAATCCTGACAAATTGCCATGGTTTCTTTGCGCTACTAAAATGCGGTGATCGAGCCTTGCTATCATTAATTCGGGCTGATGGGATGGCTTAATGGCATCGGATTCTGGGGCATTCAAAAACCGAGACAAAAGGGCCGCCTCCAATGCAATGATCGTATGGGCTTGGAAAAGGGTACCAACTGCACTGATGAGCGCAGCATTAAATCGTGTCGCAACGACCACTTCCGATTCGTGAATGTGAAATAAGAGGGGCTCAGATGACTGCTCTGAAACACCAAACAGCAGGTTTAGTGAATCCTTGGGTAGTTGGTCGCGGCATACCGACAAGGGTATGGCACAACAAGCTTCCGCCGCAATCATTAAAATAGGGGAAGCATCCTGGGCTAAAGGCTTCCGAAAAATCAATGATGGAACATGGTCGCCGATGGTGTTGGATAACCACTTAAACTGCTCAGCCATACTGCGCTGATCCCAATGTGTAGGAAAACACCCTTGCAAACAGAGCTTGATTGTGTTGCTTACATCATTGCAACCCAAAAGTGACCATTCTCCCGTGCCCAAGGTCAAAATCCAGCGGGTGATTTGACCGGTAGAAATCAGATTATCTACAGGGTCGGCCGACCAAAGCCGAGTATTGGGTTCATTCCCAATTTCCAGAAAGGCTGGCATCGGTCATCGAACCCACCCTCAACACCTTACGCGTGTCGAACGGCACTGTATCTTCAACTTCAAAAACGCTAATCTCTACGGCTCCTTTTTTGATTTTACCTGCTCTTAATTGAAACATTTTGCCATCGGTAAAGGGAATGAATGGGAGTGAATCAATCGATTTATTCCGGAAGATTGAATCTTTAATACTCACATACATTGTTTCATATTTTATCCCTTTAAGCACATCCAGCGAATCATCGGGGTTTCCAATCACTTTTGTTACTTTAAACTTGCCGTCGCGGGCGACGATCATTAATGAATCCCAATTGTCTGCAAATTGACCTTTCACCTCTCTATATGCCACCTGTGCATCGCGAATGAGCTTCAAACGATTTATGACTTGAGCATAACGCCTGTCGCGTTCTTTCTCGAATCTAATGGGCTCAGCGATCGACTCTACCAACAGGTATGAGAGCACCACAACGACCAAAAACAGGACTATTTGGATGATGGAATTACGTTTCATATGTCATTCAATTGACCGGCAATTATAGTGGTTTTCTCGCAAGCGTGCAAGGTCAAAGAGGTAATCATGCCGTTGAGGTAATTTTGGAGTGAATATGCACGAACAATTCCATTCCGGTTCCTGACCGCTGCCTTGTTCAACATGAAAATAAAATTTCAAAAGAAAACAATCTATAAACCCGTGTGTTTTGTAGGCGTGAATCAGTTTTCAATCAAAGATATGGAGGTTTTGAGTGGTGTGAAAGCACATACCATTCGCATGTGGGAGCAAAGATTCCATATGTTTGAACCCCGCCGAACCCCCGGAAACATTCGCTACTATAATGATTCCGACCTCAAAAAATTATTAAACCTGTCATTTTTGACGCAACAAGGGTATAAAGTATCTGTGTTGGCGCGCATGAGTGAGGAGGAGCTCTCGAGAAGGGTGGTCGATTTAAGTCTGACATGTACAGGCGTTGAAAGTCGGATTCAGTCACTGACCATGCATATGCTACAGCTGAATGAGTTGGGATTTACCCAGCTCTTATCCGTTTTCATTAAGGAATCTGGCTTAGAACGGGTCATGCTGGATATCGTATTCCCTTTTTTTCGTGCCATTGGCTTTATGTGGCAAACAGGAACCATCACTCCAGCACACGAACATTTCATCACCCACCTGATTCGCCAAAAGTTGATTGTATCGATCGATCAGATGGATTTTGTTCAGCAGGAGGCTGCAAAAAAGTATTTGCTTTTTCTTCCGGAAGGTGAATTCCACGAATTAGGGTTGCTCTTCGCGCATTATGTTATTCGCTCCAGGGGGCACGAAACCATTTACTTAGGAGCCAATGTGCCGTATGCTGATCTCAAGACCGTGTATTCGACCTACAAACCACAGTCTATATTGTGTATTTTGACTTCAGCCCAGGTCGACTTAACCGCCTCTGAGTATTTGAATCAACTATCTTCGGATTTCCCGAAGGCACAGATTATGGCATCAGGAAAATTTGCCTTAGATTCAGCTGATGAAATTAGGTCAACACGAATAACATTGATGCGCGACTTCACGGATCTGATTGAACAGTTTGAGACCGTATGCTGACCAATATTTCCGGGTTTTTCATTGGTTTTTTAGGAATTGAGTTGCTTGCCGCGCTTATTCACAGGTATCTTATGCATGGTCCATTGTGGTGGATTCATCAATCACACCACAAATCAAAAGGAGGTTGGGAGATGAATGATTGGTTCACCGTGCTGTTCGCTTCTTTGGGTGTAGGCCTGCTTTTTGGCGGATTTTTGGATTACATAGCCTTTTTCTGGGGTTATGTAGGGGTCGGCATATCGGTATATGGCGTGGTTTATTTTATTTTGCATGATGTTCTGGTTCATTCGCGTTGGGGGTCGATTCCCAAGCCTTTGTCTCGATATCTTTTTGCGCTCAGAAAAGCGCATCGCATGCACCACAAGCACACTACTGCCCAACCCGGCGAGAGTTATGGCCTTCTCATTTTCCATCCTCGGTATTTTTCAGAAACTAAGCGAGATCAGGCCGCTGATCGAAATCAATAGAGATTAGACCACTGATCGAAAATAAGCGCCCTGATTTTTAAAGTGCCATGCATCGGTGTATTTTTGCGTGATCCGTTGCCTCAATGCCCATTAATTTCCTCAAAACATTTTCTCTTGGTTTATTGCCGTTGCTTGGTTTGGTCATGATTTCCATGGGCAATCCAGCACACGCTTATCAAACAGCAGAAACAAGCCACATGTCCGGCCCGATTTTAGGCCAATATTTCAATCAACCGAATAGCATCCCCGTAGATTCAACGGCATCGAACTTTCCTCCGACTAATACGGATTCATTGTTTGATGCAAATAGTCCTACCCTTGTTCCGGCGATTGTTGTACCACCAGAATGGAAGATCATAGTTCAATCCGATCAGACTATTTCAACCCCGGATACCCGGAGGGCAGGTTTGATGCGAAAGGAAACCAGGACATCCACCACAACTTCATTTCTGCTTTTTATGTTCGGATTGCTGCTCTTGGCGGTTGATCGGCAGCGATTTCTACAGATGTCGGGTGCATTTGTACTTCCTCGGCTGTTCGAACAATTTCTCAGACAACAAGGCAACAGCCTGGGTTCCGGCTGGTCGATTGCTCGGGTCCTCTACCTCTTCATTTTAATCGCCTCTTGTTGGGTCATGTACCAGTATCGTATGAACAACACGCTGGAGAAACTCACCTTAGAAGGATTCCAGTTTCTTGGGTTCATTGGTTTGACCGCATTTATTTTTTTGACCATCCACATCATATTGGGTATGGCATTTTCACAAATCGAATGGACCATCAGCCACGTTCAAACCACATGGGTCTACTTTCAATGTGCGATCCCCATTTTTTTAACAGTGGTACTGCTTTTGACGACCTTGCCTATGAAGTATTTGAGCGGCTCCATGCTCTTACTTACGATTCTGCTGATATCGGGATGGGTTTATCGGTGCATTTTGGGGTGGCTTAGAGCGTTTCATATCAAAGGTGTCGGATTGGGATTTATAATTTTCTATTTTTGCCTCTTCGAATTTTTGCCACTGTTGTTGTTTCTCAAACTTACCTTTGTTCACTTGATCTGATATGCCCGAACATCCCGAGCTCTCTTCAGTGCCGGTAGGCAAAATAAAGACCATCCTTTTTTCACAGCCAAAACCGGATTCTGAAAAGTCACCTTTCTACGATCTTGCAAAGCGGTATAACGTGAAAGTGGATTTTCGCCCATTCATTCAGGTTGCTCCTGTAGAAGGGAAGGATTTTAGAAAAAATAAATTGAATATTGGCGAGTTCAAATCAGTCGTGTTCAACAGCCGGAATGCGATCGATCACTATTTTCGTTTGTGCGAAGAAATGCGCATTGAAGTTTCTCCCGAAACCCGCTATTTCTGTATATCCGAAAATGTAGGGGTTTATATCCAGAAATATGTGACCCTCAGAAAGCGAAAAATTTACTTTGGTCAAGGCAAACTCTCTGACTTGTTCCCCGTGATGGCACGTTTTAAATCGGAGCCCTTTATGTTGCCTTGTTCCGATGTGATGGAAGGCGATTGGATCCAAGATGCCGCCGTGGTGGGATTAGATTGGCGCCCGGCCATTATGTTTCGAACGGTCTCAAGCGATTTGAGCGACCTATCCGACATCAAATATGACTTGTTGGTCTTTTTTAGTCCATTAGGTATCAAGTCACTTTTTGAGAATTTCCCGGACTTTGTGCAAGGAAATACAAGAATTGGCGGTTTTGGGGCGAGAACACACGCAGCCATATTAGAGCGTGGACTGCGGCTTGACATAGCTGCTCCCAACCCAGACTTTCCTTCGATGTCCATAGCCATTGAAGATTACATAAAAAAAGTTTCTCGATAGTTTCACTTTGACGCTAACTTTTCGTTATTTCGACCCTCCAACATTTGTCCTCCTTTGCGTATGATGAAGCGATGCATTCAGTTCCTGTTCGTGATCTTGTTTTTGGGCATGCCTTTTGTGGCTTCCGCCCAACAGGAGCCGAAGTGGAACCATTATATGTTCAACGACTTCTTCTACAATCCGGCGGCGGCAGGATCGAGGGGGAAAATCAGTACATTTTTAATACATCGATATCAGTGGGTGAATCTACCCGATAACGCCAGTCCCCGTACAACGGTGCTGAGTGTTCACGCCCCTGCCAAGTTTTTGCATGGCGGAATCGGTTTAATAGTCAATACCGATCAAGACTTTTTTAATGAAACCTCCAATTTTCGGTTTGCCTATGCCTACCGTACCAATTGGAAGAATGGTGAATTGGGAATCGGTGCTTATTTCGGCGGCATCCAAAGTGTTTTAGACGGATCTAAATTCAAACCAGAAAACCCCAATGATCCTTTGCTGATCAATTCCAAGGCCACGGCATTGGCCATGGACGCTGGTTTCGGACTGCACTACATTTCGGATCGATTGTATGTCAACCTTTCCGGAAACCGCCTGAACAACCCGAAGATTCGATACAATACGGGGAATGCGGCATTAACCTACCAAAGAAATATTTTTCTTTCCACGGGCTACACCATCCCGTTGGGCGACATCTGGTCAATTACGCCTTCGACCCTGATCAAAACAAACTTATCTGCCTTTCAAGCAGATGTGAACGTATTAGCTACCTACAAGGGTAAATTTTGGTCGGGCTTAGGATATTCTTCAGGTGATGCTGTCGTAGCACTCTTTGGTGCCAATTTGGGTAAACATTTACGATTGGGTTATTCCTATGACTACAATTTATCCGGTCTATCCCGTTTCAATGATGGTTCTCATGAAATATTTGTGGGTTATGATTTCACAATCAAATTCCCTGAGCGACCTAAAGTCATTATTCGCTCGCCCCGTTTCATGTAAATCAATCAATGCATACAATTATTGTCTAATAAGTCTATTTTTGGCCATCGTTTTAAATTTATGTACCCAATCCTAACTATGTTGAATTTTTTGAGATCGAAAAAACCTGCTCGCGTTGACCGCTTTCAACTGGATCAGGCTAACCCTCTACGCTCCCAAAAGGCAATTTTCGCTGATCCTACACGTCAACCTGTTTGGACTGTAGTCGCTTTTATCGCAATCAGTCTGTTGACGGCATGTGGTTCTGGGAATTCCGGTGAATTAACTGGCAGTCTTGAGCGTCCTAAATGGTCGCAAGCCGTTCCCTACGGAACGGTATTGCTCAAGGGAGGCTCGCTCCAGGTGGGTCAGGCAGAGCAAGATGCTTTTTCGAGTAACTATCAAACTCCCAAAACCATATCGCTTAAAGCCTTTTACATGGACGATACAGAGATTTCGAACAATGAGTACCGTCAGTTTGTGCATTGGGTGCGCGACTCCATCGCCCACACGATTATGGGCAATATGGAAGAGGATGAGAATGGAAACGAATTGATCAATTGGGAAGCACCGCTCGATTGGACAGATCCTGATTTCTTAGAAGAAGTGTCTGAGATGATTTTCTCTGGGGGCGATATGGTGTTTGGTGGTCATGAATTGGATACGCGCCGACTGAATTATGTCTATCAGACGTTTGATTTCAAAGCTGCGGCAGTAAATAAGGACCGTACCCGGTCGCGGAAGGATTTTGTGCGCAAATACAACGTCAATATTTACCCCGACACTTTGGTTTGGATTCGGGATTTTGTTAAGGAAGACGGGGGTTCGTATAATGAACCACAAGCGCTCACCTATTTCTCGCATCCCTCTTTTGATGAATACCCTGTAGTGGGCGTTACTTGGGATCAAGCCAATGCCTTCTGCAATTGGCGCTCTAAAGTTTTTAATGGTTTTCGCTATAAAAACGGTCTTTATCAGCAGTTAGAATTCCGCCTACCTACGGAGTTTGAATGGGAATATGCGGCCAAAGGTGGACGAAACATTGCCACATATCCTTGGGGAGGACCCTATACCCGGAATGACCGGGGTTGTGTCTTGGCCAATTTCAAGCCTGGCCGAGGCAATTACACCATGGACGGAAACTTGTATACCGGTCCGGTTTATCAGTATAATCCGAATGATTTTGGTCTATTTAATATGTCTGGCAATGTAGCCGAATGGACGAATACGACGTTTGATGAGTCTGCGCAATGGTTTACCCACGACCTAAATCCAGATTTCCGTTACTCACCCGAAAATCCTAACGATGTGGTCATGCAGCGCAAGGTTGTACGTGGAGGCAGTTGGAATGATGTGGGTCACTTGATCAAAACTAGTACCCGATCCTACGAATATGGCGATTCTGCCAAATCAACGATTGGCTTCCGCTGCGTCATGGACGTCATCGGTGCTGGCCAAACCGGGCGCTAAGAATATTTTATCACTTATACTTAATAAACCTTAAACCCAACAAAATTTTTCATCATGCGTGAAGCTAGTTTTTTAGAGTCGAAGCGGGGTAAAGTACTGCTAAATTATGCCTATGGATGGGGTGCGGCTGTGGTTATCATCGGAGCCCTTTTCAAAATTCGCCACTTGGATGGAGCTGATTTGATGCTCACGATCGGTTTGGGTACGGAGGCGTTGATTTTCTTTATTTCAGGCTTTGAAAAGCCCAGTGAAGACTTGGATTGGTCGCTTGTTTACCCTGAATTGTCAGGTGGCGAGGCAAAGTCAAAATCAGCTAAGGTTTCTGACCTCGATGGTATGATGCGCGAATCAGGCATTAATAAAGGTACCCTTGAGCGTTTGGGTGAAGGCTTTAAGTCCCTAACAGAAAATGTTGGCAAAATGTCGGATATCTCCCAGGCTACTGTTGCAACGAACGAGTACGCCAAGCAAGTGCGTGAGGTTGCCGGATCTATGGCTGGTTTTTCACGGAACATGACTGAAGCCAGTCGCGTCGTGGAGGAAATGAATCAAGCCGTTGGAATGGGCACCGATTTGAAGACCTACCAAGAGCAAATTGCGCTTTTGAACAGGAATTTGGGTGCATTGAACGCTGTTTATGGAAATATGTTGAGTGCCATGTCGGCACCACGCCAATAAACCAACTGCTACAAGGCTATGGCTTCAGTTAAATTGTCGCCCAGACAAAAAATGATAAATATGATGTATTTGGTGCTAACGGCTATGTTAGCATTGAATGTGTCAGCAGAAATTCTCAAAGCTTTTGCGATGATTAACAAAAGTTTGGAGGATACAAATTTAACCATCGATCAAAAGAATGCTGCATTATATTTGGCATTTGAGGAGAAAATGAAAGATGAGCCAGGAAAAACCAAGGCGGCATACGACAAAGCCATGACCGTGAAGCGTGAATCTAAAGAGCTTTTAGATTTTGTAAAAAAGGTTAAGGAAAAGTTGATCGATGAAGGTGGTAACAAGAACGGTAAGCTGGATGAACCCGATTTCAAAATTGAAGGCGGTGTACGCCGGATTTTGGATGATGGCAACATTGATATCAGTTCAACGCTTTTGGTCAATCCTGATGGAAAGAGCAAGCTGGGTTTGGAGATGAAAGACAAATTCAGTGACTTTAGAAAGAAGTTAATTGCATTGATTCCTCAGGTTGATCGGGAAAAGGTAAAGATTCACCTCGATGATCCGATAGACCCTAGTCCTTCTAAAGGAAGCGGTGTAAAAAAGAACTGGTTGCAGTCAAATTTTGGTGAAATGCCGTTGTCTGGTGTAGTGACGCTTTTTACAAAATATGAAAGTGATATCCGCAACACGGAAAGTGAAATTGTTACCTACCTTCTGGGTTCTATCGATGCAGCATCGTTCAAGTTTGATCAGGTTGAGGCCAAGGTAATTGCGAAAAGCAGTTACGTTCTAACGGGACAGGATTTTGAAGCTGATGTGATGTTGGTCGCTTATGACAGCCGCCAAAATTTGGATATCCGTTTAGACGGTGGTGTTGTGATACCTGTAGAGAATGGATTGGGTAAATACAAAGCTCGGGCTACATCTGAAGGGGAGAAAAAGTTGAATGGTTACATTTTGGTGAAAAATCCGGGCACAGGTGAGGAAACGAAATATCCTTTCACAACTTCCTACACGGTTGCCCGCCCGGCGGCGGTGGTATCACCTGATAAAATGAATGTATTCTACATTGGTGTAGATAATCCAGTTTCGATTTCTGCTCCTGGCGTTAAACCGGCTGATCTTACCCCCTCTATTTCTAAAGGTACCTTGACGGGTTCAGGTGGAAAATATGTGGTTCGCGTTATGGAGCCAGGTAAGGTTAATGTGGATGTTCGTTCCAAGGGTGAAGCGGGCAAGGGTGCCAGTATGTTGGGCAGTTCTGAATTCCGCGTGAAGTATGTTCCGGATCCCATTGCAACAGTAGGTAGCTTGCCCGCCGGATCTGTAGCTTCGACCAAATTCAAAGCGCAGGGTGGGATGATTGCCTTATTGAAGGATTTTGACTTTGACCTTCGTTTTGAAATCAGGAGTTTCCGTTTGATTTATTTGGCCCCGAGAAAAGATGCCCAGGTGGTTTCTGTTTCGGGCCCTGTCTTTACACAAGCGGCACAAAATATCATTCGGAATGCAAAGCCTGGAGATCGCTTTATTTTTGATGAGGTGAAAGCGGTTGGTCCTGATAAGGTAACCCGTACGTTGCCTGCTGTTACTTATGGTCTTAATTAATTCTTTTATGAATAAGTTTCTTTTAGGTTTCGGATTAATCCTTGGCTTGTGTGTATGTGATCTGTCTGCACAAGTTCAAAATCCTGAAATTATCGATGGTGCTTTTAAGCGGGAGGAAAAGACGCGCAGGACCAACGATTTGTATACGGTTCGTCAGGCCGATGCGATGTTCTCCTGGAGCATTATCCGCTTGATTGATCTTAATCAAAAGCCAAATTTTTTCTTCACCTACCCGAAGAGTATGTTCATCAACTATTTGATGGGCTCTTTGAAAGGGGGCGAATTAGAGGGCTATATCTATAAAACAGAGGATTTGGTTCCTGAGAATGCAATTACATCGGATGCGATTTTGAAGTCTCTTGAAAGCTACGACACTGTAATTACGATGGATCCGGTTACTTATGAGATGGTTCAAAAGGTAGAGAAGAAAGAGTTTGATCCCAATGATGTGGTGGGTATTCGTTTGAAGGAAGAATGGGTTTTCGATCGTCGAACCGGTGGTTTAGATGTTCGGATTGTTGCCCTTGCTCCCATTTCAAATTTGAAATCAGAAGGTAGGGTGGTAGGACAAACTGCTATGTTTTGGGTGTATTACCCATACATTCGCCCGTTGTTAACCAATTCCGAAGTATTTAATTGGCGGAGTGAGTCTGAAAAGTTGAACTACGACGAGGTCTTTATACGTCGTATGTTCACCAGCAACATAATCAAGGAGCCGAACGTAAAGGACCTGCGTGTCGAGGATTATGCAAAGGGTCGCGATGCTTTTTACGAATCTGAGCGCATTAAAAATAAGCTCTTGGATTTCGAACAGTCGCTGTGGCAATATTAGTTTCTTGCCCGATACGGATTATGTAGTTAATCAAGCCCCGGATGCGTTCCGGGGTTTTTTTTTGAAATAAAATTTATCGGGTATTGTCTACTTTTGAATTCATTGGTTGTTGATGGCTACCGTATATTTTCATATACCTTTTTGCAAGCAGGCATGTTTCTATTGTGATTTTCATTTTAGTACGGTTCGTACTGCACAACAGGAAATGGTGGATTGCTTGTTGACGGAATGGGAACTTGTTCATCATAGTATTCAGGGCGAGCGTATCGACAGTATATATTTCGGAGGTGGCACCCCGAGCCTCTTGTCGGCAGCTCAAGTCCAGATTTTGATTGATGCCGTTACGAAGACGAATGAGGTACTATTTGATGCTGAAATCACCTTAGAAGTCAACCCGGATGATCTATCGGCCGATTACTTGCAGTCGATTCGCGCCGTAGGCGTGAACCGCCTCAGTGTTGGGATTCAGTCGCTGAATGATGATATTCTTCGTTCCATGAATAGGGCGCATGATCGCCGAATGGCTGTTCATTCTATTTTATTAGCACAAGATGCTGGATTTGAGGATATATCGGTCGATCTGATGTTTGGATTACCCGGATTGACTGATCAGGAGTGGGTAAGTGCTTTGCATTTTTTAGCGGATCGACAGGTTCCGCACATTTCGGCATATTGCTTAACCCTAGAGCCCGGAACGGTATGGCACAGACGGGTAGAAAAGAGATTGTTGGTGCTGCCGGAGGATGAATCGAGTCGCATGCAATATCGATTGCTGATGGATTTTGCAAAGGACCGGGGGTATCGTCATTATGAGGTATCTAATTTAGCACTTCCCGGAATGGAATCGGAACATAATTCAGCCTATTGGAATGGTTCCCATTATTTAGGCCTTGGGCCTTCCGCTCATTCATTTGTCGATGGTACGCGTTGGTGGAATGTGTCGAACAACGCTCGCTACATGCGGTCCATTCGTTCGGGTGTTTTGCCGCATACTCAGGAGGTCCTGACCTTGTCAAACCGCCACAATGAGTATGTGATGACCAAGCTTCGGTTGGATACGGGTATCGATTTGACCGAGTATCAGAGTTATTTTGGTGATGATTTCTCCCAATCGTTTCAGAATAATATGCGTTCCGTCCCTTCAGAATGGATTGATTTGTGTGATAATCGACTTAAATTAACACCAGAAGGTAGGTTTTTTGCCGATGGTATCAGTGCTTCTTTATTTGTTTTGGATTAGTGCTTCTATATTTGTCTTGGATCAGTACTTCTATATTTGTCTTGGATCAGTACTTCTATATTTGTCTTGGATCAGTACAATTTTACTTGGGGATCATGCTTGTTTCATGGCTTATGTTATTTTAATAATGTGTTATGAGTAATAAGGGGGTTATTGATTTTTGGGGTAACCCAGACTGGGGTCGGACGATCGATTTATCTTGGCCTCTGCGTTTTGATGGATTCAATCCTCGTGCCTTTCATATTCCATCGCCTTCGCGCACACCGCTGAGAAGCGGTAGCTTTGTTGGATCGGTAGCGGAAGGTGGTAGTTGCAATGTGTTTTCACTTTCGCTGCATCCGCACGGGCAAGGAACACATACGGAGTGTGTCGGTCATATTTCGGTTGAACCCTACTGCATCAATGACTGTCTGCGTAGGTTTTGGTTTAGGGCATTTTTTTGCCGTATTGAACCAAGACAAATTAAAGGGGATCGGGTGATTACAAGAGATCTTTTGAAGCATATTTGGGAAAATCAGGCCGCAAGTCTTTATGTCGAAGGTGGAGTAGGAACGAGAGAATTAGGTGTTGAGGCCATCATTGTTTGTGCTCTTGATTGGACAGTGGGTAAAAATTCGGCTGATTTTCCGGATTTCTCTGGGTCTAATCCGCCCTACTTCGAGGCGACCGCACTGGATTTTATTCGGGAGATGGGAGTTTCGCATCTTTTAACGGACCTGCCTTCCGTCGACCGTGAGGATGATGGCGGACTTCTTTCCGCCCACCACGCGTTTTGGAATTATCCTCTTTCACCCCGTTTGGATGCGAGCATTACGGAAATGATTCGTGTTCCATCAGACTTAGAGGAGGGATTTTATCATCTGAATCTGATGATTGCCCCCCTACAGTCTGATGCCAGCCCGTCGAAACCCATTTTATACCCTCGATTGCTGGATACGAAGGGGTAGCCACGCAGTGCTCAACTACGGTTGAGATGATCATTACTCTTTTTGATTTCACTGAGCACACCCAACATTTTTTGGGTGTCTTTTGGGCTGAGTAGCCCGAGGGGTACAGCCTTGCTGCGCATAATTCCTTGCTGGGTCGATCGGAACAGGTAGAGGGTGCGCCTAAGTCCACCATAGGCCTTCACGATCTCATATCCGGCTAATTCGGAGGCCGGAAGGCTAAGAAAAACTTCATCCTGTCCTTCTTGGTCGGTTGATATGTAGAGTGTGGCAGATTTCACTTCAAAGGCCATATATCCTGGCCGGATCATCACCCAAAATGAAGCCAACAAAAGCAGTGTGCCGATAAATAGACCGATTCCGAGTGTTTCAGGTAGGTCGGAGAAGAGGGCATAAGTGCCTGCGCCCACCACGGCGAAGGCAGCACCTCTAAACCAGATAATCTGTTTGAGGTTGTGAACACCCGATTTCATAGACTTTCAGTATAGGTTTCCATTCCACGTGCAATGGCATCATCCATTGCCTTTGTACCAAAATTCTGGTGCCAATCGCCTTCCTTCATCAGTTGATCCATCCAGGTATCTTGCACTTTACCCCGATTTAGAGCGGTGTGGTAGGTAATATCCGGACGAAAGGTCACCATGGAATAGAGGGGTGTCCAGCGGTTGGGGTACATTTGGTTGATGCGCGCTTCTATTCGTTTGCGCAAGAGAAAATCGGGATCGGCCACCTTGTCGCGCATTTCAATAAAATTGGCTTTTGCAAGGTCTGCAATAGCGTCGGCATTGGCTTTTCGGTGGGCACTAAACGCCGGGAATATGAAGTCCCATCGTTCATGGTACTCATCGATCAATTCATCAAACACCCGCACATCCTCAAATCCACAGTTCATTCCCTGTCCGTAGAACGGAACGATGGCATGGGCTGCATCGCCCATGAGCAAATGATCGCTGCCCAGGTTCCATGGGGCGCAGCGTACCGTCACCAGACTTGAGGTAGGATTGCGCAGGTATTCATCCACTAGATCGGGCATCAGTGCCACGGCGTCGGGAAATTGTTGCTTGAAAAATCCGAAAATGTCGTTTGGATCTTTAAGGCTGTTGAATGATGGGTTTCCTTCGAAAGGGAAGAAAAGCGTGCAGGTGAATGTGCGATCCGGATTGGGCAGCGCAATCATCATGTAGGTGCCCCGGGGCCAAATGTGTAGAGCGTCGGGCGATAGGGCAAACGAACCGTCTGCCGTAGGTGGGATGCTGAGCTCCTTGTATCCATGCGGCAGGTAGTCTTGTGAATAGTCGAATCGGTCACTGCGCATCATGTAGTCGCGGAGCGCAGAATATGCGCCATCGGTACCGATCAAACGTCGATAGGCCTGTTTGCGAATGCTGGGCGATTGTGTCTGCTCCAATACAATCTGTTTATGTGCTGGATCAACCTGGATGCATTTTCCTTCAAAATGAAGCCGAGCGCCTTCTCGTTCGGCAAGGCTCATCAAGGTTTGATTGAGACCACCACGCGAAACGGAGTAGATTTGTTCGCCTTCTTTGCCGTAGGCTTGTTCGGTTGTTGTGCCCGATGTGCTGTGCATGATGCGACCTTTCATGGGCATGCCCGTGCCCAGCACTTCCTGATCAATTCCCACTTTTTTAAGTGCTTCAATGCCGCGTGCACTCAATGCCAGGTTGATGGAGCGGCCTGCGTAGGCGCCTACCACCCTGGGGTCGGGACGTCGTTCATACACATCAACTGCGTAGCCTCGTTTTCTCAGGTAAACGGCCAGCAAAGAACCGACAAGACCCGCGCCGATCAATGTAAAATCAGGTAATTGCTGCGTGTTTTGGGTATTCTTTCCTTTCGGTGCCGAGCCAGATGCGTGAATGTTGGGATTCATAGAAGGGTGGGCGTTTTGATGGGACGTAAACGACCTGCAAAGCTACCGCATACCAAGCGACAAGGCAAGTGAATCCGACTCCAAATTTGATGTGGATCGGCTCAAAGTTGCGCCGACATCCTATTTTTGCACATCATGACTGAAAAACACCCCCTGATTGAGGAGTTGCAATGGCGTGGATTGCTCCAAGATCTAACGCAGGGCACAGAGGCTATGCTGAGCCATGCACCCCAGACCGTTTATGTTGGCTTTGATCCTACCGCTGATTCGCTGCATATCGGTAATCTCATACCGATTATGCTTTTGTTGCATATGCAACGAAATGGACATCATCCGATAGCCCTTTTGGGTGGTGCTACAGGACGGGTAGGCGATCCCAGTGGACGCACGACGGAGCGCCCTTTGTTGTCTAAGGAGGAAATCGACCACAATGTACAGTGCATTGGTCGTCAGTTGGGTCGCTTTTTGGATTTTGATTCGGCTAGGGCCAACCCAGCGCGTCTGGTCAATAACCACGACTGGTTTGGCCCGATGACATTCCTCGATTTTATTCGAGATGCCGGCAAACACATACCCGTTTCGTATATGTTGGCTAAAGATTCCGTTAAATCGCGTTTGGAAACAGGTATTTCTTTCACTGAATTTTGTTATCAACTCATTCAAGGCTACGACTACCTTTACTTGTTTAGGCACTACGGTTGCAAACTGCAAATGGGTGGTTCGGATCAATGGGGCAATATGATGACAGGAACAGAGATGATCCGCAGGATGGATCAAGGTGAGGCACATGCCCTCACAGCTCCGCTCGTGACCCGGTCGGACGGCAGTAAATTTGGCAAATCGGAAGGCAAGAATGTATGGCTCGACCCCGCACGAACATCAGCCTATCAGTTCTATCAGTTTTGGCTGAATGTGGCCGATGAGGATGCACACCGATTGGTTGGCGCTTACACCCTGCGCGATCGAAATTTTATTGATCAGTTAAAGCGCGAACACAAACAAGCGCCTCATGAGCGAAGGCTGCAGCGCTTATTGGCTGAGGACCTGACCACCCGCGTGCACGGCGAAGATGTTCTCTTGCAAGTACAAGGTGCATCAAACATTTTGTTTGGCCGAGATACGGCCGATGCGCTGCAGCAGCTGAAACCCGAACTACTTTTGGACATCATGGAGGGCGTGCCCCGTTTTTCAGTGCCCAAAACGTCCCTTGAGTCGGGTATACCCCTTCTTGCCTTATTGGTAGAAGACACCACCGTATTTCCCTCCCGCGGACAAGCCCGTGAGATGATTACCGCAGGCGGCGTTTCGATGAACAAGCATAAAGTTATTGATGAAAATGAGGTTGTAACACAAGAAAAACTATTATGTGGTCGTTTTATTTTGGTTCAAAAGGGCAAGAAAAATTATTATTTGATCGAAGCCGTGTAGGCCAAGGCCACGTTATCCGCCTTTGCTATATTTGTCAACAGCCTGTTATTCCCGTATGAAAAAAAAGAGCATTACGTTTCCAACCGACGGACAAGCCCGTGTGGTGGTTGTTTATACACAGCCTTCTATTCAGGAGGGAACCTATTCCGTGAAAACGGTAGCAGGTGATCCATTTCATGTTCATGCCCTTCTGCTGGCCGACGGACACGACCGCATCGCCGCTCGGGTTTGTTTGCGTACGGTCGATGGCAAAGCCCCGATTTATGTGCCTATGCATGATCAAGGAGGGGGTCATTGGTCGGCTGATGTTTGCCCTACACAAACTGGAGCGTGGACCTATACGGTTGAGGCTTGGATCGATCAAGCGGCGAGTTGGCTCTACGACACCCGTCGCAAAATCGAAGCTTGGCAGCGCGTGCACGTGGAGTTGAAGGCCGGGCAAATTCTACTCGAAAAACTCATTCCTCTGGCCCAGGGTAGCGACAAAAAACAGCTTAAACAGTGGTTGACCTGGTTGGGCAATGAATTGTTTGAATCGAAGGCCATCGAGCTCGTGCAATCGTCTGAATTGGCCGATTTCATTGGCCGTTACCCCAATCCGGAGTGGGTGCGCCGAGGTCGTGAAATGCCGCTTTGGGTCGATCGGGAGCGGGCGGTTTTTGGTGCTTGGTATGAATTGTTTCCGCGATCTACATCACCCGATCCCAACCGTGCAGGTACCTTTCGCGACACCATCAACCTACTCCCACGCCTGCAAGAGTTGGGTATGAACGTGCTGTATCTGCCGCCGATTCATCCGATTGGTGTTCAGCATCGAAAGGGAAGGAATAATTCCACTACGGCCATGCCGGGGGAACCGGGTTGTCCGTGGGCCATTGGCGGTCTGGAGGGCGGTCATAAGTCGTTGCACCCCGAATTGGGGGGATGGTCCGATTTTCGGGCCCTTGTTGAAGCGGCCAAAGGCCATGGGATGGAATTGGCGCTCGACTATGCCTTGCAATGCTCGCCGGATCATCCGTATGTGAGGGAGCATCCACAGTGGTTTCGTTGGCGACCCGATGGCACCATTCAATATGCCGAAAATCCCCCAAAAAAGTACCAAGATGTGCTTCCCTTGAATTTTGAGAGCAGTGATTGGCAGGCTCTTTGGCAAGAATTGCTCGATGTTCTTCTGTTTTGGATCAATGAGGGCATTCATATTTTTCGCGTCGACAATCCACACACCAAGAGTTTCCATTTTTGGTCGTGGTGCATAGGAGAAGTACACCGCAAACACCCTGAGGTGCTGTTTTTGTCGGAGGCCTTTACCGATCCTGAGCGTATGAAGGAATTGGCACGGATTGGGTTTACACAGAGTTACACTTATTTTACCTGGCGCAACCACAAGCAGGAATTACAGGCTTATGTGGAGGAGCTTACGCAAACGGAGATGAAGCACTATTTCCGTCCGAATTTTTGGCCCAATACGCCCGATATCAATCCCATTCCGCTACAGGGGGCACCTGAGGCCTTGTTTATGACTCGTTTATTTATGGCCGCAACCCTCTCATCGACCTATGGTATGTATGGGCCGGTTTATGAGTTTGCGTTGAGTGCACCGATGGAAGGCAAGGAAGAATACATCGATTCGGAAAAGTACGAGGTACGGCACTGGGATTGGTCGCACCGCAACCGCATCACCGAGCTTTTGCGTCGGCTGAATAAGGCGCGTCTTCTTCATCCCGCACTGCAACGTACGGCCAATATTCGGTTTTGTGCCGTCGATTCGGATGAGCTTATGGCCTACGTGAAGCGCACGGCCGATCGGAGCGATCGTATTTTGGCGGTGGTGAACCTAAATCCCCACGAAAGTAGGCAGGGTATGGTGCGCCTCGATCTGGATGACTTGCAGCTGCCGCACGATCAGCCATTTGTGGCTCATGATTTATTGACCGACGAGCGTTATGCCTGGCGCGGGTCGTTGAATTTTGTAGCCCTTCATCCGGGCCTCTGGCCGGTCCACCTGCTGCATTTGTCGACCATCTAAGTCCTGATCCCTGTCATGTCCGACCCTAACACGCCCGTAAATGTCACTTCAAGGCCCGTATTGGAAGTTTCGCAAGCATGGCCAGTATTTTTATGGTCGGAGGACACGCTCTCCAAGTTCGAATCGGACGTTTTGCCGCATTTTCTTCCGTCTTGTCGTTGGTTTGCGGGAAAAGCAAGAAAATTAAGTCGGGTTAGTCTTCGGAAAATGGACGTTCAAGGCCATCAGGGCGAATTCATTTTTTGTTTTCTCGATACTTTTTTTAGCACAGGAAAATCGGAGACCTATCAGCTCATCCTGGCCTGTGTTGCTGAGTGTGCGGAACTGCGCACGGGAGCGGTCGTTGCAGAGGTTCGGGGCGCAACAAACGCTGTTTTGGTGGATGCAGTTTATGTTCCTTCTTTCCGTTCATGGCTGCTTGAGGCCATGATTCGGGGCGGGGCCGATCAAAAATCGATAGAGCAGCATCCCTATTTTTCGGGTGCAACGGGTCGGTGGGTGGCCATTCCGCATGTCGATCTTCAGCATCAACCAATGCCTTTGCCTGATGGCCGTTTACCTGAATTTGAACAAAGCAATACATCCTTACTCTACGGACAACGGTGGTTTTTTAAGTTATACAGAAAGCTGTTTTTGCAGGTTAATCCCGAGCCGGGTATGGTGCGCTACCTCAGTGCATACGGATTTGATCGAGTGCCCGCATACCGTGGAGAAATCGAATGGCAACCTGATTCGGGTGCACGGATGACTTTAGGGATTTGGCAGCAGCAAATTGAAGGGCAGGGAGACCTATGGGCCTTGGTGTTGTCGTTGCTCAAGTCAGGCCGAGCTGCTTCACATGAAGAGGCCAATCAGCAGCTGAATCGATGGGTAGAGCGTCTGGCCAGGCGTACCGCTGAAATGCATAATTGTCTAGTGCAGGTGCCTGAACATGAATCCGACTTTTCAACAGCTGGGTTCGATGCCGGGTATCGCGAAGGTTTGAAACTCCACTTCGATCAATTGGTGGACCGAAGATTGGCCTTACTGAATGATGCCTGGGCCAATCTTGGAGAAAAAGCGCGTTTGTTGGCACAGCATTTTGCCGATGATGCGGCACGAATTCGATCGGGTTTTTCGGGATTATCGACTCAGCCACTGCAGAGTAAGCGCATCAGAATCCACGGCGATTATCACCTGGGTCAGGTTGTGGCCCAAGGACATGATGTGTGGATTTTGGATTTTGAAGGGGAACCTGAGAGCAGTGTGGCCGACCGTATGATCCGTCACTCCCCCTTAAAGGACGTGGCCGGAATGTTGCGCTCGTTTCACTATGCTGCCTATGTAGCCTATTATTTCGACGAATCGGGCGTCCCACTCGAAGGCGCCGATGGGGCTGCTATCGAATCGTGGTACCAATCGGTCTGTCGGCTATTTTTATCTAACTACATGCAGCATTTGGATGGGGTTGCTTTTCAGCTCGGTGACCCTGTTGAGTTTCGTTTTTTGCTGCATCTACACATGCTCGAAAAAGCGGTTTACGAGCTTGGTTATGAATTGAATAGCCGTCCAAAATGGGCAATCATTCCTTTGGAAGGCATCAACAGAATACTGAACTCCTCAAATGCATCGCTATGGTAAAACCCCATTCACATCTAACTGATCTCGACATTCATCTGTTTCGTGAGGGCAGACACTTACGGCTGTTTGATAAACTGGGACCCTTTCCTATAACATTAGACGGATTGTCGGGCACTTATTTCGCTGTTTGGGCGCCTGGGGTTGAGGAAGTATCGGTTCTTTACGATCATAATTATTGGTCGCCCGGCAGCGATTGTCTGCTGCCCCGCGGTGATGGATCAGGCATTTGGGAGGGTTTTATTGCTGGTTTCGGTGTAGACACAACCTATAAATATGGAATCCGTAAAACCCTTGGGGGTATAGTTCTGGAAAAGGGTGATCCCATGGCCCGTTTGTGGGAAGCCCCTCCCCGAACAGCCTCGGTAGTATATCATGATGCATATGTATGGAATGACGCCAACTGGATGACATCCCGTGCGGGTCGACATACACCCAACCATCCGATGTCGATCTATGAGGTTCATTTGGGCAGCTGGCGCAGGAATCCCGAACAGGGCAACCGTTCACTGTTCTACCGAGAGTTGGCCAATGAATTAACAGATTATGTGCGCGATATGGGCTACACCCATGTGGAACTAATGCCGGTGATGGAGCATCCTTTTTTTGGTTCGTGGGGTTATCAGATTACCGGTTACTACGCCCCAAGCAGTCGCTTTGGGAGCCCTGCCGACTTTAAATACCTCATCGATCAATTGCATCAGGCAGGGATCGGGGTCATTCTCGATTGGGTTCCTTCCCATTTCCCAACCGATGCCCACGGACTGGCTGCCTTTACAGGCGATCGGCTCTATGAATACCCCGACCCGCGCAAAGGCTACCAGCCCGATTGGAACAGTCTCATTTTCGATTATGGCCGGCCGGAGGTTCGGTCATTTCTGCTTTCCAACGCTCTTTTTTGGTTGGAAGTGTTTCACGCCGACGGACTCCGAGTCGATGCGGTTTCCAGTATGCTTTACCTCGATTATTCGCGATCGGAAGGGCAGTGGCTGCCCAACCGCTACGGGGGAAATGAGCACTTAGAAGCCGTATCCTTCCTCAGGGAGCTCAATGCTGAAGTGTATGGCCGCGTAGAGGGGGTGCAAATGATTGCAGAGGAGTCTACTTCATGGCCTGCCGTCACCAAACCCGTGGATCACGGCGGATTGGGATTTGGGTATAAATGGATGATGGGTTGGATGCACGATACCTTGTCCTATTTCAAAGAGAACCCAATGTATCGATCCTATCACCAGGATAAACTGACTTTTGGCTTGATGTATGCATTTTCTGAGCAATTTGTTCTGGCATTGTCGCACGATGAGGTGGTGCACGGCAAGGGTAGTTTGCTGGGAAAAATGCCAGGCGATGCATGGCAAATGTTTGCCAACCTCCGATTATTGTTTGGCTTTCAGTTTGCGCATCCGGGGGCTAAGCTCCATTTTATGGGCGCAGAAATGGGTCAAATGGGCGAATGGAACCACGATTCGAGTTTGCCATGGCACCTACTCAACGATTCCCAAAACCGTGGAATACAAAATATGATGCGGCGCTTGAACACCCTATACCGGACGGAACCTGCCCTCTATGCCCTCCAATACAACGAGCGAGGTTTTCAGTGGGTCGATGGCACCGACCGTTCGCAAACAGTGCTCATTTTCTTGCGCCGCGACGCTACCGAGCGTCCGGTCGTGGTTGTTGGTCATTTCATCCCGACGGTAGTGGAAGGCTACAGAATTGGGGTTCCGGTAGCGGGTGTTTATGAAGAGATTTTGAATTCGGATCATCCAGATTTTGGCGGAAGCGGTGTGCTGAACGAACAGGAATTGCATTCAGAACCCATGCCCTATCAAGGGATGCCTTTTTCGCTGATGCTCACGCTTCCTCCATTGGGCATCGTGTATCTAAAGCCAAAAGCACGGGTGGAGATAGAGAAAACATCGGGTGCCGCCAAATCAGCCCGTAAAAGTCGTACTTCCACGCAGATTTTGCTCTCTTCCAATGAAAAAGGAGGGGATGTGCCGCGCAAAAGAGCTGCTCCCGCCATACATCCCAATCGAAAAAAGAAAGAAAGATGAAAAACAACCATACGGTTCGAAGGTTGCTACCTCGCTTCATTATGGGATCGCTGCTGTTGGTGCATACCAGCGTTTGGGGGCAAGATCTGCGCATCGATCCCCCCCATTGGTATGCTGGAATGGCCCAGGATACCCTACAGTTAATGATTCATGGCAGGGGGTTGGGCAAAGCACGTTTGGGGCTGGAGGGATTGAGTGGTGTAAGCATCATCAAGGAAAGGCAGTTGGAGCACCCCGACTATCTATTCGTGAACCTGGTTGGCATGAGCCGAATAACCCCCCAAACCTGTACCCTTCGGGTGGAATTGGGTGGCAAAACACAGCGCATTCCGTATACGTTTCATGCCCGACGCAGGCCAGAACAATCGGGTAGGGGCGTAGATGCCTCCGATTTGGTTTATCTCATCATGCCTGATCGTTTTGCCAATGGCGATACCGCAAACGACCGGGTCGCTGGGATGCACCAGACCGAAATCGACCGAAGCAACGACATTGCACGCCATGGAGGTGATCTTCAAGGTATCGCTGATCGACTCGATTACCTGCAGGATTTGGGTGTGACCACCTTGTGGTTGAATCCGGTACAGGAAAACAACCAACCTCGAGAGTCGTACCATGGCTACGCCATCACCGACCACTACCGCATCGACCCACGCTTGGGCACCAACGAGGGGTACGTTGCCTTGGCCGATTCCCTAAAGAGTCGCGGCATGAAATTGGTGATGGATGTCATTCACAACCATTGGGGCGACAAACATCACTTGAATAGGGATTTGCCCGACTCTTCTTGGCTGAACAGGTGGCCTGCCTTCACACGTACCAGTTATAGGGCATCCACCCAAATCGACCCTTATGCCGTGCCGGACGATGCCCGACTGATGAAAACAGGTTGGTTCGACACCCATATGCCCGATTTGAACCAGAGAAACCCCTGGTTGGCCCGCTACCTCATTCAAAACAACATCTGGTGGGTGGAATACGCCGGATTGGATGGACTTCGATTGGATACCTACGCCTACCCCGACGAGGCCTTTGTGAACCGTTGCGTGGCTGCGCTTCGGCGTGAATTTCCCAAGCTCGGAATTGTAGGCGAGGTATGGGTGCATACCGTGGCCGAATCGGCTTATTGGGTTAAAGGAAATAAACTCAATTCGCGGCCCCAAGAATTGCCTGGGGTCACAGATTTTCCCCTGTATAGAGCCATCATGGCCGGACTTCAGGAAGCAGAGGGGTGGGATGAAGGCATGAGACGCATCTACTACACCCTGGCACAGGATGGTTTATACGGCTCTTTTCCCATCAACCACTATATTTTCCTCGACAACCACGATGTTTCAAGGGTTTATGCATCCCTCAATGGTGATCTGGAGCGGATGAAAATGGCTCATGTTCTGTTGATGACCATGAGGGGCATCCCCCAACTCTATTATGGGTCGGAGCTTCTGATGGGAAACCATGCCGGATTGGGTGCCACAAATGTTCGTCAGGATATGCCCGGAGGCTGGCCGGGCGATCTAGTTAATGCCTTCAAGCGCGACGGTAGAACGGGAGAACAGAACGAAATGGTCGATTACATTCGTCGTCTTGCCTTATGGCGCCAAAAAAACGGCCGATTGATGAAAGAAGGGCAGTTGCTCCAGTTGGTGCCTGAGAATAACCTGTACATTTATTTTCGGCAATTGCCTGAGCGGGGCATCATGGTGGTGGTGAACGCCGCGCAAAAAGCAGCAAATATGCCGCTGGATCGGCTTGCAGAGCTACTAAATGGTGTTCAGGCAATGAAGGAAGTGACGACGGAAGGCCAACAACTACTGAATGAACCATGGGCCATACCGGGAAAAAGTGCGCGTATCTATGAGTATCATAAAATAACACAATTAAATCAGCCCGGTCGGCCCTAAAACAAATTTTGTTCATCCAGATTAATGATGCCCAATCAACGCTATATCTGCATTCACGGTCATTTCTATCAGCCGCCCCGCGAACATGCTTGGTTGGAAGCTGTAGAGATTCAGGATTCGGCTTATCCCTACCACGACTGGAATCAACGCATTACTGCCGAATGCTACAGCCCAAATGCGGTAAGCCGCGTACTCAATGACGAACGTCAGATCGTAGAATTGGTGAATAATTACGCCTGGATGAGCTTCAATTTTGGCCCGACCCTACTCAGTTGGCTGGAACGGAACGCCCCAAAGGTCTACGAATCGATACTTGAGGCGGATCAACAAAGTGTGGAACGATGGGGGCGAGGTTCGGCTATGGCTCAGGTCTACAACCACGTCATCATGCCTTTGGCCAATCGGCGCGATAAGCAAACTCAGGTGCGTTGGGGTCTTTATGACTTTCAAAAGCGTTTTGGGAGAAAAGCTGAAGGGATGTGGCTGGCAGAAACCGCTGTTGACACAGAGACCCTTGAGGTATTGGCCGAGGAGGGTGTACAGTTTACGGTTTTGGCGAGCCGACAAATGGCTTCATGGAGGCATAAGACGTCTGATGAATGGTGTATAGTGGACGATAATCGTGACGCTTTGAGTCTACGACCATACCTTTGCCGATTACCATCCGGGGGCAGCATCACCCTTTTCTTTTACCACGGTGGGTTATCTCAGCGAGTGGCCTTCAACGGATTGCTTCAAGACGGCGAGGCATTTGCTCACGCCCTCAAGGATGAGGTGCTCGGGGTTGGTTTGCCTGACGATGCGGTGTTACTGCACCTAGCAACGGATGGTGAGACCTATGGACACCACCATCGAAACGGTGATATGGCTCTAGCGCGTTGTCTGCGAAAATTAAATCAGGATGAAGAGGTGACCCTAATCAACTATGCGGCTTTCATCGAGCGGCATCCTCCTGTCTATGAAGCACAAATCATTGAGGAATCCAGCTGGAGTTGCGCACATGGCGTGGAGCGTTGGAGGTCCGATTGCGGATGTTCTACGGGTGGTCACCCTGGATGGCACCAGCGTTGGCGAGCACCCTTGCGTCGGGCTTTCGATGATTTACGCGATCAGCTAATGGAGGAATATGTGAAGCAAATGCTGGTTTTTTGTGCAGATCCTTGGCGGATTCGCGATGCCTATATACAGGTTATACTCGACCGTAGCGAGGAGCATGTAGAAGCATTCTTACAAGAACATCTCCATTTCCCAGTGCGCGATGATCGGCGTACTAAGGTCTTGAGGTTACTAGAAATGGCTCGGCACGTTCAACTGATGTATACCAGTTGTGCCTGGTTTTTTGATGAGGTGACGGGTATTGAAACGCGTCAGGTGCTCCAATATGCATGCCGAGCCTTGCAAATAGCCTCAGTCGAATCGCCTTTGCGGCTCGACGAATGGTTTGCGGCGGTCCTCGGGGCAGCTGAGTCGAATGATCCTGTTTGGGGCCATGCAGGGGCGCTCTACATACACATGATGGAAACCTCACTCTTGTCGCTCACCAAAGTGGGTATGCATGAGGTAGCGCGGCGGTTGTTTACGGATACAAATGAAGGGGTTTTTGCCGATGCCTTCCGTTTTGTTTCAGAGAGCCATGAACAGTTTCAGTCGGGTACTCAACTTCTTGCTGTGGGCCGAACCCAGGTTTTTAGTCGACTCACACATTCCCGTAAGCGCTTTTCATATGCCGTTATCTATCTCGGTCAGCATCATCTGATTGGAAATGCCAGCGATCGGATGACAGAAGTAGAGTTTATGCAGATGTATGCTGCTGTTCGGCAATCCTTCGAAAATGGCAATTTGGCCGATGTGCTGCAGAAGTTTCAACACTATTTTGGCGAGGAGAAGTTTTCTTTTTGGCAGCTGTTTCGCGACCAGCAACAGCAGATTCTGCGCTTCATCTTGGAGCGTGAACTTGAGGAAGCGGAGCGGATGTTGGGGTGGGTCGACGAACGCAACGAGGCATTGATGGGTGTTATTCGCCAGGTAAATCTCCCCTTACCGCTCATTTTGCGTAAGAATATGGAAGCGGTGGTGAACCACCGATTGAGGCGATTGCTTGAGAGCGAGGAGCCAGATCAGGTTGAAATGCGTCGATTGGTTCAAAGGGTCAGGCAATGGCAACTGCCTTTAGAATTAGAGGTACACCGATATTTATCGGCTCAACGATTACCTGCCCTTCTTAATCGATATGCTGAAAATCCTGCCGAGCCATCATGGCTGGTCAAACTGCATATTTTGCTACAGCAATTGGACGAGTTGGGGGTCGACCCTGATGTATGGGACACCCAGAACTTACTTTATCGACTGGCTCGGGAGGTATACCCCCGCTTGCTTCATGAGCCCTCCAATTCGGGCTCGGGCGTTGATGCGCTCTGGTATTTCAGGCTACTGGCTACCCGGCTGCGTATCAGCCTGTAGCCGTATGCTAAAGGCTTTTTCACAATTTGGCTACATAGTTTGAGGCGGAAGTGTACCTTGTAGGTGCGGATCATTCAACCTTTAGACCGCGTTTAAGGCAAAATATAGGGTGTTTTGCCATCAGTAATGATCACCTTGGCATTGGGCGATTTAGACACCTCCAACAATGCCTCTATGCTTCTAAGCTTGAGTATGTTGTCGATCAGACCCTCCGATAGTATTTTTTGGGCATCTCTCGTGCCGGTCGCTTCAATGATCTTACGGTCGGCCTCCAAGCGTTTCCTTTTGAGCACAAATTCCATACGCATGGAGTCTTGTTCCGCCTGAAATTTTTGTTCTACCGACTGAGCCAATCCGGCCGGCAGCTGAATACTCTTCATCAATACGGCATCCACAATAATACCCTGTTTGGTGAGTATGTCACTCATTTTGACCTTCACTTCTTTCTCAATTTCTGAGCGCATGCCCGAGTGCATATCTTTGGCGAAGTATTCCGAACAAACATCGGCCGATGCTGAGCGGAAGACATTAGATATGAAATCTCGGTGTTCGAGTCCCAAATTAGGATGAGTGACGAAACCATATTCGGGTCAATTCGATACAAAATTGAGATTTGGGCGGTAACACTGAGTCCCTCTTTGGATGGCAGACTAATGCTGAGCTCACTGTCATTGAGTTGCAGACTTTTTTTAACGACCCGACTTACAAAAGGCATATAAAACACGACGCCTTATGTGTGGGTTTGGTTCGACAAGACTCCAAGACGCTGGCGAATCCCGATTTGTCCGGGTCGTATGACTGTGCAGGAAGTGATCAGCCCCACGCATATGATTGCAAGGAGGAGGCAGGATGGTATGCAAATTCTATTCATGGGGTGGAGTTGAAGAATCCTATTTTTACATGAGCAACTGTGAAGTGATGAATCCTATTTTTGGAAGAACAACTTTGAAGTGAAGATTCGTGCTTTAGAGGTCATGAATGTAGGGCTCCTGCTTCAAAAAGAGCCGATCCCATGCGAACTAGGGTAGATCCATGAAGGAGTGCCAAGGCGTAATCGCCCGACATGCCCATGCTGAGTTCATTGAAATCGGGAAGGCGTGCACCAAACCGACTCTTGGCCTCTGTAAACAAAGTGCTTAATCCGTTGAATTCACTGTCTATTTGTAGGTCATCATGGCACAAGCTGGCCATGCCCATCAGGCCACCAACCCGCACACCAGCGAATGCACCCTCAGCACATCGATTCAGGAGGGGAAGCACCTCGGGGGCCTTCAGACCAAATTTATGCTCCTCTTGAGCAATGTGAACCTGCAGCAAAACATGGGTTTGTAGGCCCATGCGCAGCGATTCATGATTGATTTGCTCCAAAAGGGCAGGGGAGTCGACCGAATGAATAAGGCCAACAGCAGGCAAAAGCATCCGAACTTTGTTGCTTTGGAGATGACCAATAAAATGCCATTCGATGTCGGACGGAAACCTCGCCTTTTTCGCCAGCAGTTCCTGAACCCTGTTTTCAGCAAAAATACGTTGACCCGCTTCATAGGCCATCATAACCCGCTCGTCGGATTGGTATTTTGACACAGCAACCAGACGGGCACCTGTAGGGCCTAAAAGGTTATTCAAGCGATCCAATGCCGCGGCAACCGGGTTCATCCGTATTTTTGTGTTTTATGTCGTTGAACGCAAAATTACCTTTTTTCTTGTGCTTTTGTTGGGCATTGACCGCTTGCCGCGACCCCCATGCGCTCAAGGACTACCACCGCGGAATTGTGCCGCCAGACAGTATGGAACTGTTGCTGGTTGAAGTTCATCTGGCCGAGAGTTACCGAAACCTACATCAGGTATTCACTCCAGCCGATACCCTGAGTCGCCCGGAGATGGCGGAACTCTATCGTCAATTATTCAAGCCATTTGGCGTATCACCGGAGCGTTTTTTAGCCTCCTATGCCTATTACGAAAGGCAACACCCGGTGGTTATGGACAGCCTGTACAGCGGTGTCACCCGGCGACTCAATGAGCGGTTGACCGAACAATACCGATGAACCAGTGTTGTGAATGAGGTCTCCCTGATGGTGTGATCCGTTGAGCGATAAGTAGACATGATTTTAATGGACCATCCCCAAAATCTGATGCACATGCAGCCGCTGGTTTCGGCCGCTCGGCTCGATTACCACTACCTCCGCGAGCGCTTATCGCGCAATTGCCGCAGCGCCAAAGCTGCACATGATTTTCTCGAATTACAGCCCGTGTCGGATCCCGAACAGGTAGATTTTTCCCAACGCATCATGCGGGAAATGCTGCGTTTGATGCAGGGTGATGCGCCGCTTTCCGATGACCCCATTGCAGACATCCCCGGTTTTATCAGTAAAGCTCTTCCAGAAGACTCATGGCTTGAAGCAGAAAATATAGCCGATATACGAAGGCTCTTGAATATGCTGAACCGGTGGCTCAAGCGTTTGCAGACGAACGGGAGTCCTTTTCCGTTGTTATCAGCGATTTTCGACCGATTTACCGTACCCATCGACTTGCTGGCCGAGATTGACCGGGTATTGGGCCCGGATGGCAAGGTGCGTCCCCACGCAAGCAGCGAATATGCGAAGTTGAGCGTCACCCTAAACCGCCTTCAGAATGAAGTGAGGGGAAAGATGGAACAAATTTATCGCCAAGGAGCGCGCGAGGGATGGGTGGCCGATACCGGAATTACCCTGCGCAATGAGCGTTTGGTGTTGCCCGTTTTGGTCGAGCACAAAAGACAGGTTGATGGCTTGCTCCATGATGCTTCGGCAACTGGCCAAACGGTCTATATCGAACCAGCGGCGGTAGTAGGACTCAACAATGAGATTCGGGTCACCGAATTGGCCATCGATCGGGCCATGCGCAAGATCATGAAGGACCTCACAAACTGTGTTCGTCCGTACATCGAGTGGCTCCATGATGCCCATTCACGGAGTGTGGCGGTTGATCAATACCGATCGCGTGCAATTCTGGCTATGGAATGGCCCTACCTTTGTTGTCCTGAAATTGATCGGGAGCACATCGACCTCCGCGATGCCATTCATCCGATGTGGCTGCGCGAACCAGAAGGTGCCCAACGGGCAGTCCCCCTCAATATCCAACTCAGTCGAAATGCCCGAATGATCGTTTTGAGTGGCCCGAATGCAGGCGGAAAATCAGTTGTATTGAAGACATTGGGGCTATTTCAGTGGATGTTTCAAGTCGGCCTGCCTTTACCCGCACGTGAAGGCAGCAAGATGCGGGTATTTCAGCACCTTTTGGTTGAGTTGGGCGATGAGCAGAGTATGGACGACGAATTGAGTACCTACAGCGCCCACCTCACCCACATGAAGTTATTCCTGAATGAGGCAGGCGATGATGCCCTCGTGTTGATCGATGAAATGGGATCCGGTACCGACCCCCACATGGGTGGTCCGTTGGCAGAGGCGGTATTGGCCGAACTGGTAAAGCGGGGTTGCTGGGGGCTCATAACAACGCACTACAACAATTTGAAGCTGTTGGCTGCACGCACAGATGCCATGTGCAATGCTGCGATGGGTTTCGATGTGGCCGCCTTGCGCCCGCGCTATACCCTCGAGACGGGGCGTCCAGGTTCATCATTCGCCTTCGAGATTGCCAGCCGCACCGGACTACCACGAACATTGGTCGACCAGGCACGTGCCCAGATGGCGGGTCGACAACAAGATGTGGAGGCCCTGCTCATACAACTTATGACCCGCGAGCAGGAATTAGCCGATCGAGAGCGCTTGCTTTCAGAAAAGGACCGTTTACTGGATGAGGTACTTGCCCGATGGAACGGCCAGCTCACTGAACTTTCCGAAAAGCGAAAGAAATTATGGGAACAATCGCGAACACAGGCGCGGGAGTTGCTCATGCAGGTACGACGACAGGCCGAATCCCTTTTGGCCGATGCCCGAAAAATGGAAGGTAGTAAGGAGACACTTCGCCAAATTCTGCGCCAAATTGATGGCGCTGCGGCCCAAACGAATGAGCTCCTCAAGACCGCTCAGCAGGCCGAGGACGCACCCGAATGGGTGGGAGAATCGGCCCAAATGGTGGTTGCGACCGAGGCTGCCCTCAAGCCAGGTGATCAAGTCGCGATAGAACCTGAGGGTTTTCAAGGGGTCATTCAATCCATACACGACCGTGAGGCCGTGTTGTTGGTGGGCGACGGCTTTTTGCGTTTGCCTTTATCCCGCTTGGGTACTATAAAACCGCTCAATAACCCGTCTCTGTCCGCCAAAACGGGTAAAAAACCACCAGGAGGATTCGCGTTGCGCACCCCCCATGAAAACGCTGCATCAGCAGCCGCATTCCGCATGGTTGAGGAACTCAAGACCGAGTTGGACATTCGGGGCATGCGTGCGGAGGAAGCCGTAGAATTACTCGATAAAGTGTTGGAGCGGGCCTTGGTTGCGGGTCACCCCAGCATACGAGTGATCCATGGTCGGGGCGGCGGCATCCTGCGGCGTCTGGTACGCGAACATGTACGGCGACAATCATTTGTGTCGGGTTTTCAAAATGAGGCGTTCGACCGAGGGGGCGACGGGGTAACCCTTGTCTTTATGAAATGAGTTGCCTCAGGCCCACGGGGCGAATAGTCTTTGCTTATCCTATCTTTGTGCGAACTGCTTCTCTTTACACGAATTGCCTCTCTTTGTACGAACTGATTCTCTTTACACGAACTGCTTCATTCGATTCAATCATAAACCTTAAGCCTCCTCATGAATAAGATTTACTCCGACGCACGACTGGCCACGGCCGATATACCCCACGGTGCAACCCTTATGTTGGGGGGCTTCGGACTCTGCGGAATTCCTGAAAATTGCATTTCGGCTTTGGTAGACAGCGGAGTACGTGATCTCACCTGCATCTCCAACAACGCGGGTGTTGATGATTTTGGGATCGGATTGCTCCTGCAGAGGCGGCAGGTTCGAAAAATGATTTCGAGTTACGTGGGCGAAAATGCAGAGTTCGAACGGCAGCTGCTCAGCGGCGAATTGGAAGTAGAACTCATCCCCCAAGGCACACTTGCCACTCGGTGCCTGGCCGCCGGTTACGGTATGCCGGCGATCTATACCCCTGCCGGGGTGGGTACAGAAGTGGCCGAAGGAAAAGAAGTGCGTCGGTTTGGCGCGCAAGACTACTTGCTCGAAATGGCCTTTCAAGCCGATTTTGCTTTGGTTAAAGCCTGGAAAGGCGATGCCCACGGGAACCTCATTTTCCGTGCCACCTCCCGAAATTTCAATCCCCTGATGGCTATGGGAGGAAAAATTACGATTGCCGAGGTGGAAGAATTGCTTCCGGCGGGTGCACTCGAACCCAATCAAATCCATACCCCAGGAATTTACGTGCACCGGATCTTTCAAGGGAAGGACTATGAAAAGCGAATCGAACAACGAACGGTTCGCCAGCGAGGCGGCGTTTCCGACCCAAGCTAAGTTAGCCGCCCTTTTTAAATGTTGTTTTTGGTCAGCTAGAAAGATGCTATGAACGCGACGGGTTCGTGCCATTTGATTTGGTTGCGCAACGACCTGCGCATACATGATCAACCGGCCTTGTTTGCAGCCGCTCAAAAGCAGATCCCACTGGAATTTGTTTATGTATTGGATGAGCGTTTGATCGGACCCACAGCTTGGGGGTTTAACCGGTCGGGTCGGCGTCGTTTGTCGTGGATTATGGCCAATGTTCAGGAGCTTCACCGCCAGCTGGCATCATTCGGGCACACGCTCTACGTGTCCTTAGGTCACCCAGTTAATCTAATAACAAATAGACTCGCTGCCGGAGGGGTTAGTCAGGTTTTTTTGAATGATGATCCCGGTTTTGAGGAACAGAAAGATGCCGATCAACTGAGGTCGTTTGCAGCCGCAAGGGGTATTCCCTGCAGCTTTTTTTCAGGTGGAGATTTGTTTGAATTTTCGCAGGTATCCCATTTACTTGATCACCAAGGACAGGGTTTCACGCCGTTCAGGCAGAAATTGGAACGGACAGGCTTTGTTCCCCATGAGCCGCTTCAGCTGCCTGATTTAAGTCGATGCAGTTCATCTTATACAGAATCTATCCACGGCAGGGATGGTTTCTTGGTCGATTGGAAACAATGGCAGGCGCAAATGGGGTTCAAACCCGAACAGGAAATTTCAGAGCACGGTGATCGTGGCTTGGTTTTTGAACTATTTCAGGATTTACCCGTCGATTCCCGATGCGATTTTACGCCCCAACCCGGTGAAAGGTGCGGTTTGGAGCGTCTACACGATTATTTTTTTGTAGGCAGAAGCCTACAGACCTACAAAGAAACCCGAAACGGCATGCTTGGAAGCACATTTTCCACCCGTTTTTCGCCTTGGTTGGCGGTGGGGAGCCTGTCGGCACGGAGCGTTTGGGCAGAAAGCCTGCGTTTTGAAGCAACATTCGGGCGCAATGAAGGCAGCGAATGGCTGCGGTTTGAGTTATTGTGGCGGGAGTATTTCCGTCACCTTTCTCGCCTTTGGGGGCGGCGCTTGTTTATGCCCGAGGGTACAGCAACCACATATTTTCCCAGGACGGAACGAGCGAGCGCCCCATTCGAACAATGGTGTATGGGTAAAACCGGACATCTGTTCATCGATGCCCACATGAACGAACTCTCTTCTACCGGTTGGATGAGCAATCGGGGTCGTCAGGTGGTGGCAAGCTATCTGGTGCATCACCTGCAAGGCGACTGGCGCGCAGGAGCCGCCTGGTTCGAACACCAGCTCATCGATTATGATGTGGCCAGTAATTACGGCAACTGGACCTATCTGGCTGGTGTAGGTACTGATCCTCGGCCGAACAGGGTATTCAATCCGGATCTTCAGGCCGATCGGTACGACCCCTCGGGTTCGTACAGGCGAAAATGGACAAGCTGAAACTCCTTTTTTCGGACCTAAAGATTGGCTTTTCTGCGCCGGCGTTCCGCGGATAGCAGAGCCAACTCGCGCGACATTTGACCGGCCATGCTCGTATTTTCTTGAGCACGACGCACCAGGTAAGGTAAAACAGCAGGAACGGGACCATACGGAAGGTACTTGGCCACGCGATAACCGGCATGGGCGAGGTTAAAGCTGATGTGGTCGCTCATCCCTTTGAGTTGGGCCGACCAGATCCGAGGGTCGCCCGGCGCAATGCCCAGTTCCCCCATTCGGGTGATCATTTTCATGTTACTGTCCTCATTATGACTCCCGCAACAAAGAGCCATATGATCTATATGGTCTAAGCAGAAACGTACCGCCTCATCAAAATCCCGGTCGGTCGAGGCTTTGTCGGGTTGAATGGGACTCGAAGCATTGTGAAGCGCTGCCCGATCACGCTCTTTTTCCATATAGGCCCCCCGAACCAATTTTACGGCAAAATGACATCCGGCTGCATTCATTTGATCGAACGTACTTTTGAGGTACGCCAATCGGTCATGTCTATACAATTGCACGGTTTGATAGACAATGGGTTTGATGCGGTTGAACGCCAATACCAGCTCATGCACAAGCGAATCGATGGCATCCTGAATCCAACTCTCCTCTGCATCCACCAAAACCGCCTGATCCGCATCGGCAGCGGCTTGAACGATGCGGCGCACACGCGATCGAACCCGATTCCACTCTGGCAAATCCCCTGCGGCAGCAGGAGTCATAGCCCCCACTTGTTCGAGTAGATCCGCCGGGGCCACCCCACTTACTTTAAAGACAGCGAAAGGTATCCGTTCATCGCCTCGAGCCTTATGAATCGTTCGAATAATCTCATCTGCGCAGGCATCAAAGGCCGCATCGCCCTCCATTCCCTCAACCGAATAATCGAGAATGGTTCCCACGCTGCCTCGCGCCAATTGGGCCACTGCTGTTTCACATTCTTCGATGGTTTCGCCCCCACAAAACTGTTTATAAACCGTCTTTCGAATCACCCACTGAATGGGGAGCCCAAAGCGAATGGCCCATTGAGCCAATCGGCTTCCCCAATCGACCAACCAAGGGGAGCCCATCATGCGAAACAAAAAGTAGGAGTCGCGCAGCTCCGCATCGGAAAAGCGAGAAAATGCGATTTGGGTGTTGTTGAGGTTGGGGGCTTGACTAGACTGCATAGTGTTTGATGCGAATCGCTGCAAAGATAGGAGAGAAGATGGGGTGGAGGATAGGACTTTGGAATGGACGGATGGCGGGTGTTTTCAATTAGTGGGTGTTTTCAAATGAAATGGCGCGTGTTTTCAATCAAGAGCGCCCATAAGCCGTAGGTAATCGCGCACCTGCAATCCAAAATCGGCACGCTCCCTTTCGTTGGTTAAAATGGATGCTACCCCTTGTCCATGTACCACACATTCAATGTTCTCACGGTTTTCGATTGCTCCGTACAGTCGGGCCAGTAGATGGTGGTGTTTTATGGGTGGATCTTTCGGGCTGCAATGGAGGGTATCGATGGCATTGGGCGAAGAAGGATGAGATAAAATCAGCTGGAAATCATGATTTTCAGAGCCGTTTGTCAGCTTCAGACTAAGCAACATCACCACACGGTCATTGAGGGTATTGATCAGCAGAAGGGGTTGGATTTGAGGAAAAAGCGGACGATCGGCGAAGGCGCGCCACCGATAAACCTCTAAGGGCTGTAGGGTGTCCTGTATCCGAACATAATAAATGCTACGGGTGTTGCGGAAAAACAAAAGGTTGGACGAACGCATGCGGAAACTTGGACTTTCGAATTGTTCTGGCTCCACTTTGGAAAGGGAAGATTGACACCCCATGATGTTGAATAGTAACGGTATCAGGAGTTGAACAGACAAACAGTAAAAAATATACGGGCTTTTTAGCATAAGTAGCGAACAACGACGCCCGCTGCTTGTTTGAAAAAAAATGAACTTCAATGGCATGCCTCTTATTTGGCATGCCTCTTGTTTGAAAAAAAGATGAACTTCAATGGCATGCCTCCCCTCAATCGGCCAGGTCCTTTTCGTGAAATACGGTTGATTTTGGGCGATCAGCTGAACCGCGGGCACAGCTGGTTTCAAAGCGGTCGACCCGATGTATTGTATGTGATGATGGAATGCAGGAGCGAAACCGACTACTGCCAACACCACATTCAAAAGATTGTCACCTTTTTCATGGCCATGCGTCGTTTTTCTCTGTGGATGCAGGAAAACGGCCATGCAATTTTATACATCACCCTCGACGACTCCGAGAACAAGCAGTCGGTGGCGGGTAATCTCGATTGGGTGGTGGCAAAATTTCCATGTTCATCGGTGGCCTGGCAAGAACCCGATGAATTCAGGCTTGATCAGGAACTAAGGCGTTGGGCCAAACAAGCCCCAATTGAAGCCTACAGTGTCGGCACAGAACATTTTTACACCGAAAGAAACGAGACGGCCTTATTTTTTGCCGGGCGCAAAACCTGGCGAATGGAGTATTTCTACCGAAAAATGCGTCGCAAACACGGCATCCTGATGCAGGGCGAACAACCGCAGGGGGGCGAATGGAATTTTGATGCAGAAAACCGAAAGCCAATCCCTGCGGCGGTTGTCATCCCAGAATTGACTATGCCCGAACACCGAGCCTCAGGCTGGGGCAATTGGCTCAAACAACAGGGGGTGCGAACCATTGGCGAGCTGCCCGAAAAACTCATGTGGCCCACAACGCCCGATGAGGCCCGAACCATCCTGGATCATTTTATGGAAAGGCTGCTGCCTTCCTTTGGGCACTACCAAGATGCCCTTACCCGTCGACACGACTTTTTATTCCACTCCAGGCTGTCGTTTGCCCTCAATGCAAAGCTCATCAGCCCCAACGAGGTGGTTCGAGCGGTAGAGCAAGCCTGGATGAGCGAGCCCGACCGTTATCCGCTGGCATCCGTAGAGGGATTTATCCGTCAAATTCTCGGATGGCGCGAGTATGTTCGCGGGGTCTATTGGGCACATATGCCTGAATATGGTGAACTGAATCAGCTGCAACACCAGCGCAGCTTACCGTCTTGGTATTGGACAGGGGAGACGCACATGGCTTGCATGCGTCATGCCATCGGTCAGACCCTTCAGCAGGCCTATGCACACCACATCCAACGGCTCATGATCACCGGGAATTTTGCTCTATTGGCTGGTATTCATCCGGATGAAGTCGATCGTTGGTATTTGGGCGTGTATATCGATGCCGTTGAATGGGTGGAAATGCCCAACACCCGGGGCATGAGTCAGTACGCCGACGGAGGACTCATGGCAAGCAAACCTTATGTTTCGTCGGGCCAGTATATCAAGCGCATGGGCGACTACTGCGGGTCATGTCGCTACAATCCGCAATTAACGACCGAAGCCAATGCTTGTCCGTTCAATAGCTTATATTGGCATTTCCACGATCGGCATGAGCGCATATTGCGGCCGAACGTACGCCTTGCCATGGTCTACCGAAATTGGGACCGAATGGACCCGGGTAAGCGATCGGCACTCCTGCTGAAGGCCGAATCCTTATTGGATCGAGTGGACGAATTGTAGATACCCATATAATTCTTATGCGTGCCATTAAATTAGGCCGAACAAGAGTTCGAAATCCAATGAACCGGACCTCTATCCATCAATCCAATGAGCCGAAAAACAACTCAATTTCCTTTCGCTGAACCTGGACCGGCCGATCTTGTGGTTGTAACGAAGGTCGCTTCACCCTTTGATCGTGTGGTTGCCGGTTTCGGTGCGCCTCTTTTTGAGACCCTCAACCCACCCTTTCCCAAAGCCTGTCTTCTTCGGATGGATGGGAATGAAGCAGGCCATCGAATCGAAATTGAATTGAATTTTGGCTTATTTGCCCAGGCATGGACGGGTGTTATTCGAGCTAATTCCCAGTCGCCAGGCCTGTATTGGTTTGTTGATCGCGGGGAACGATTGCCTTTTTTTCTGCGCAGTTGGGAGCATTACCATGGCATCAAAAAAGGCGGCACCGGCGTGACCTTCATCACCGACGCCATTCGATTTCGACAGGCTCCATGGATACCGCGATTTCTGATGCGGTGGATGCTCATCCTCTTGATGCGCTACCGTTCTCCGCGCTACAAGCGTTATTTTGTATTGTGTTAGAATTATTTTTCCTGGATGCACTTGCTCGATTTATGGCGGGATTTACAGCATAGAATCGATTTGTCTCAACGGGCAATGTACGGGCAACGAAAAATCGCGCCATCGCAAGAGATGGTTTTTATTTGTAATACAATGATAATAAATTTTATACAAATAATAAAATATTTATTATCTAATTTGTTTAAGAATTTTCAAAAAAAGTTAAACAAAGTCTTGGTTCTTAGGTGGCGAACCTCTACTTTTGTTTAACAAATCAACCAAAAACCTAAACATGGATCCCAATACCTTCAGTATTAAAGTGAGAGAGCATGGAGTCGCCCTGAAAGCTTACGCCCTATATTTATCACAAGACCGGGAAGATGCCCACGATCTGATGCAAGAAACCTTGCTTAAGGCGTTTACTCATCGTGAGCGGTTCACCGACGACACCAATCTCAAGGGTTGGTTGTATACCATCATGAAAAACACCTTCATCAATCAATACAGAAGGAAGGTGAAGCGCAACACCCTGCTCGATTCTACAGAGAATGAATACTACCTCAATAGTTCTGCACATGCTGTTCCGAATGAAAGTCTTGAGCGTCTCAATATGGAGCAGATTCATATGCACATTGGTCGTTTGCCCTACGATTTGAAAGAGGCCTTTATGATGAATTTCAGGGGCTATAAGTACCAAGAAATTGCGGATCACTTTGGTATCCCCATCGGAACAGTCAAGACCCGCATTCATATGGCACGTCAAATCCTGAAGAAAAGACTCCATGTCTACGGTGAATCTTATGGCATGCAAGTGGCATAACGATGATCACCAGAGTATTTCGAAAGGCTTCCTGAGGTGAGCCTTTTTTTGTGGCTTGAATTTGATTCAAATTTGTTGTTTGATTTCGGATCAAATTTGATCTTTGGCCTCGATTTTCAGTCGATTCTGCACACAAATTCTCATCAATTGAAAACTGTCGACCGGGGAGTTTGTTGTATTAGGAACATACAATCATGCCAAAGAAAAAAGTTGTCGTAATCGGTTCGGGCTTCGCAGGATTATCTGCCGCCACCAACCTCGCCCACAAAGGTTATCAGGTCACTCTTCTCGAAAAGAACGCCCAATTCGGTGGGCGGGCGCGTGTGATGGAAAGTCAGGGATTTCGTTTCGATATGGGGCCATCTTGGTATTGGATGCCCGACGTTTTCGAGGCTTATTTCGCTCAGTTCGGCAAGAAGGTATCCGACTACTACCACCTCCACCGGCTCGACCCCGGATACACTGTATTTTTTGGAAAGGATGATGTGATGACCGTTCCAGCCCGAATGCCTGAAATAGAACAGATGTTTGAGCAATACGAACCCGGATCGGCCAAAAAACTGCGGTCATTTATGACACAGGCAGGCGAAAAATACCAAATCGGTATGCGCGACTTGGTCTACAAGCCCAACCGCTCTGTTTTGGAATACGCCAGTGTATCACTGCTCAGAAATATGCTCAAAATGGATGTGTTTCAATCGATGCGCAGCCATGTATATGCCCATTTCAAAGAGCCACGTTTGCGAAAACTCATGGAATTTCCGGTGCTTTTCCTGGGTGCAACGCCTCAAAACACGCCGGCGCTCTACAGCCTCATGAATTATGCAGATCTATCGCTCGGTACCTGGTATCCCATGGGTGGAATGGGGGAAATTGTTAAAGCTTTTGTTGCCCTCGCTGAAGAAAAGGGCGTTGAATTGATCCCGAATGCCGAAGTACAGTCCATTGAGTGTGCGGGTGCACAGGTCACGCGCGTTCATACTACGCAAAAGACCTACGACGCCGATGTCGTGGTTGCTGCGGGCGATTACCATCACATCGAGCAGGAAGTTCTGCCCGCCACGCATCGACAGTACAGCCCTGCTTACTGGAAAAACCGAACCATGGCACCTTCGAGTCTTCTGTTTTATATTGGACTAAAAAAACCATTGCCCGGACTCACTCACCACAGTTTGTTTTTCGATGAGGAGTTCGATCGGCATGCTGAACAAATTTACGCCCGTCCATCGTGGCCAGACCGACCCTTGTTTTACACATCGCTCAGCAGCAAAACGGACCCAACAGTGGCTCCCGAAGGAAAGGAAAATTTGGTAATTCTTGTGCCCCTCGCGGTCGACCTTCCGGATCCAGAGGAGGCGCGCGAACGTTGCTACCATCAAGTGATGGATCGTTTCGAACATATAACAGGGGTGGGGATACGCGACCTGGTTGAGGTTCGCCACAGCTATGCGCACTCCGATTTTCGGCGCGATTACCATGCATTCGGGGGTAATGCCTACGGTTTAGCCAATACCCTGGCCCAAACGGCCATTTTCAAGCCCTCTATGCGGCACAAAAAGTTGCCGAATTTATATTTCACAGGGCAGCTTACCATACCCGGTCCGGGTGTTCCACCTACCATTATTTCTGGGCAGGTGGTTACAGGCGAAATTGTTCGCGATTGGCCTATCTGATCTTATTGATTGATCGACCTTAGGAGGCTGTGGAAAAGTTTTTCAAAACCTTTGTCAGATTTGTTTGTTCATAATACATAATTACAGTTTATGCTCGAACTCTACCGCCGCACCAACATCGAATGCAGTAGGATTATCACCCGAAATTATAGCACCTCATTTAGCATGGGAATCTTGGCATTCGATAAGAAATTCAGGGATCCCATCTATGCCATTTACGGTTTTGTACGGTATGCTGATGAAATTGTTGATACGTTCCATTCCTTCAACAAATCCGAGCTTTTGGAAGAGTTTACTCAAGATACTTGGAAAGCGATCGACAGGGGCATCAGCCTAAATCCCGTGCTCGATTCTTATCAGAAAACCGTTTCCGAGTATGGAATTGGTCGCGATCTGATCCAAGCCTTTCTCGACAGCATGTCTATGGACTTGCAAGACATCGAATATGCGGAACAATCCTACAATACTTATATCTATGGATCGGCTGAGGTCGTGGGTCTGATGTGTCTGCGCGTGTTTTGTGCAGGCGATGATTCCCTCTATGACCACCTCAGACCCGCTGCTCGGCACCTTGGTGCTGCTTTTCAAAAAGTGAACTTTCTGCGTGACATCCGCGACGATTATGAAAACCGTGGTAGAACCTATTTCCCTGGAGTCGATTTAGGACTTCACTTTGATCAACGTGCCAAAAAAGCGATAGAAGCGGATATTGAAGAAGATTTCAAAAAGGCGTATGAAGGCATCCGTCAACTTCCCAGTGGCTCACGCACGGGAGTTCTTACTGCTTATCGTTTTTATTTGAATCTATTTCGGAAAATCAAGCGCACAGAGCCTGCTCAAGTTATGGCCACGCGAATTCGCATCAATAATTTTGAAAAGGCAGCACTTCTCATTGGGTCTGTGCTTTCGCATCGCTTGTCTTGGCTTTAGGCTGAGGATAAACGATTTTTTCCTTTTTTTGAGTCGATTTGACCGAATGTTAAGGTTGACATTTGTTTCAAGTTCCTCGATTATTGATGAAACACAGAAACCGCCGGCAACGTCCAAAAGAATCCATGCAGGAACTTCGGTTGGAGCAACAGGACATGCCTTCCAATCATGGTGATTTAGATGAAGAAATATCAACGTCGAGGCGCAATCTTCGTTATCGACGCAGATCAGGATCTGGGTCGGCAGAATATGAAGTTGTCGGTCAACGGGTAGCAGTCATTGGAGGTGGTGTGGCCGGTCTGGCAGCAGCGGCCCGTCTAGCAGCTCAAGGTTACAGAGTAGATTTATTGGAGGCGGCTTCCGAACCTGGGGGTAAAATGCGCGATTACCAAGCCGATGGTTTTCGATTCGATGGGGGTCCTTCATTGTTTACCCTGCCAGAGGTCATGGAGCAGCTCTTCGCCGACTGTGGTAAAAAGATGTCCGATTATGTAACATACGATCGGTTGGAATTGGTGACTCGGTATTTTTACCCCGACGGAACCCAGGTTAATGCGTGGTCGTCGCCCGAACGACTGGCATCTGAATTGGAACTCAAAATTGGTGAGCCCACCGCGCAAGTATTAGCGTTTCTAAAACGGGCAGCCTATATGTACCGAATCACGGCTTCGGTTTTTATCGAGCGATCTCTTCATGATTGGCGCAATTTGCTGCGTCTAAGCACGTTTTTACGTCTATTCGCCATTCCCCGGCTGGGCATTTTCACGAGCATGTATCATTTTCAGAAGCGGTGGCTGCGTCATGAACGCAGTCTTCAGTTATTTGGTCGATTCGCGACCTACAATGGAAGTGATCCGTATAGGGCGCCAGGTACACTTAGTATGATTGCCCACATTGAACAGGAAAGAGGGGCCTTTTATCCCCATGGAGGCATGGTAGCTCTTCGGAATGCGCTGCATCAGCTGGCCATTGACCTAGGTGTGCACATCAGAGTGAACACTCGGGCCGATCGGTTTTGGATCCATGAAAAACGACTGAAGGGCTTGCTTTTAGGGGAGGAACGGGAGGTCTACCCCATTGTGGTTTGTGCCAACGACATATTGCAGGTGCAACGCCAACAGATGCCTCGGAAATACAGCCTCAAAAGGTTTTTGTCGCAGGAACTCAGCACATCGGCTGTGGTGTTTCACTGGGCTGTTCGGGGTTCCTTTCCCCAATTGGATCTGCATAACGTATTTTTCTCCGCACACTACAGGCGCGAATTTCAGCATTTGCAACGCGGCGAGATCGACTTCGATCCCACTTGGTATGTCTACATCAGTTCGAAAAAAAATCCTGCCGATGCCCCTTCAGGCTTTGAAAATTGGTTTGTTATGGCCAATGTACCCGCTCAGCGCGACCTTCCTTGGGAGGCATTGGTGGAGCGGCTGCGTGAGGAGGCACTTGATCGTTTGAGCAAGGCCCTTGGCATAGACCTCAAGTCTCTGGTGAATGAACAACGGGTCATCACACCCCTCGAAATGGAAAAAGTTACGGGCGCTGTGGGGGGTGCTCTATACGGGCCAGCATCCAACAGCCGGTGGTCTGCTTTTCTCAGGCAAGCCAACCGCGATCAGCGCATCAAGGGGTTATTTTATTGCGGGGGAACGGTTCACCCGGGTGGTGGAATCCCTTTATGCCTGCACTCGGCCGCCATCACGGCCGATTTGGTTGCCCGTGCGCATCCTCATCCCAAAGCCAGGAAAAAACACAAGCGCTGATGGTTCGTTGGCTCGATGTCCTTTCGGTACGCCGCTATTTTCTCATTTTTTGGGGTATAGTTTATGGTTTTGGCGCTTTGGGTTTAGCATGGCCTACAACACGGCAGTTTTTCTTACTCTGCGTGCCTTATGTTTTGATTTTGGGTGCAATTCATGTGTGGCTGATGGAGCGACCTGTACCTATGCCCCACAGTGTACTGCTCCTGTTGGGCTGTTTGGCCGGTTGGCTGGTGGAGGTATATGGTGTCGCCACCGGCAATGTATTTGGTGCATATCATTACGGTCGTGTGCTTGGGTATGCACCCGCCGGTGTGCCATTGGTCATTGGCATCAATTGGTTGGTACTCGTTTATGCATCCACTCATCTGTCATTTGCAGCTCAAATATCGCCAGAGATACGACCATTTTTGGGTGCCACTGCCGTCATGCTGGCCGATGTACTGATCGAGCCGGTGGCTGTTTTCCTCGGGTTTTGGACCTGGGATACGCCTGGAGAGGGCAGTCTATTTGTAGCACCCATGCGCAACTACATGGCATGGTGGGTGTTTTCCCTGATTTTGTTGTCGCTGGCCGAAATGGCCGGAATCAGGCGGGTGAATCCAGTGGTCCTCTTATATGCCGCCTTTCAGCTTGCTTTTTTCTTCTTGCTCAATGTTCTAATGATATTTAATTAGTATAACAACAACAACAAAAGTATATTACATGATTTTTTGGAATCTTTACACGCCAAAATGAATTAATGAAAATGAGACAAAATCACGAAATCGACTACAAAATTTATGGTGAGGAAATGCAGTGTGTGGAGATCGAACTGGATCCGCAGGAAACGGTGATTGCCGAAAGTGGAGCCTTTATGTTTATGGATCCAGGCATTGAAATGTCCACACTATTCGGCGATGGGTCTTCGCAAGGTGGAGGGGGCTTTTTGGGTAAGCTTATGGGTGCTGGTAAACGTCTTCTTACAGGTGAGTCATTGTTTATGACGGCTTTTACCCACACCGGCAGTGGCAAATCGCGGGTCACATTTGCCGGACCGTATGCGGGTAAGATCATTTGCCTCGATTTGCAAAAATTGGGCGGTAAAGTTGTTTGTCAGAAAGATTCATTCTTATGTGCCGCAAAAGGTGTGGGTGTGGGTATCGAGTTTCAGCGCAGGTTGGGTACCGGGTTGTTTGGTGGTGAGGGATTTATCATGCAAAAGCTGGAAGGAGATGGGTTGGCCTTTGTGCATGCAGGTGGCTACATTTTGGAACGTGTGCTTCAGCCGGGTGAGAAGTTGCGGGTCGATACGGGTTGTATTGTGGCATTCACATCCGGTGTCGACTATGACATTCAAATGGTTCGGGGGGTGAAAAATATGATTTTTGGTGGGGAGGGGTTGTTTTTTGCCACACTCAGCGGCCCGGGTAAGGTTTGGCTTCAGAGCCTGCCTGTTTCGAGATTGGCCGCCCGAATTTTGAGCTATGGTACAGGTGCTGGCGGCCGCAAAGAAGAAGGATCAATTCTGGGCGGTTTCGGCAATCTTTTGGATGGCGATTGATCGGATTTATCGGGTCTAACGACCAATAAAATTCGGTTTTCGTTTGTCGATAAAGGCTTGCATGCCTTCTTTTTGATCTTGCCCGGCAAACAGCAAGTAGAAATTCTTGCGCTCAAATTCGAGGCCTTCAGCCAAGTGAGCATCATGCGCTTTGAGTACAGCTTCTTTGGCGAGTCGAATAGCCAGGGGTGACTGTGCCGCTATTTTCCGGGCCACATTCAAGGCCTCCTCAAGATACAGTTCGACGGGCACCACTTTGTTCACAAGCCCCCAGGCAAGTGCCTGGTGAGCGCCGATGAATTCCCCAGTTAATACCAGTTCCATGGCACGAACTTTCCCCACCTGACGGGTTAATCGTTGTGTGCCGCCGGCCCCCGGTATCACCCCCAGTTTAATTTCGGGTTGTCCAAATTGTGCCGTTTCAGAGGCCACCACCAGATCACAGTGCATCACCAATTCATTTCCCCCGCCCAATGCGAATCCAGAAACGGCCGCAATGAGGGGCTTTTTGATTTTTTTGATGGTATCCCAAGTCGAAAACTGGTCGATGAGCAGCATGTCGACCGCACTCTTTCCCGACATCTGCCTGATGTCAGCACCTGCAGCGAAGGCCCGTTCATCGCCTGTAATCACGATCGCCCGAACTTCATCATCCTGATCTAATTGCTTGAGGGTGTCGCGCAATTCCGCCATGAGTTCAAGATTCAGTGCGTTGAGCTCTTTTGGACGGTTCAAACGGATGAGTGCAATATGGGGTTCGATGCTCGGTTCAACGATGAGGTAGGCATGGTTCATGGGCTTGATCTGTTGTTTCAAAAGACGTACAAATTTCCGTCAATTGCATCAATTATTGAATCAATAATACGCGTAATTTCCACAGGTTAAACTAAATTTGTGCAAGACTAAATGTACGCAATACGAACTTCTTTAATGGGTTTATGTTTGTATTCGCTAAACCTATTTTTTAAACCTTAATGAACTACCTATGATTACTTTTACCAAAATTCGTTTCCTGTCTGCAGCAACGATGATCTGCTGCCTTGTGGCCACGCAAGCTTTTTCCCAACTTGTTTTACCCCAACCCAGTCCGAAAGCCAGCGTGATTCAGGTTGTGGGTGTAACGGAGGTGGCTGTTACCTACAGCAGCCCAGCGGTTAAAGGCCGTGTGGTTTGGGGTGATTTGGTGCCTTTCGATGAAGTCTGGCGAACCGGTGCGAATTCGGCTACTGAAATCAGCTTCAGTACGGCTGTTCAGATTGCCGGAAATACGGTGAAGGCGGGTAAATACGCATTATTTACCATTCCTGGCCGCGATAATTGGACCATCATTCTGAATTCCAATGAAGGTCAGTGGGGCTCAACCAACTACAAAAAGGAGTTGGATGTGGTACGTTTCACGGTTCGTCCCGGTATGAGCGAGCGCATGCAGGAACGCATGAATTTTGCCATAGAATTGACGGGTGATGATCGGGCCGAGGTAGTTTTGCGATGGGAGAAAATGCGGGTGTCTTTTGGTATATCCACTGATCTGAAAACGCTGGCCATGGATAACATCAACCAGTATTTTCACAATGCAAAGGCTGACTGGTATACCCACCATAATGCTGCCTCGTATTTACTCACCCAGGGAGGCAGTACTGCCGAGGCCCTTCGAATGGCCACGCGTGCCGTAGAATTGAACCCAGAGCATTTTATGCCTCATTTCACCAAAGCCCGTGCGCTCGCGGCGTCAGGCAATATCAATGATGCATTGGCTTCAGCCCGTCAGTCGATCGCTGTAGGCGAGGCTAAAACCAGTGAATGGTTTGAAATGACGCGTCCAGAAATCGAAACATCCATCAAAGGTTGGGTTATTCCAGGTGGGGGAGTCAAGAAGAAGTAGATTTTTACTGCGCTGTTGCGCATTTCTCGTGCTCAACCTTTGTTACTCAAATCGGTTGATTGCACAGACTGGTTTTGGTCCGAATAATGGAGTGAGTTCCGCCGGGCTCTTGGAGGAAGTTAGGGCATTACAAATGCCAGTAAGGGTACTCTATCTGGCGGCACACCCCGACGATGAAAATACCCGCATGCTTACCTGGCTCTCCAAGGGAATGCGGGTCAATGCAGCCTATCTATCGCTTACGCGGGGCGATGGTGGACAAAACCTGATCGGTAAGGAAGCGGGTGATGAATTGGGTTTGATCCGTACCTACGAACTCATGGGGGCTCGCTCTATCGATGGGGCCAAGCAGTTTTTTACGCGTGCCAATGATTTCGGTTATAGCAAAACACCAGAGGAGACTTTTCGTCAGTGGGATCGAGATAGTTTACTCGCAGACGTCGTTTGGGTGATTCGTTTGTTTCGTCCGCATGTAATCATTACCCGCTTCACGCCAGAACCAAGTGCTACCCATGGTCATCATACCGCCTCCGCTCAATTGGCGGTAGAGGCATTTAGTGCCGCCGCAGACCCCATGCGATTCCCCAATCAATTTAAAGATGGGGTAGGGGTCTGGAAAACAAGAACCCTGTACTGGAACACAAGCTGGTGGTTTTTTGGTCGGCCAGATTTTGACAAAAAAGGACTGGAAATGGTCGATGTCGGGGGTTTTTCCCCAATTCTTGGTCGAAGTTTTGGTGAAACAGCGGCTTTAAGCCGGTCGATGCACCGAAGCCAAGGTTTCGGTTCGGCCTTGCAAAGGGGCGAGGAATTGGAGTATCTCAAATGGTTGGCCGGCGACTCCATTGTGGGTGGACTTAAAGCCTTATTGTTGGAACAGGCTGCTGCTGAACGAAAGGATGCTTCACGGGCTGCTTATTTCCGAGCGCTATCGGGTGCCGAGCGTGCCTTTCGCCTCGATGAGCCTTGGCGTATGTTGCCGAAGTTGATGACAGCCAAAGAATTGTTGATGCATCAGCCCGAATTTTCCCGTCGCCAAGAGGAATTGTCTCGTCTCGATCGCTTGATATTGGATGCTGCAGGTGTCTGGCACGAGCTAACGGCCAATAGATACTCGGTTTGCCCTGGTGATTCGCTTTCTATTCAATTCAGAAGCATTAGAAGACATCCGGGCGTGGTGCGTTTCGATTCAATACAGTGGAAAACCCTTACGGGCGGAGCCGACGGATCGAGTGCCCAAGAGCCGAATAAATTCAAAGTCAATTGCGCATTATCGATCGATACTTTTCTTCCTTTCAATCGGATGGTATCTCGAGATCAACGCATCTTCATGCCTGTCGACCTTCCCCTCTCGCAACCTTTCTGGCTGCAAGGGCGCACAGGGCGCACCGGTTTTTTTGACCTGCCCGGTCAGACCTGGGTCGGTGTGTCAACGCCTCCTGCCGCCCTGCATGCCGCGTCTCATTATACAGTCTTTATGGGGAAGAAAAGGACTGCTATTCAGGCGCGTGTCGATGTATTGCACCGCTTCACAGACCCTGCTGAAGGCGAACGCTATCGGCCGCTGACTGTCGTGCCCCCACTGCATCTCTCGTTTGTCGAACCCATTGCATTGCACAAAGGTAATGAACCGATTCAGCTGGGGGTTCGATTATCACCCACTACTGTTTTGGGTCCGATTTCTATTCAATTGGATGTGCCCCAAGGTTGGAAGGTTGAACCCCAAACCCATACACTTCCCTCATTAAACCCTGGAGAGAACCGGGTCGTCAAATTTACGGTCGATGCTTCAACCCATTCTGCAGCGGGTGAGGCACGGGTTCGCGCCACGGTCGATGGACTCGAATACACGCGTGATCAAATTGAGTTGACCTACCCGCACCTTCCTCAACTGATTCTATTGCCTGAAGCAGGCATCCCCATTCTGCACCTGGGAGGAGCTTATCGGCCAAACAAGGTAGCCTATGTGCCCGGTGCGGGTGATGAAATTCCTGGCGCATTGCGTGCTCTTGGTTATGAGGTCACTGAGCGCCCGGCTGGCCAATGGACGCCCGAAATGCTCGATGAATTTCAAACCGTTGTTTTGGGTGTGCGGTTGGTGAATACCGACGAAAATTACCGCAAATTATATCCGATGCTGCGCAATTTTGCCTTGGGTGGTGGTACGGTGGTGATGCAATACCAAACCAGTCGTGGATTGTTGAGCGATTCACTCGCTCCCTTTCGCTTGCAATTGGGCAGTCAGCGCACAACAGTAGAAGAGGCACCCATACAATTATTAAATTCCGATCATCCCCTACTGAATCGTCCCAATAAAATAGAATCTGATGATTTTAGGGGATGGGTACAAGAACGCGGACTTTATTATGCTGCACGTTGGGACAGTACTTCAGCTGAGGCCTTAATGACTATGGCAGACCCTGGTGAAAAAGAGCAAAATGGCGCTTTGGTGGTTGGACGTGTAGGAAGGGGCTGGTGGGTATACACAGGCCTCAGTCTGTTTAGACAATTGCCCGCGGGTGTGCCCGGGGCATTTCGTTTGCTCACGAATCTGGTTGAACTCGGCAGTAATCGAGTGCCCCAACATAAACAAGAGGATTAAACGCCGCGATAATTGACATGAGTGCATTGGATTGGTGGGTATTATTGTTGACTCAAGTAGGCATTGTAGTTTACGGACTCTACGCCCAGCGTAGAGCCGATGGATCGGCCGATTATTTGAGGGGCCGAAACATGGGCTGGTTTACTGTTGGCCTATCCATCATGGCAACCCAGGCCAGTGCCATCACCTTTCTGTCGGCTCCCGGACTAGCCTACACCGAAGGGATGCGTTTTGTACAGTTCTATTTTGGCCTGCCCATTGCAATGGTGATCATTGCCACAGTAGCGGTACCGCTCTACTACCGCATGAATGTGATCACGGCCTATGAGTACCTCGAACATCGATTCGATGTTCGTTTGCGTACGCTGGCTGCCTTTCTGTTTCTAACCCAGCGCGGACTGGCTGCTGGGCTCACCATTTTTGCACCGGCCTTGATTTTGAGCGCTGTCTTGCATGTGAATCTGAGCCTCACTTGCCTGGCGATTGGCGCGGTGGTTGTGGGCTACACGCTCACGGGAGGCACAACAGCTGTAGCCCGAACCCAGAAAACGCAGATGGCGATCATTCTGGCCGCAATGGTTTGGGCGGCTTGGTTGGTAGTAGATGGTCTCCCGAATGGGGTTGGGATCGGTGAAGCATTGGCTGTTGCAGACGCAATGGGACGTATGCAATCCGTAGATTGGCGCTTCGACTGGAATGAAAAATACACGGTATGGAGCGGTTTACTGGGTGGCACCTTCTTGATGCTATCCTATTTCGGCACGGACCAAAGTCAGGTACAGCGTTATTTAGGTGGACAGACCATTCAGCAATCGCGCATGGGGCTTATGATGAATGGCCTGCTGAAGATCCCAATGCAATACGGGATTTTATTGGTCGGTGTCTTTGTTTTTGTATTTTATATTTTTCAGCCGGCACCCTTACTGTTCAATACGGATCTTCGGGGTCAGTTGGTTGCTAGCAAGGCCAAAGTTGAATTTCAAACTTTGGAGACGGAATACAAGTTGGCACTTAATGAGCGAAAAACGGCGGCCATCAATTACCTCGACGCCCAACGAATTGGGGGCGCACATTCGATGGAATCGACAGCTTTAGACCTCGAAACAGCAGGGGGCGCGCTCAATCAATCGCAGCGAAAGGTCGATACGTTGCGCAGTCGGGCTCAAGCATTGGCGAAAAAGGAATTACCCGACAGCGATTCGGGCGATACCAATTATATTTTCCTCTATTATGTGTTTGAGCGTTTGCCTTCGGGCATCATTGGACTTATAGTATCAATGATATTGGCAGCATCTATGTCGAGCACCAGCAGCGAGTTAAATGCATTAGCTGCTACTACGGTAGTGGATGTTTACAAGCGTTTGTTTCGTCCGAATGCTGATGATGCCGAGTGTTTACTGGTGAGTCGTTGGAGCACATTGGCTTGGGGTATTTATGCCATTTTGTTTTCGATGATCGCCCGACATCTGGGCACCCTGATTGAGGCTGTCAACCTTCTTGGGTCATTGGTGTATGGTGTCATTCTAGGAGTATTTCTTTGCGCGTTTTTGTTGAAACGCGTTACGTCGGGCTGGGTGCTCGGTTTGGCTTTGGTGAACCAGGGCTTTATTCTGGTTTTGTTTTGGACCGATGCCCTCCCGTTTCTGTGGTTTAATTTGATTGGCGCGCTTGGAATTCTGATGCCATCAGCCTTAATCGAGGTATATCTCAGTTTCAGTAAACATAATCGATAGAAATTGTCTGAATGTCACTTTTTTTGCCTATATTTTGCAACATGATGAGATTTTTGTGCTTTTTGGCACTGGTCTATTTCGCTTGGCTTTCCACTATTCAGCCAAATTGTGATTACTCTCTTCATTTCCCGGTCAATGCTGATATTGTTTTAATACATAACGAATCGAATCATTACATCGATAGTTATAATGATCCAGTAAATACAGTTGCATATCGTTCACATGGCCCCAAGATTAATTGCCATCAAAGAGACATAAAATCAGAACGCAGATTTTTTACTTCGAATAATTACTTATTCAATAATATTAACCTCTGGAAGAAATCGGTTGATTCAGGTTTAAAATTAACGAAGGAATCCAATGTGAAGAGAGCGTTATGCGTTCACATTTGGGTTCGACAATTAAGGATTTGAGTTAGAAATATTTAATCTATTAATTACCTGGAATAATCGGACAAATTGACCCCTTTCCGTCGGCCTCAAATTGACCCCCCTGAGGGAGGCAAATTAACGGCGCTAACTGAGGCATTGAACATGGACCAAAATTAGTGTTTTTTAGATTGTGTTTTTAGTTCCCTTTTTTCTCAGTGATTCACCTTGAAGTTCTATTCTGTGTGCGCTGTGCACAATTCGGTCGAGGATTGCATCAGCGATGGTATTATCTCCTATGATCTCATACCATAACTGCACAGGCAATTGCGAGGCAAAGACAGTTGATTTTTTACCATGTCGATCTTCGATGATTTCCATTAGCATCATTCTCGATTGTTGATCAAATGGCTGTATTCCAAAGTCGTCCAAGATGAGCAAATCAAGCTTCTCTATCTTCAACAATTCCTTCAATGCGGAGCCATCGGCTTTAGCCATTTTTAACTGAGATAGCAGACGCGTAGCGCTTGTATATAGGATTTTATATCCATTCAAACAGGCCTGATAACCAAGGGCTGAGGCCAAGTAACTCTTGCCTGTCCCTGTACTACCAGTGATGATTAAATTTTCAGCGTTCTTAATAAAAGTGCACTCTGCAAGACGATAAACAAGATTTTTGTCCATTCCTCGATCAGGGTCGAACAAGATGTTCTCCACCTGTGCCGGATAGC
>SYHW01000061.1 GCA_005799065.1 Bacteroidota bacterium
ATGCTCTATCCAATTGAGCTACGAAACCAATAGAAGCGCAAAGATAGCAAATATTGACTTTATCCGTATGAGAAAGAACCAATCAAAGCAAATTCTGGCGAAATTAGCCTTATGTGTGGTCGTTATACACTGGTGAGTTCCATACGGGTTGTAGAAGAGCATTTCCAACTGCCTGAAGGCGGGGCTTTGTCGCATTTTGAAGGTGTGAACGCTGGCCCCGGTTCGCTTATGCCTGTTTTGAGTAGTGGACATCCCGATCGACTCACCCTGATGAATTTTGGCTTTGAAACCCAATGGTCTGGTTCTTCGCGACGCTTATTATTCAATGCACGATCAGAGGGGGATCACAATCTAGAGGATGACCCGCGCTACAACGGCGCCCTCGGTATTTTTGCTAAGCCCAGTTTTCGCTCAGCGATCCGAAATCATCGCTGTTTGGTGCCTGCTGATGCTTTTATAGAAGGGCCTAAAATTGAACGGCTCAACAGACCCTACTGCATCTTCCCCACCGATCCTCCTGGAATATTTGCTATGGCTGCGGTTTGGCAAGAATTTCCGCCCGAAGCAGGAGGAAGATCCTCCCGATTGGGGTTTGCCCTGATTACCACAAGCGCACGCGGCCTTGTTGCGGAAATCGGACATCATCGCGCACCTATCGTATTGAATCCGGCCCATTACCGTGAATGGCTGAACCCCAACAGCAGCATACAGCAACTTGCCGAGATGATGTACAGCAGCGATTCCCGTGAGTGGAACGCATACCCGATCGATTCGCGCGTGAAAAGCCCTGGCCAACACGCTGCTGGGCTTATGAGGGCTATTGGGCCGATGTTGTATCCGCTTGAGCAAACGAAGGTCGAACAATCATGGATCGTAAACGGATTCGGTTTCAATAAATCACTACGGCCAGATGGATACGGCGTACAGAGCAGTTTGTTTGATTGAATTATTAGGCTGCTTGTTGTGGTCCTCCGGTCCCGATTTCCTTCAATTCTTCCTCGTGTCGACCTGATCGGACAAAAGAAGGAGCAAAGCCGAATCGTTCGCGAAAACGTGAGCTGAAATAAGAAATACTCTTGAATCCTGTCATCATTGCGATTTCGGAAACATTGCCTCTTTTACTAGCCAGTAGTTCATAAGCCACCTGCATCCGATATTCTCGAATATATTGATTCGGCGTTTGTCCGGTTAGGCGTGTTACGCGGCGGTCGAACTGACTGATGCTCATCGCCATCTCATCGGCTACATTGCTCACATACAAGTTGATTTCTCGAATGTTGTTTCCTAGGAATCGATTGACCTTCTGCATGAAAAATTCATCCTCCATGACCATACTTGAATAGGAAGCGGGCAATAAGCTCCGCCGACGAGCGTGGGCGTATGAGGCCTCCCGATTGCGCAGTAGAGAGGCCACCAACGGGTTTAACTGTGTAAGACCGAAAGGACGTTCGAGACAAGCATCAGCGCCTGCTGCATAACAGGCTGTTTGTATTTCACGAAATGGTTGACCAGCCAATACTAGAAGGGGAATGTGCTGAAATTTCAGGCTTCTTTTATATTCTTGCAGTGATTCTACCGATCTATGGATGTCGTCGGGAAGGGAATAAATGAACAAATCTGGCTCCGATTCTTCCATCATGCGAACCGCTGTGGAAAAACGCGAAAAATCACGGACATAATAATTTGAGCGCAGATGCTCCGCCAAAATGCCGCGAAAGGAATCGTGTGACTCTGCAATGTAAATGGATTTGAGTTTCATGGGGTATGGGATTTAAGTGAAAGGAACAGCCAATTTCACACCTTCGATCTTTCACACAAAATGTTGTGAACACAACTTATCCCAATTTATCCACATGACTTTACACATCTGTAAAGTTCTCTTAGATAAAAGCATGACTTTCGTCGAGTAATGCGGACGGTCGCATGACGCGACTCGACAAAAACCCGACAGATTCAGTTTTTTGTATCGTTTCTCTTAAATGAAACGCCCCTTAAGCATGACGCGCAAAGGGGGAATATGACCAAAATGGTAGGCTAAAGTCGACCAGTCTTTTAGACCGGATATGAACAATAAACTGGCTTCTTTCCCTCTTCCAATCGAGCCCGCACGATCAGAAAGTTGGAGTGAACCCGCAGCGTGTATGGTCATGGCATTCAAGGCCTCCTCCGGCATCAATCCCAACTTTAGGCAAGATAGGCTTAGTGTCAAGAACGGGTTAAATCCAGGTGCCGATCCGGGGTTGTAATCACTCCCCACCACCACGCGCAACCCGGCATCTGCCAATTTTCGACCAGAGGCATAGGGAATTCCTAAGAAAAAAGAACAACCTGGCAGAAGAATGGGGTATGTTTCCCCATTTTTTAAGGCCTCCAAATCAGCGTCATCCAATTCCTCCAAATGATCGACACTGAGCGCACCACCTTCAACAGCCCTCTTTACCGCGCCCATTACAGAAAATTGATTCACATGAGCCCGTACAGGCAAACCCAATTGATGGGCACATTCCAACAAGGCATCTAAATGTTCAAGCCCAAAATAACCGCGCTCGCAAAAAATATCAACAAAATCAATGAGCCCTTCTTCCGCCCAAACGGGAATCCACTCCTGAGTGACTTTTCTTACATAGGAGTTTGCGTCTTCGCAATATTCAGGAGGAATGGCATGCAGTGCAAGACAAGTCGAATGGATATTCATATCGGGGTACTCATGCGCGAGCGTTCGCGTTGTTCGCAGCATCTTGCTTTCTGAATCAAAATCTAGACCGTAGCCGCTTTTGATTTCTAGACTCCCCACGCCCATGGAGCGAATAGACTCCAGCCGAATTCGGCTCTCATCCAACAAGGCCGAAAATTCGGCTTTCCTCAGGCTACGTACAGAGTGCATGATTCCACCGCCAGCCGCTGCTATTTCTTGGTAACTTGCTCCTTGAAGTCGGGCTTTCCATTCTTGTTCACGCGTTCCGCTGTGCACCAAATGAGTGTGCGGGTCAACAAATGCGGGCATGACCCAGGCGCCGTTGGCGTCCCAGACTTCTGTATGGGGTGGAAGGCTGGGCTCATCGGACATCGGCCCCCATTTGATGATGTGTTTTCCTTCCACAAGAAGCCAGGCATCTTCTGTTGACGACCAAATCGATCCTTGATTTCCACCGTGTGTAAAGAAATTTCCACCGGGTGTACATGCCTCTCCTTCCGATAAACCTCCTATTTGGCCAATGTTCCTGATTTGAATGCGATTCATCTAATTACCCTTTGAAAGAATCAGACCGCAAAGCAAACGCGACCTCATCGCTTATTGACCTTGAGCGAGGGAATACCCCACGTGCCCATCAAACAAATATAGATTTTCGCTTTTGATGCAGTCGAGTCCGGCACCATACAAAGCTTCCATTTGGGCCAGCACCTTCCCAAACTCGATAGTAGATCCCTTTTCAATGGCTTCGAACCGACAACGCCAATGATCCGTACAAAAGGTATCGGCAAACCCATCGGGATAAACCTTCACTCCGCGGTTGGAAACCACCACCAATTTTAAACCCTGAATGGTTAATGAATCCAAGAGGGCGCCTAATTCATTGGGTTTAATGTTGGGGTAATCTAAAAAAATATCGACTCCTGTCAGTGTTTTGGTTTCGGATGCCATCCTAAGGTTCCAGCTCGATGGTTGTATCGGTTTAATTTGCTGGGTGTAGGTTACCGCCTCTCTTTGGGCCGGTATTGTACCCAGTCGCTCAATCACTGCATCTGCGAATCCCTGTGTTCCAACCCGAACGCGGCTCATTCCTGATTTATATATGTCGCCCGTGTGGATGCCATCTTCTAGTGTTTTTAACCATGCATTGTGCAGGGCGACAGCGGGTTCGGGCAGGTTCATGTGCACCAGCATCATGATCGCGGAGAGGAGTAAACCTGAAGGATTGGCAAGGTCTTTACCCGCTAAATCTGGAGCAGAGCCGTGAATCGCTTCAAACATGGCACATTTATCGCCCACATTGGCACTTCCTCCGATTCCCACAGACCCACTCAATTGGGCGGCCACATCCGAAATGATGTCGCCGTATAAATTCTGGGTTACGATGACATCAAAGATTTCTGGGCTATCGGCAAGGCGGGCCGTGCCGATGTCAATGATCATGCTGTTCGATTCAATCTCAGGAAATTCAGCCGCCACACGATCGAATACCCGATGAAAGAGTCCGTCGGTCACCTTCATGATGTTGTCTTTAATCAAACAGGTCACCTTTTTGCGTCCGTTGTTTCGGGCATATTCAAAGGCATATCGAACAATCTTCTCAGAACCTGGTTCGGACACCAATTTCAGTGTCTGATAAACTTGTCGGGTCTGTCGGTATTCGATACCGGCATAAAGATCCTCTTCGTTCTCCCTGATAATGACTACATCCATTTGGGGAAATCGGGTGAATACAAAAGGAGAATAGGAAATGCACGGACGAATATTGGCAAACAAACCCAAGGTTTTCCGGGCGGTAACATTCAGCGATTTGTAGCCCCCGCCAAATGGCGTGGTGATGGGACCCTTTAAGAAAACTCTCGTTCGAAAAAGCGATTCCCATGCTTCCGATCCAATTCCTGAAGTATTGCCGGATAAATATAATTTTTCACCAATCTCTATAGTTTCGATAGCTAAAGGTGCACCTGACGCTTCGAGCATCCGAAGGGTAGCACGCATAATTTCGGGGCCAATGCCATCGCCGTGGGCCACGGTAATCGGAATAAGATGTTGGTGGTTTTTCATGTCCGCAAAAATAAACCATGCTGGGCGTGGGCGAGACAATCGACAGGAAATTTCATGAGTGGCGAACAAAATTAAAGCTTTATCCGTTTTGGGGCTGAGTGAAATCCAATCCAAATGAAAAAGACGTTTTTAATCGGTGCAATCCTGGCATTTATGTTACTCGCTTCTGTAGCCGGCTATATTGGTGGATCTTTAGCCCAGAGGAGGTGGCAACTGAACTGGTTGAAGTTGGGCATTAATGAGCCCACTGATGGTGGCGCTGCTCCGTGGTTCGCTGCTTCTGAACAAATTGGTTCATCATCCAGGCGCTTCAACAGTATTTTAACCGGAGCATCGGGTACACCTCCAGATTTTGTTTTGGCTTCTGAACAAAGTACTTCTGCGGTTGTGTACCTTAAAACAACGGGTACGGCGGCGCAGCGTTCGTTCAATGACTGGTTTTTTGGGGATTTTTTTAACCAGCGGCAAGAAGCGGTGGTGAATTCTGGTTCGGGGGTTATTGTATCAGCCGATGGATACATCGTCACCAACAACCATGTGGTTGAAAAGGCATCTCAGGTAGAGGTCGTACTCACCAACAAGGATTCATATACAGCTAAGATTGTTGGAACAGACCCCTCAACGGATTTGGCCCTTTTGAAAATTGATGGCGAGCGATTGCCTGTCATTTCGTTCTCCAACAGCAATCGGTTGAGCGTCGGAGAATGGGTATTGGCTGTAGGAAATCCTTTTAACCTTACTTCTACTGTTACGGCGGGCATCGTGAGTGCCAAAGGCAGAAACTTAAATCTGGTGAATAATTTATTTCCGATAGAGAGTTTTATTCAAACCGATGCCGCCATCAACCCAGGAAATTCGGGGGGCGCATTGGTGAATACGCAAGGCGAATTGGTGGGGATCAACACGGCTATTATTTCGCGTACCGGAGCCTATAACGGCTATGGCTTCGCCATTCCCTCTAATATTGTTCAGAAGGTAATCCGCGATTTGCGCGAGTTTGGATCTGTTCAGCGGGCATTTTTTGGAGCGGATGTTATAGAAATCGATGCGCGTGTACGAAAGCAAGCGGGTCTCACATCAAATGCAGGAGTTATGGTGGGCAGTATGTCGAGTTATGGACCCGCCAAGGATGCAGGGATCAAGGAGGGCGATGTGATCATAGCATTTGATGGCCAAACCATTGATGGCAAGTCAACTTTCGATGAACTGCTGAGCTATCATAGGCCTGGCGATGAAGTCTCTCTCGTTTATGAGCGATCGAGTAAACGACAAACGGTACACATTAAACTAACCAACACAGAAGGTGGTCTGGGTGCGGTTCAATCTGAAAAGTATTTCTCTGCTGATCTAGGCGCGCATTTTGAAACAGTCAGCAAATTAGAAAAAGACCGTTTGGGTATATCAGGAGGCGTTAAAATCAGTCAAGCCGGTCAAGGTAGTTTAAGGAGGATGGGCCTGAGAGATGGCCTGATCATCGTGCAAATAAACCGAACGCCTGTTACAGAAATTGATCAGTGTATTGATCTACTCAAACACAGCCGGGGTCAGGTAACGGTAGAAGGAGTAGACCAAGGTGGTCGAAGATCCTATTTCACCTATTTTAGTTACTAAAGATCTTATTTCTTAACGCATCTTCCTGGATTCTAAGATTTTTGTTTCTAAACTCCAATTCTGAGCTGTTGAGGAGCTCATTTCTTCGTACCACCTCCCGGCCGGGCAATAGACTCGCGCATGTCTGTGTCTGATTTTAGGTTCTGCATTCTATAGTAGTCCATCACCCCGAGTTGACCATTTCTAAATGCATCGGCCATAGCAATCGGTATCTGGGCTTCGGCTTCGATTACCTTGGCACGGGCCTCCTGAGCAAGCGCCACATGTTCTTGTTCAAGAGCAACAGCCATGGCTCGGCGTTCTTCCGCGCGTGCCTGTGCGATTTTCTTGTCTGCTTCCGCTTGGTCTGTTTGTAGTACAGCCCCAATATTCTTCCCGACATCTACATCGGCAATATCAATGGATAAGATTTCAAACGCTGTTCCTGCATCAAGACCTTTGCTCAGAACAACTTTAGATATTTTATCTGGATTCTCCAATACCTCTTTGTGGTTAACTGCAGACCCGATCGAAGATACTACACCCTCTCCTACCCTGGCCAAAATGGTCTCCTCGCCTGCTCCACCAACGAGTTGTTTGATGTTCGCACGAACAGTTACCCTTGCCTTGGCAATGAGCTGAATGCCATCTTTGGCCACAGCTGCCACCGGTGGGGTATCAATGACACGGGGATTAACCGACATCTGGACCGCCTCAAAAACATCTCTACCCGCAAGGTCGATGGCTGTAGCGGCTTTGAAATCGAGCGCAATATTGGCCTTTTCGGCAGAAATCAATGCCCGTATCACGTTGTTCACGTGCCCTCCCGCGAGGTAATGTGTTTCAATCTCATTGGCATTCGTTCGTAAACCTGCCTTGGTGGATGTAATAAGCGCATTCACGACCACTCCGGGTGGCACTTTCCGTATCCGCATCAGAACAAGATCCAATATGCTGATTTTGACCCCTGAAAAAACTGCGGTGATCCACAGGTTTATGGGGACAAAGTACAAAAACATAAATATGAGCAGCAAAATGCCGCCTAAACCAAGGAAAAGTGCGCCAACGTCAGACATGGGAGGGGTGGTTTGTGGGTTTTAATTGAACAAATATTTTGTGGAAATCAATATGGGTTACGATCAAGTCTTCGCCAGGTTCTGCCCAACCATCGCTGAGCTCTACTTCACGAATTTCTCCATTAAAATCTGCCAAACCCATGGGGCGGAGTCGACTAACAGCGCGCGCCGACATTCCGATCATGATCGGTTTTCTTGTATCGGTTTGACCGGGCTCGGGCGAATGAGCGTCTTCTAAGGTGCTTTTAAGCGCAAATGTCCCCCAAAAACCTGATCGAAAGGCACGAATGAGTAAATAACTGCTGATTGTGAGTGAAGCCAAAAGGACATAATGTCCCGTTGTTTGTCCGTATTCTGAATAAGCCATCCAAACACCAATAACCATAAGCAAAACACCGGCTATTCCCACGAAAGTGACGCCGGGTACCAGAAAAACCTCGGCCATCAAAAGCAGTAGACCGACGAGCAACAACAATACGATACCCGTTAACATGCCCAAAAAGTTATGTTTTTCAAATACACCCCTAAATATACACAAAATAGATCGATCAAGGTGATGATTGGTACTGAAGCGCGACGCGCCGGGCAACCGGGGCGTGTGCCTTCAATTCCTCTATCCGCTGAGCATGTGAGGGATGGCTGCTGAGCATCATTGGAATGTTTGAGCCCTTAGTTTCTTTGGCCATATTTTCCCACAATTTGTACGATTGAACGGGATCGTATCCTCCTGCTGCCATAATGATCTGTCCAAGTCGATCGGCCTCTGATTCGTGGCTTCTGCTGAATGGCAGTAGGGCTCCTACGTTTACCGCTAATCCGAAAGCCTGGCCGAAAAGCTCGCGTTGTTCGGCCGTCTCAAGATCCAAGACGAATGCGGTGATGAGTCCACCCGCTTGGGCCAACAGCGATTGCGACAGGCGTTCATTTCCATGTCGTGCCAAAGCATGGGCAATTTCATGACCCATCACAGTAGCCAAGGCATCGTTTGATTGGCAAAATGGCATAATTCCGGTATAAAAGCACACTTTGCCTCCCGGCATACACCAGGCATTGACTTGTGGGTCATTCACTAAAGAAAATTCCCATTCAAATGGTATGGAACCAGATGTTTTGTGAAATTTTTGCATTCGGTCTACAACTGAAGCTAATTTTCTTCCAATTTCTTCAACCCGTCGGGCATCCGTTGTGCCCCGAACGATTTTAGATTGAGAAAGCATCGTTTTGTACTCCTTCTTGGCCAGATCCACGAGGGTTGTTTCGCTTACGAGGGTCAAACGACTTCTTCCAGTGTAAGGAACCTTGTCGCAGGTAGACGACAATAATAATATGCACAGACAAAGCGAAAGCATCCGAAGACGCAAGAATCTATATTTTTTGTTAATCCTGAACATTTTGCTCTCAGTGTTCTGACTCACATTCACTCAATGCTCACAGATAGCCCTTCCTTTTGAAGACCTTTGTAGGGAGGGGTTAATTCGCTTCTTCTCCCCTGTTTGACCGTACATTTTCCTCTAAAATGGGTGATCCAGGCGCACTGTTCGGCTTGTTCTTCGGTGTGGTGGCAATAATGAACAAGCAATGAGATGACCTCAGTAAATGAATGTATGTCATCGTTGTGAAGGATGAGTGATCGGGTTGATTCGGTTTCCTCTGATACTTCAACACTTTCTAGTGTCTCAGTATTTTCCGATGATTGGGTTCTGTGGTAGTATCTGTTGATCATTTCCATAGTGTGTGATGAAGACATACGTTCAAGTCCATTCAATTCATCGCAGAAACTCAAAGTTCATCGCTGAATTACTGAAAATTGGTTTTGCAATCATTCATTTGTTCAGAGATATTTCATAAACAAATTGGGGTTATAAAAGTTCAAATAAGGTAGCTTATTCAACCCTCTTCGGCTAGGGTTCTATAAATGTTGCATCAAGTGCTTCTTTTCTGCTCATCACTTGATAAAAAGTAGATTCATCAGATTCCCTATAGCCCTCACGCTGTTTCTTCTTCTCTAGCGAACGTTCCTCTTCGAATAGTTTTTGATAATCGGAGTCATTCGAATAGGTGTAAAATGAACCGTTTCTAAATTGTATCAGTAGGTCTTTATCTCGCTCAGGCATCACCAGAAGATTGAAAATTTCTGATTTGGGTAGTCTTCGAAATTCAACGAATGCGGGATAATACTTATTAATGAGTTCGCCTCCAGCCCTAATTACCCCCATATTTTTGGAGGCTGAAAAGGATCTTTCATCAGAATCCCAACGCATTGGCTGTAGTGCAAAGCACCAGGTGTGCACCGAAATGGGGTCTTGAGGCAGCTGCTTCGATAGTCTGTAGTTCAGAGTCAATCCACTGACTAGTTTGTTGGGCGTAAGGCATGCAAGGGCGCTTTCAAACCAGTCTGATGAAGATACATTCCGTGTCATTCTAAAGTAATTTCCAGATAGCAAGCCTCCAAAGTAGTTAAACCCGTTTTGTGGTAGAACATCACGAACGTACATAAGGGCATCGACTGTGGTCTCTTGTTCGTTTATTTTATGGTTCATTACACCCGCTAAAGACAGCCAATTTCCTGATGATAACTGACTTAAACACCAAAGGCGACCTTCAGCTTTAAATATGCTGTCTTGAGGCGAAAATTGAAAGGTATGTACTTCTTGGCTGTTAAATTCTTTGTTTTCCGAATCAAAAATTTGATAATTCGAGGTAACGCTATCAAATTTAATGGTCCCTGATTCGATGAATGCAAGGGCTGAATCGGTGGGATTACGTTTTTTTCCAACCAATAATGGATAAATAAGCGCGCGTGACGCGTTCAAAAATAGACCGGTATAGAGCGGCTTCCCGCTCCCGTCGACCCACGATGAGAGCTGAACCCCCACATCCGTTCGCGGGTTGTATCGGGAGTCTATTTTAAAGAATGAGGTGAATGTGGCTCGATGAACATGCTTTAAATTGCCTACCCCTGTAAAAAGAATTCCGACGGAATCTCCTCTGATATCCAATGTGCCACCAAAGCCTATACCGGGTGCCATCACAAAGCCCGAATCGCGGTAAACACGGGCATTGGCACGACTAATTCCAAATGAATCTACACCGATTTCTTTAAGTCTAATTTTCTGTGGCATTTCCCCTCTAACCAAATAATTGTAATAACCTGTCGCTTGGTAGTTCATACGGCTGTTAATGCTCACCTGAACATCTATGGCTTCATGGGCTCGGGTTAAAGAGTCCCAAACAAGGCGAGCACCCACCATGGGTTGAATTTTTGATTTTCTTCCAATCTGTACTGTTCCATTCGGTGGGTATATCCAAGCGTCAGCACAGGGAATGTGATCGATTCCGAAAAGGCTAAGAGAACCCGATTCTAAAAATAAGCGTGCGTGGGTTGCCTCGAAGTGTATGCTGTCTGACTCGGGGTCGGTTGCCATAAACAAAATCTTCTCTGTGATATCTGCTTGGTTTCGACCAAGTACTACGGAGGCTGAGTCGAGGTTCCACCCCAATTTGGGAAGCCTGAGCCCGTAATCATTGTAGGGAAGATTTACCGGGGCAAAGTCATGTTCGGCTTCGAACCTTGCTTCCTTGGTTCTGTAATCCATACTTCCCTTTAATGAATCGGCGGTTAGGAGACGAACTGAAGCCAAGGTAGAATTGGATTTTGATGGGTTCGATGAGCCTTCTCGATCCATTTCGACGCGACAGTAGCGCGCAGTCCAACCCGTGCGCATCCAATCAAATTCTTTACTTTTAACGCTTTGCGCCCCCCTGTTTATTACCCCATTGGCTCTTAAATGGCCCGGTGTCATAGAAAAGTCCCCCATAAATTCAGTCCGACTTTCGAAGACTTCGAAAGGCTGATGCAGTGCGAAGACCGATAAACTATCGTTTTTCGGTCGCCATTCAAACTGTCCATCTCCCGTTTCAAATTCAGGAGCAGGTCTACCGTAGTCGGCGTCGTTGCGCACTTTCATCCGTCGGACTGGGCCACGTGTTAGTCCGGGTAGAAAGACTAATGAATCTGATCGAATTTCAGCGTTCAGAAAGTAAAAGCTTCCAGATCCAGTTAATCCTGATCCATCAAGAGATAAAGCAACATCGGCCCGAGCCTTGTCGCCATGAACAGGTCTTCCCCCCGCTACGAACGGAGAAATAAAGCCCAGGGAACGGTCTGGCATCAACCTGAGTGGTTCTTGAATCGGTGGGAATGTCGGTGAAATGAGCTCCCCTTGCAGGCGAAGGCTGTCCAAGGCGTCATCGAAATCGAGACTGCCCAATGCAAACTCATCGATGCGGTAATAGAATTCATTTCTTTTATAGGCCCCTCCTTGTATGGAAGGCTCATCGAAATAAACAAAACAAGGACCGATGCTTCGAAAATACGGAAAGTTGAAGTCGGGTTTTCGAGCCGATTTCATGTTCGGCGCGTCGATTTGCACTAAGCCACTGATATCTTGAATGACCGTACGCAGCGGCATTCTTTTCCACCGTCCACGTTCATCGCGTTCGTCAGACAAGGAAAAAAAAGTGAGCGATCGGGCAGAGTCGATTTGCACCTGGTAGTTTTCGTAGTCGAAGGAGAATGCATTACCTTCAAAGGACAATGGTCCGGCCGTGAATTTGCCAGCCCACCTCATTCTTGTATCCCGTTCGATACTTATTTTGCCATTTTTTGGATGCAATATCACCGAATGAGAATCATTGAGTGCCACAGCCCGAATGCCTTCCATGTAGAGAGAACCTGTTCGCAGTGCATAGCGTGCAAACAGTCCGGAAGCAGGGTTTGAAATCAATCTGATGTGATCGAAGTCTGAATTCTGGTCGCTCTTATTAAAATATCGTTCCAACTTAGGTAAAATGTGAACCTGATTTTCTTCTTGATTGTATCCTACAAAGCCTGATTGAGCCAGTTGAATAAATAAACTCTGCACAGCTTCTGCCGTCATGCGCATGGTTCGGGCATAATCGGAGGCCTCTACTCGATCTAAGCCGGTCCGCAGAATGTATTGTATGAACGTCCAGAGTTCGTTTGATCCAGAGGCCGATGTGATTGATAGAAATTCTTTGCTATCAAAATACGAGGTTGTAACAAAAAAGGCAGTCGAATCGTTGCGCCCCAAAAAGACTTTGAATTGAAGGGTGTCGATACCCTTTTTCCAGTAAAGTTGCTCGCAATAGGCCTGAATTTGGGGCGAGGACAGGATAAACGGACTCAGGTTGGGTGTTTTGAGCGGCATACGGAGCCACATTTCATCGGTAGCCACGTCATACTCAAAAGATATGCCAGGATGTTGTATGCTGTCTCCACCGGCACGAATCACCACGCTAGCGAACGGACTTATGATCTTTGTAGGTGTAAAATAGATCGTTGATGACGCTACATATACTTCGGTTTGTGTATCGGGCTTCCATGTCAAACTCGCTTGTCGGCTGCCAAATGTTCTGAGCGCATACCGACGTCCGATGAGCGAATAATTGCCCAGTGTAACGGATTTAGGTAGGCGTGCCGGGATGGTCCCTACAGGGGTGTTGCTTTCGAATCGTGGATAATTCGGTTCTTGGTCAGTGCCAAGACCTGTCTGAAGTCGATCCTGCCATACACCCGTGAGTTTCTGCTTGAGGCTGCTTGTGAACAGTAGAGCTGAATCACATTTTGCCCATGGGGTTTTGAGGTTTATATTCAGATTGCGTAAGATGGCATAGATCGAATCGGATGGAAACTGCAGCCTCGACCAATCGGACTGTCCTGATTCAATTTGTAACTTCTTTTCAATCATCTGTCCTAAGATTCCTTTGACGTGAATGGCAAAAGAATCTTCTTGAGCAACGCACCAAAGGACTGCTTTTGAAGTCTTGAATGACGGACTTTTGTTGTTCATTACATAGAGCTCGAAGCCTTGCGCCTCCTCCAGTCGCCAACCGAAGGCCTCTGAGCGGTGGATCCATCCCCCTTCAACCAATCCTTCCGATTGGCGTTGCAATTCCTCAATTTGCTGGGTTTGAGGTCTTTTACTGAGGTATTGTGCGAAAAAGTCATGCCAGTCATCAAAAGAAATGATCGGTGCATCTGCCTGGTTAAAGGCCAGCAATATGCGTACATAGGAGCCTAAAAACGGATGATCGGGCAAATTGCGGCCATCCATCTGTTGCAGCATCTGCTCAATCCTCGTTTGTTGACCCTCATTAAAATCGGAAGTCCAAGCCAATCTAAATTTTTCACCCAGTGTTTTGTAGGATTTGTCTTCAACCTGCATTAAACGGGTTGAAATTTGGGCGCCCGCATCTTGGGGTAGTTGATTTTTCGTATTCTTGATTTGGGCTGTTGCAAGATTATTGACAATCAAGGTCATCAGCATGATGTTCAACCAGAATCGACTGGATAAATAGATAGTCGGACTCAATTTCATGCTGTGTATTTACAAAAAACCGAAACAGCCCAGTCTCCCTCCGCAAACTGGGCTTCTTCCTGGATGCCCAATAGGGCAGCCTCATCGGCGATTAGTCTATGTCCGTCGGGGTAATATCCACTGCACATTAAAATACCTCCTGATTTTAAGTGGCCGTTCATTTTCTTTAATCCTTGAAGGATGATGTTTTGGTTTATATTGGCAATTATCACATCAAACGCCCCTGAGATCTGATCGAATGACCCTTCCACAGAATCCAAAGAAACCCCATTTCGCGCCGCATTTTCGCGGGCATTGATTGCTGCCCATTCTTCGTGATCGATGGCCAAAACGTCTTGCGCACCTTTCATTTTAGCATATATGCCCAGAATTCCGGTTCCGCTTCCCATGTCCAAAACGCTCTTTCCTTTCAAATCCATATCAAGCATACGGCGCAAAATCCCCAAGGTCGTAGGGTGGTGACCTGTGCCAAAAGACATATGGGGTTCTATAACCATCTCCATATCAAAACTGGGATCAACGGGATGAAAGGGTGCTCGAATAATTAGTCGGTTGTCAATATAAATCGGGGGATAATTCGACTCCCAAACTTGATTCCAATTAACCTGAGGCTCTTCCTCACAAGCCAACAACACCAAGCCCTGCTCCTTAAATCCAAGCAATGCGTTTTCGATAATTTTCTGATTTTCAGGGCTCTGAATACACCACGCCAAGAGCTCATCGCTGCTGTTGTCGTCGAATGTATCGAAAGGCAATTCTGATAAATGGGCCAACCAAATGTCCTTGTTGTTTGGGGTAACTTCAAAGGTGAAGCGCAAATACCGCATATTGGTTAGCGAACACAAGCCTTAACAATCTCCACGAAAGAGCGCGACTGGAGGGAGGCTCCTCCGATGAGCCCCCCGTCTACATCAGGCATATTGAATAACTCCGCGGCATTCTCAGCTTTTACAGATCCACCATATAATATGCTGGTCGAATCTGCAATTTGGTCGCTTGCATGAGTTTTGAGCCAATGCCGAATGAGGCCATGAACTTCAGAAGCTTGATGCGGCGACGCGGTTTTACCCGTTCCAATGGCCCAAACGGGCTCGTATGCTATGATCAATGGCAGGGATTTCTCCCAAAGAAGCTCGGGTAATCCTTCGTTTAATTGTTGCTCAATGACGGGGGTGACCCGATCTTCTTCACGTTCTTGAAGGGTTTCTCCAACACAGTAGATCGGACAGCCACCGGCTTCAATGATGCGAAGGATTTTATCCCGGCAAAGGGTATTTGTCTCATTGTGGTAGGCTCGTCGCTCACTATGACCCACCAAAATGTAGGAAACGCCTACGGATAAAAGCATTTCCGCAGAAATTTCACCGGTGTATGCCCCCTTTGAATGTGCGCTGCAATCCTGAGCCCCCCACGACAAACTTTGTTTGCGGTTCGAAAAAAGGGACATCAATCCGGAAAGATGCAAAATCGGCGGGATCAAAATGGCATGAACAGCTCCCCTTATTTCGTCGTCGATCATGGGGATCATTTCAGAAACCAACTTCTTTCCTTCTTCGGGTGTTGTATTCATCTTCCAATTCCCGGCTACAATGCGTGTTCTCATCTCTGGGTTCATTAAATCTGAGTGGTTAAAATTTCTTCTCCCAAGTTCTTTGTGCGGATGTTTCTTCAAAAACGGCTTTCATGATGACCTCCTCTGCCTTATCGAATGCTAATTTTCGGCGCTCCATGACCCGTGCCGCAGTTTGCGAAAATTTATCAAATCGGAAAGTTTCAAGTCCTTGTGCCCCACCCCAACAAAAGGAAGGAAGAAAATTTCTGGGATATCCAGCACCAAAAATATTGGCACCGACACCAATCACAGTGCCTGTATTGAGCATGGTATTGATTCCGGTTTTCGCATGGTCGCCCATCACAAGCCCCGCGAATTGCAAATCTGTTTGCCTGAACCGACCCAGATGTTCATCCCAAAGTTTCACCGTCTCGTAGTTATTTTTTAGGTTTGAATTATTGGTATCCGCACCCCAATTGCACCATTGCCCTATAATGGCCTGCCCCATAAATCCTTCATGCCCTTTATTCGAATGCCCAAATAATATGGAATTGGTGATTTCTCCACCAACCTTGCAATGTGGACCTATGCTGGTAGCACCATAAATTTTTGAACCCATCTTAACTTCTGAATGTGGGCCTAAATAAAATGGACCCCTGATCATTGCACCTTCCATAACAACAGAGCCAGCGCTCAGATAGATGGGGCCAGTCGAGGCGTTCAAATACGCATGTTCTACCTGCGCGCCTTCTTCCAGAAAAATGTGCTCTACTGCCGACATTTTATTGGAAGTTGAGGCTTTTATAAAATTCCTATTTCTCTTTTTTCTATTGAGATCGGCGCTGATTTCTTCAGCGTTTTTAACAAATAAATCTTCCGGGTAGGAGATCATACGAAATTGAACCGTCTCATTGATTTCTATTAGACCAAATGCCCGGAGACTTTCTGGGGTTGTGGGCAAGATTTCTCGATCTGTTTTACACATGATGACTCTTCCCGACTGAGAAACAAAGTATCCGTTTGACAGCGTTTGAACATGTTGCAGCGCAAGCTCATCCGGAATACATGCACCATTGATGAATAAATTATGATTCGATAACGTACTGGGATATCGTACACTGAGGTACGACCTGAAGGTTTGGTATGACGATGATGTTCCTAAGTCAATTTCCCACTTTTCTTTTATGCTCATCATTCCGACCCTTAATTCGCATGCGGGTCGCGTGTAAGTTAAAGGAAGGAGATGCTCGGAATGAACATCATCGAAGAAGACTAGATTCATTCCCACAAGATAAGGAAAAATCAGGCTTCAACTATTCTGAGGCCGTGTCCTTGGTCTTTTTAACCTTTTTGGGATTCACCACCCGCATGCCATCCTCCGGATTGTAATCGAGTAGAATTTTCTCTCCCTCTTTGAAACCACCAGCAATTACCTTTTCGGCCACAACATCTTCAACAAATTTTTGAACCGCCCTTTTTAAGGGGCGAGCACCAAATTGAGGGTCAAAACCTTTTTCAATCAGAAAATCACGTGCTGCTTCTGTTAGCGTGAGCTCGAATCCCAAATCCAGTAAGCGTTTATAAACACTGTCCAAAACCAGATCTATGATTTTTAAAATATCGGGTTTGTCGAGTGCATTAAACATAATCACATCATCTACTCTGTTGAGAAACTCAGGTGAAAACGTCTTTTTTAGTGCATTTTGAAGGATGGCATTCGATTCTGTTTCCGTTGCGCTGCGCTTTGCGGCCGTATTGAAACCAACCCCTGTGCCAAAATCTTTCAGTTGCCGGCTTCCGATATTCGAGGTGAGAATGATGATGGTGTTGCGGAAATCTACCCTTCTCCCTAATCCATCGGTGAGCTGTCCATCATCTAATACTTGCAAGAGTAGATTGAAAATATCAGGGTGTGCTTTTTCGATTTCATCGAGCAAAACAACCGAATAGGGCTTTCGTCTCACCTTTTCAGTCAATTGCCCACCCTCTTCATAGCCCACATAACCTGGGGGTGCCCCCACTAACCGAGACACACTGAATTTCTCCATATACTCACTCATGTCGATGCGTACCAGTGACTCCTCCGAATCAAATAGATATCGGGCCAGCTCTTTAGCCAGCTCAGTTTTGCCCACACCCGTTGGGCCTAAAAAAATGAAGGATCCTATAGGCTTTTTAGGGTCTTTTAAACCCGCTCTGGTCCTTTGAATGGCACGAGCGATGAGGTCAACCGCTTTATCCTGACCAATCACGCGGCTTTTAAGGTGTTCGTTCATGCCGGTTAAACGCAATCCTTCATCTTTTCCCACTCGGGTCACGGGAATGCCGGACATCATGGCCACTACTTCAGCAATATTTTGCTCATCAACCACATGCCTTTGCTTTTTAGACTGTTCTTCCCACAGTGTTCGTGCTTCATCAAGTTGATCGAACAATTTCTTTTCTGTATCCCTTAAGCGGGCGGCTTCTTCATACTTCTGAGAACGAACTACCAGAGACTTTTGCTCCTTGATTTTTTCAATTTGTTCTTCCAGTGCCACAATCTGCTCGGGTACATGAATGTTGGCAATGTGGACACGTGCACCTGCCTCATCCAAGGCATCTATGGCCTTGTCGGGTAAAAAACGGTCGGAAATGTAGCGGTCAGTTAGTTTCACGCAAGCATCAATGGCCGCCTCTGTGTAGGTAACATTGTGGTGCTCTTCATATTTCTCCTTGATGTTTCCCAAAATTTGAATTGCTTCAAAGGCCGAAGGTGGGTCAACCATAACTTTCTGAAATCGGCGATCCAATGCTCCGTCTTTTTCAATGTATTGCCGATACTCATTCAGCGTAGTGGCTCCGATGCATTGAACTTCACCGCGCGCCAGTGCTGGTTTAAACATATTGCTGGCGTCTAATGAACCGCTAGCACCTCCAGCACCCACCAAAGTATGAATTTCGTCGATAAACAACAGAACGTCTGGACTTTTTTCTAATTCAGACATCACTGATTTCATGCGCTCCTCAAATTGGCCACGGTATTTAGTGCCTGCTACGAGTGAGGATAGGTCTAATGTAACAATTCGCTTGTTGAAAAGAACACGAGATACCTTTTTCTGTTGTATCCGCAGGGCCAAGCCTTCAGCAATTGCAGTCTTTCCAACACCAGGTTCACCTATAAGAATGGGGTTATTTTTTTTACGACGACTTAATATTTGCGACACCCTTTCAATTTCTTTTTCCCGCCCAATGATCGGATCTAATTTCCCTTCTTCTGCGAGCTGAGACAAATCACGACCGAAATTATCAAGTACAGGCGTTTTGCTTTTTGGGTTCAAATAGGCCTTTTTCCCACTTTCAGACGATTTTTTGTCATCTTCTAAATAGGAATCATCTCCTGTAGATGCACGTGGTGTATCTTCTCGATTGCGTCCTTCAAGCATTTGATCCAGTTCTTCTTTCACTGCCTCATAGGTGATATCGAATTTTTCAAGAATTCGTGTTGCCAAACTCTCTTCTTCACGCAAGATTGATAACAATAAATGAACTGTACCAACCAGTTCACTTTTGAAAATTTTTGCTTCTAAAAAGGTAATTTTCAATACCTTTTCTGCCTGTTTTGTGAGCGGGAGGTTCTCAATAGAATTCATTGGATTGCTTCCTGTTCCCCGGATCGCATCCTCTATCGATTTTTTGAGTCGACTCAGGTCAACCCCAAGGCTAATCATTGTTTTGATTGCCTGACCATCGCCCTCTCGGATTAAGCCCAGTAATAGGTGACAAGGATCAATGTAATCGTGGCCCAACCGTAATGCCTCTTCCTTGCTGTATGAGATAACATCTTTTACTTTGGGTGAGAATTTAGCGTCCATGTATCGGGGTCGTAGGTTATTGCTTACAAAAATAGGAGGCATGAATTGAGATGCAACCTGTCGTCGTTAAACAAAACAGCCCGGAAAAAGTTCCGAGCTGCGTTTATCATTGGTGTTTTCCCATTCATTTATTCTCAATCAGTATGCGGCCAACCGATTGCATTCGGCGGCCTTTCGCTTGTATTAAGTACAGACCTTTGGGCGTTCCAGCCGGAACATGGAGTCGCATGGTTTGAATGCCGGATTCGAAATTCAATTGATCGCTTGTAATTAGACGTCCGGTTAAATCACGAAGGGTCAATTCAATTTGTTCCGGTTGACTCAATTCAAACTCAACAGTACAAAATTCAAAGGCTGGATTGGGGTAAATGCGCATGTTTTGCATGGAGACCGAACGGTCAAATATCCCGCTTGATCCACCGCTTCCGGCAAATCCATGAACATCAGCCCGATTTCTGGGTTGCAGCTTCCAATTGGAAAAATTGAAAGTAAGAATGCCCCGAATATAATCCAAGCGCTGCCTGAATGAAAGGGAATCTGTATTGAAATTCTGGCCCAAGTCGAGGCTTGAGAGGGTTACGCCCCCTCGAACTCTGAGGCCATTCGTTGAAATAGAGTCTGGGTAGATCAGAAACTCGCCAAAATTACTCGGTGCATCTGGGTTTTGATTCACAACATATTGATTCAGGAATTCGATGAGCATTGACTCATAAGCCTCAGTATAGTTATAGATTCTCGACATGACAGAGTCGATTGGTAACTGCACGGGTGCATAAGGCTGTCCACTACCTAAAAATTCGTAGGCCAAAACTTCTAAAGTTGTGATACCAAAGTCTTCGATCACCTTTGCAGAGGTGATTCGAATACTGTCCCCTCTCAATCGGGTATCAATATCGGTCGAGCCCAAATTATCGGGTCTAACCGTAATTCCGCAAAATACATCACGTCCGTCTTGAAAAATAATGCGTCCATAGTCGGTTGGACTTAAAGTTGACATCAATCGTCCCCTTAAATCCATGCCCGTTAAAACAGTTCCATCATAAATCGAACGACCATTGGCAAAAGGCGTTTCTTGAACCTGAGATACCCTAACGATTCCGCCATTGACGATACGCAGTATGCCAAAGCTTTGTACTGTATCGGGACTTACGGCCTCATTTCCTTGATTATCAACTGCTTTGATAAAATAACGAATGTATCCCAAATTTTGTGTTAGGGCCGATCCGGGAATTGTTGCGGTAAATGAATCAACCGAAACAGTAGACATACTAACGGAATCGTAAGGTGTTCCGCTTAAACCAGGGGCAAAAAATAATTTTGCAGAGGTAACTGAGCCATCGAGGTCAGTGATGCGAGCAGCAATAGTCACGGGCTGTGCGACAGAAGGTACCATTGGATTGGCTGTAAGATTGGCTACAAATGGAGGAGAAGCAGTAATGGGGCCTAAATCAGTCGGAATCAGCGGCACAATTTCGTAGCGAGGATATAATGTAGCAAAGTTCGTTTCGGTAATAACCCCTCGAATGTACTCAAATGCTTTTCCTTGTTGAACAAATACTGGGGCTTGTGGATTGGGTGGTGTTGATGCGGTCGATGAGATGAAAGGGGGTCTGAAGAATCGAGAAGCATCTCGTACATTCATCTCGGCACCTGATGCGTCTCTAATGAGCCACGAAACCCTGCCACCACCAAAAATGCTCACCCCCGTAACAAGTACATTGTTGAGCTGCACATACATTCCTTCATAAGGCTCTCCTGAAGGTTTTTGTATGGTTTGTGGTACAGAAGGATTGCTTGGGTTAAATTGCATGAATTGATTCACGCTTGCAGGTCGAGGCGATGGCAAGGAAGCAGAAAATCCTACGACTTGAGAAGCTACCGGAATCAGGTTGATTTGTGTTTCTCCAGAGTTTGGGCTAGCATCCTGAAATTCGGAAACCACCCCCGTACATTCAACTATGTTTCCTGGTTGGAAATTATTGAAGAATCCTGTAGCCGAAGAATCTGCGATCGCAGGAAGACGAACCAGCAACCCGCGCCAAGCATTGTCGCCCAAGCCATTGGTATCTACCAAATATGTGGCCTTCCAATTGGCACTCAAAGCATGGTCACGTGGATTAAAAATAACCAATCCACGCACCCGAACCGTATCGTTCAAGTAACGTGAGAGGGTACGACCGGTTAAAAGGGTGTCGGGATGCACATACTGAATACTATCAATACTGCGTAGTGGATATACTTGGGCTTCGCCAGTTTTCGAAAAAATCAAACCGACGATTAAAGCCAGAAGAAAAGTCAATCGATTGAAGATCATATTTCAGAATTTGGGCAAAATTGACCTTTTTATCTGTAAATCGCAACAGAAAAATGTGGGATCACCAGAAAGATGATCTGGCCGTTAAACTGCCTTCAAACCGATTTTTTTAAAGTATGGCAAACAATAAATGAGCGCTTTCGTCATTCATAGCCTTGGTAAATTTCAATAGATATGATTGATTTTGTTAAACAGGTACTCCAGGGCGTTAGTTTCGACAAGGAGTTGTTCCGAAAGGAACTGAAAAAGAACTTATCATTGATTAGTCCGAATGAAAAAACCATGCTTTTGACCTGGTGTCTCACAAAGTTTTCTCAGCACTACGACGTTCTGAAGGATACTTTTCGGCTGTCTTAAGCCAAAATATTGTCTATAAGGCCCAGACTTGCCCACTGTGCATAGTGAACCACAAAGTCAACCCAGGATCGAACTCGATTAACCTGGGTTGACCAAATGCGGTCTCTTCTGTCTATTATCTATCGTTTAATGCGAATCTAGAGTCTATTCAATAGACAACTTCAATGTGGCTTTTGATCCGTAATTAGAGCGTATGACCAACGTGTACCAACCCGGATTTAATGCTTCTCGATTGATTTGAAGCACAGAATGAGCAGCTGGCCAAACGGATTGGTGAACAACTCGGCCGGCAAGATCGAATACATGGACTTCGGCCTGATAATGACTCTGACTTCGGTGTATTTGGAAATTACCAGATGATGGATTGGGGAAGCAAGCGTAATGCCCCTTTTCTATATCCAATTTTCTTAATGTGCCCCATTCAGAATGGTTGCGCCTCAATGTTCCGGATAAGCCCAGACAAGTCTGTCTATCCCGTATGAAGTCATCCAAAGTGATTTGGCCACTGCTGAGTGCAGATTCCAATTCTATACTACATGTCCAGTGTAAACGAGCTGATTCAAGCCATTCATCTTGCTGAAGGTTTTGCAGGATCATGAGGACGTTAAGCGCATCTGCTGCACGTGCAGCAGTTCGCATCAGCTGGGCTTTACGTAATTCCAAACGTCCGAACTCCACCGACCAACCCATATTGGGATTAAAGAGTCGATAATCAATCTCTTGCAAAATCCAGTTGATGGGCACGTATTCTGATCTTCTATCAAGTCCAAGGTCTACCCATTGCATTAAGCCATCGGAAGTACATTGAATCATGGCATCGAGTAACAAAGTGAGTATCGTGCGGTCGACCTCATTCCATGGACTGCTCTGAATTCTGGTGGATAAAAATAAATCATTAAACCGGCTGAGCATGTTCATTCGGTCATTAACTGATGGATTAGGTTGTACAAGTAATGCGGCGAGTGCGAGCGCCTCTGTTTTTAATGGAACAGAACGACCACCCAGTGTTAGCATTCTGTTGCTCCTGAGTGGAGTAATCTGACCTGCGAGCGGATGGGGCAATTGCCGGCCAGGACATAATCCTGTTCCTGTAAATGTGCCTATTCCCAATGGCTGAATTGGATTTCCGTCCCAATCGACCAATTGCCAATTCTGTTGTATCTGTGCGGTGGGCATATGATTACCCGCTACCTCCATGCCATAAACAGACGAGCCCAGAGAATTCAAACAGTGAATCGCTCGCCCGGAGAGCATACCTTGAACGTAGATTTGACTACCTGAAAAGTTGTTTCCACCACCGCGCAGTTCGACCCAGTCTGGCTCTTCCAGATATATCGCTCGTTGGTTAAAACGAAGATCGTTTCGAACATCATTTGAAAGGGCAAGGTGCGTATTTCCTGCATAAATTCCTGTCTGATTGTAGCGGAAGGATGCACAACCTGCTGTTAGATGAAGTGAACCGAAGGCCATGACACCGGTATGGTGGCTATCAATGCGCGTTTCGCTTATGGAGAGCAGTGCGCCATGTTGCCCCATCACATGAAGGCCATGGTACCCAACAGAAATAGAGCTGTTCTGAACAATGCTCGTACCTTCAATATCATAACCCCTCCAAAACGTATGGTTATTGCGCGCTACGCAGGCTGTGATCTGAACGGACTTGCCATGTGTTTCTATGGCTGTATGGTTGTTGTAAAACTGACTGTTGGAGATGCGAATGCCATTCACAAAACCAATTTGAACCGATGTGATGGCCCGTTCCCCGTTTTCAAACAAGCAGCCTGAGATTTGAATATGGGGCTGACCGTGCAACCATAGTCCACGATGCAATCGAGAAGTATCCCCTGAGAGGCTTGATTGAATGATCCGTGTGGGGCCCATCAAATGTAATCGGGTGTTTCCTTCCAATCGAATGCCACCGTGTTCAAGGGTAAAATAGGCATCTGATTGTGTAACATCCCAATTTGAAAGCAATCGTGCTCTTAAGTGACCTAATCTATTGCCCTGAAGATGAATTCCACTATTTCTACCAAAAGTCCAGGCAGCGCCACCTGCCCAACCACCTGAATCGTGGTTGATGACGATGTGTCCATTGCCTTGAAAGCCAAATCGAGCACCATCACCGAGCACTACCCTACCCTTAATTTCTATTACGGATGAATCGCCAACCAGAAAAATTTCGGCTCCAGCATGAACTTCCAGTACCCCATCTTTTTCGATGATGAGACGACTGCCATGATTGACCACGAGTCGAGAGCCACTGGATAGTATTAGCCTACTCCCTCCTCTAAAAGACCATTGGGCAGTTTGCTGTATTCCTTGAAGTTCATCTCCCAATGTAATCTGGCCCCCATTGGCTACGACTATGTTCGACTCCATACAAGAACCGTCTACGGCGCATATCAAATTCGAATTGGGCAAAGGGTACTGTCCCCTCAGAGAATCGGCACAAGAATGGGCGAAATTTAAGGGTTGCCAACGATTAATGCCCAAATGACCCATTCCCGAAATCTGACCGGGCCAAATTCTTAGATCACGATTTAGGGTATGCGTAAGCCGATTATGACGTTGGTGTATGCCATAGTTTACAGCCGAGTCTAAGGACCTTGAAGGTCTCAAGACCAAGCTTCCATTTCGATGACACAACTGATTAACCCTAAGTTGTCGCATCAGGAAGGGATGCAAGTAGGCATGGTGACTGTTTCGGTCGTCGATATCCGACGCCCCCATTAAGCTGATGTATCCTTCGAATCCTGAATAAGGTTCAACAGGTGGCGCCACATGCAGCCCGACCGGTGGAAATGGATTGCCCGGGATATTGAGCGAACTGTAGGTGCTCACGAACCCGTGCTGCATTATTTGCTCTCTTCGACTAAAAAAGCCACTTTTGTTCATGTCCACGGCATAAGTGAAGTCGCCTGCCGCATAGTCCAGTCCGTCCATAGGGCGGTTCGCATAACGTGCCACAACGGCACTTTGATTGACTTGGATATTGTGGGCAATAAGTTGTTGCAATACCCTGCTTTGCATAACACTATAAGTTATAGATCGAAGCAGCGCAACACTCATAATTATCGGCCCTTGAGTAGGTTGCTGAGCCGCCAATATTTGTGCAGATTTCATCATTTTGAACAGACGAAATACAGAACCTGCGTAAACCAAGTGCGCCACAGCCACATCTTGGAGGTTATTGGTGAGGTGATCACCTCCCGAATAGAGTAGGCCGCGAGATGCCGTCCAAGGAGCATGCGGGGCGGTAAATCCCTCCAATCGCATAAGATGCATGCCGTTGACACCCGTTGAACGATAACTCTGGCTGTTTATTGGTAGGGGAACTGAATGAGGCACCCAGACTTCTCGGCTGATGTAGATCAAACGATCTCCTGGGTTCAACCAGGCTGCTGAATGGGCGGTGTCGATTTGCTGCAGGATTCCATTGACACTGCCATTCGTTGCCGCCATATTTCGCGAATGTCGCGGCATACCCAGTTGTTCGAGGTAGCTCATCCATTGAAGATGGGCAACTCGGGCTGTGGTGTCATGGTGGTAGACCAGCATTTGTCTGGCTGCCGGTGACTGTAAAACATGACGAACCAGATCTTCAATCAAGTCTGTGCTTCCAGATATGTTGAAGCGTTGCGCTAAATCGATCAGGGTATACTGACTACCCAAGGGTATGTTCGCACCCCTATGGGGCGTAGAAAATGAGGTAAACAAGCTAACCCCATGACAACATCCATGATCCTCCATCTCCCTCAAAGCGGCACGCGCAATGAGTCCGCCCATGCTTATTCCCAAGCACTCCATCGAATGTGGTAGATTTGAAAACGTCATTCGGGATTGGATTTGCTCCAGTATTGAAATGAGCGCTCGGGCATTGCTTCGTATATCGGCGCGATTCGTTTGAAAATCAACAAATACCAGATCGTAACCGTCCCGTCTGATCGAATCAAGGTAGTCGACCAGTGGAATCAGATAACGCTGCTGATCTTGACTTATTCCCGAACTGAATGTAGGCCAGTTGAAATGTCCGTAGCCAGAGCCCGCATCTCCATAAACTTCTGATGGATTTCCACGAACAATAGATTCGGCTTCGAAACCCTCCACAACCACATAAGGTCGCCGCAACTGTCGGGCATTACCCTGCCCATATTTGATGTATGCAGTGGCTTTTCCATCAATAAAACTTGATAATGCCCCACAAGTTGGCGTTCCGCTTTGGAGGATTTCGTCGGGATTTCCCAATCTTAGGGTAACCACCTGGATTTGTGCCATTGAGGGATGAACCAGTAGATTTTGCCCGTCTCTTCCTATAAGCCGCCCACGGATATTTTTTATTCCATCGGATGAATAGTCGATCAACATGCTTTGTCCTGAATTTACGGGCCTGAATCCGTGGCCGTCTCCAAAGTCGACCTCCAAGTCCATTTCGTTCCAATCCCCTTGCCACAACTCCGAAGGCAAATGAACGCGTACAGCTTGTCCGGGCATCCGATAAGCCACTTGCTCCGTGGCAACAAGCATAAAAAGCGCCCTTTTTACCGACCACATGGCAAGTGTCTGGGCATCATTAAACCGCCATGGCGTGGTTACAATGGCGTATGCAGATTGTGGGAGACTATCATAGAAAACTGTATCGTTCATCGGTAATGTCCCTAATCCCAATTTGTAGCGGTCGATGACAGCATCGTGGTAGACATAAGCGCTGTCGAATGCACCGGGAGCGATCTCTCGATACGTAATGTGCATGGCAGCCAGTATGAGGTCGTGGTTTCTTTGTCGGCTGGCAGGTGGATATCCCCGGGTAGCACCATATACTACTTCTTTGACCAACTGCCGTATGGAATCGGTGCTCAATGAAAAATGAGTGCCGTAGCTGGCTGGTCGCAAGAGCCGGTGCATATCGCAATATTTGTTGAAATCGGCCGTGTCTTGTTGGCCGTAACTGTAAGCATCCGGATCGATGCCTTGTGTGCTCCGCATCAGACTCAATGGACTTCGATCGATGAGGACCCCTTCTGGAACATAGGGCTGAAGCAGTTGGTATCGGTTTATGTGTGCCGTTTCAAAGGCAGATTGGGCCAGCATTGGCCCGGCTGTGAGGCAAAAGAAATGCCACACAGCAAATTTTATGATAGATTTGCCGTTCATGATGTTTGGATTTTGGGTGAAACAGAGATCCAGGGTCATGGCAGCCCCACCTCCATGGGGCTGTTTTGTAAGCGTGTCACCCAAAAAAAGCCTTCTGCCTCAACTAATGGGTGATGGGTCAAGTTTCCGAGGCTACACAGAGAATCGCTCAGGCAAAACGCCGGTATTTGGTTCTTTTTACTTCAAATAAAATGAAACCGCGGTGTAGGCTCGTAGGTCGTCCCCGGAAACCGTTGACCTTTGGGTGGCGTTGCGACATCGAGCACAAGTCGGCCACTCGTTCAAAGCAAGAATTAGGGTGTATGCACAAACAGAATAAGATTTTGCTTTCGTTTGTGGTTGAGGGAGGCCCCCACCAGTGTGCCGACGTATCCCGGTGGTAGGGAGTCGATCAAGAGGGTATAGTATTCTGGGGGTTGTGGCAATTCGAGTCGAATTTGGGCTGTGCCAGTAGAATCATTGTAAAAATGTGACCAGCATACTGACCTATCGAATGGCGATAGTCCACCAACTCGGTAAACCCCAATCCTCATGATCTGTTTGGTTCTAACAAATCTGGCTTGTTCCATAATCATGGCGTTCAATACGACCCTATACGGTGGACCGTCTCTACTGCATCCAATCAGTATATAGGGCAGTAAGAGAAAAGCGATGAACTTTAAGGGGTTGTTTATGGATAATAACGTCTGAACGGTTGAGGTTGAATGGGCAGGTGCTTGGGGTTGAGCCCCCATGTCTAAGGAGTTGAAGACGGCCATAAACGGAACTTTTACCAAAATTAAGGTTCCCGTTACCCTTCCCCCAAATTGAATTGATCAATTAAACAAAACACAGAAAAAAACGATCTGAACACAAAAAAAAAATATAATACTATTCTTGCATATGGTATGCATGCATACTATATTGCAGACTTATTTCTTTACTCTGAAAACGCATGTATAAACCCCGCAAGACTGTTTGTTCAGTAGCCCGGCTGGCCTGGATGAATATTTCAAGAATGTACAACAGCGAAGCCCAGGCCTATGATTTGAGTACTTCCGCCGCCTTTTTATTGCTGCATTTGGGAGAGGAAGGTGCTCAGGTGGGTCAACTCGCTGGATTATTGGGCATGGAAGCCTCGAGCATGACCAGGATTCTGCGCAGTATTGAAAAAAGAGGGTGGATCGTGCGCAGCAGACAAAATGAGCAAGACCGAAGAGAAGTGAAGTTGGTGCTTACCCGGGAAGGTCAAGCAGCGCGCCAAATCGCTCGGGATTATGTGCGTAAGTTTAATCGCCAGGTTCAGGAGCTGGTTTCGGATCAAGATCTACAGGCTTTTTACAGGGTTAGTGATGCCATTCATCGGGTTGTGCAGCAGACTTTGGTTCCCGAGCCCATTCCCCAAACACAATTTTGAAACCGGGTCATGTCATGAAATACACCATTAACCACGCAACAGTGCTCGGGTCGGGCATAATGGGTTCACGAATCGCCTGTCACCTCGCGGGTGTTGGAATTCCTGTTCTTTTACTGGATCGTGTTTTTGAGGCTCCACAGAATACTTCTGAACAAGAAGCCGCCAAGAGCAACCCAGCAATCCGAAACCGAATTGTTGATGAGTCGCTTCAAAATGCCATTAAAAGCAACCCATCCCCCTTGTATCACCCATCGTTCGCGAAACGAATTCAAACGGGCAATTTCGAAGATGATCTAAACCAAATCAGCCAGAGCGATTGGATTATTGAAGTGATTGTTGAGCAACTGCCGGCCAAACAGCAGTTGTTCGAAAAAATCGAAGTCCACAGGAAAGCCGGGAGCATCATTTCCTCGAATACCTCCGGCATTCCCATTCAATTAATGAATGCCGGGAGAACGGAAGATTTTCGACGCCATTTCTGTGGTACCCATTTTTTCAATCCGCCACGTTATCTGAAGTTGTTGGAAATTATTCCGGGTCCGGATACCGAGCCCTGGGTGCTTGATTTCATGATGGATTTTGGCTCTCGAATACTCGGTAAAACAACTGTTCTGGCCCGAGATACTCCGGCATTCATTGCCAACCGCATGGGGGTTTTTGGGATCATGGCCTTGCTCAATACACTGGAGCGGACCGGTCTCAACATCACGGCGGTCGACCAATTAACCGGCCCTTTGGCCGGTCGACCCAAGTCGGCCACTTTTCGAACGTGTGATGTGGTGGGTATCGATACCCTCGCTCGGGTGGCCAAGGGTGTAGCAGAGCATTGCAAGGATGACCCCGATCGTCATCTTTTCGCCTTCCCGACCTTTTTGGATTACATGCTCGAACGACAGTGGTTGGGCGATAAAACGGGACAGGGATTTTATAAAAAAACGCGCACTGCCGAGGGTGGGAAGAAAATTCTAGCCTTAAACCTTCAAACACTCGAATACGAGGAGCAGACCAAAACCAAGTTCCCCTTGTTGGATCCTATCCGACAGGAAGAAAACTTGAGTAAGCGCCTCCCTATGCTGGTGCAAATGCCCGATCAGGCAGGCGAATTCTACCGCATCAATTTGTCGCATATGTTTCGCTATGCTTCACTCCATGCCATGGAGGTTGCGGGCGAATTGTACCGAATTGATGACGCTATGGTGGCTGGATTTGGGTGGCAATTGGGTCCATTTGCAAGTTGGGATGCCGTTGGTGTTCGTCAAATGAGCCAATTGATGAAGCTTTATGGAATACCGCCTGCACCCTGGGTTGATGACATGCTGGCCAAGGGTAACGAGCATTTTTACCGCGCTACATCTGACGGCAAGGAAGTCTATCAACCCTCTGTGGGTTCGTATATCCCTGTTCCGGGTAGTCGGGGTATTGTTCGTCTGGAGTACATAAGGAGTACGAATACGGTTTGGAAAAATGCTGGATGCAGTGTAATCGACATAGGTGAGGGCATACTGAACCTGGAGTTCCATACCAAAATGAATGCGCTGGGCAGTGAGATTATCGCCGGTTTCCACCAGGCCGTGAACCGGGCCGAACAGGATTTTAGGGGGTTGGTGATCGGCAACGAAGGAGAAGTTTTCTCAGCAGGAGCCAATTTGGGCATGGTCTTTATGTTGGCGGTAGAGCAAGAATTTGAGGAATTGGATATGGCGATTCGGGCATTTCAGCAATTCACCATGCGCGCTCGATACAGCTCCATCCCAGTGGTTGTGGCCCCTCGTGGGCTTACCCTAGGGGGTGGATGTGAATTAACGCTGCATGCGGATGCTGTTCAGGCGGCAGCTGAAACCTATATTGGTTTGGTAGAATTGGGCGTAGGTGTCATACCCGGTGGAGGAGGAACCAAGGAAATGGCATTAAGAATTTCCGATCGATTGCAATCCGGTGAGGTTCCTTATGCACCCCTTCAAAAAGCGTTCATGAACATAGCTACAGCCAAAGTTGCGACATCGGCCTATGAGGCCTTCGACCTCGACTACCTCCGCAGGGGTGACCGGATATCGGTTAATGAACGAACGCACCTCACAGAAGCCCGACAATTGGCCATAGACCTGGCGGAGGCCGGCTACCGCAGACCCGAGCCAAGGAAAGATATCATTGTTCAGGGTAGAGGCGGCATGGCCCTGTTCATGGCTGGGATCAATGGGATGCGCATGGGTAATTATATTTCCGATCATGACCGTAAGGTCGCCACTAAATTGGCCTACGTGCTGTGCGGTGGAGATTTATCGCAACCTCAAGCTGTTTCGGAGCAGTATTTGCTCGATCTAGAACGCGAAGCCTTCCTTTCGCTTTTGGGGGAGAAAAAGACCTTAGAGCGGATTCAATCGGTACTCAAAACGGGTAAACCGCTTCGAAACTAACCGCATCGTAACTAACTGCCTAGAAACCAAATGTCTATGAATGCATTTATAGTATCCGGATTCCGATCCGCTGTTGGCAAGGCCAATAAAGGAGGATTTAGATTTATGCGACCGGATGACCTCGCATCTCGGGTAATCAAGCATCTCCTCGCTGAAATGCCGGAGCTCGACCCCGCACGGGTCGATGATCTTATTGTTGGCAATGCCGTACCGGAGGCTGAGCAAGGCATGCAGATGGGTCGAATGATCGCTTTGCTCTCCCTGCCCCGTGAAGTGCCGGGCATGATCATCAACCGTTATTGTGGATCTGGATTAGAAGCGATTGCTATTGCTTCGGCACGCATACAGGCTGGTCAAGCAGACTGCATCATCGCAGGGGGGACCGAATCGATGAGCCTGGTGCCTGTGATGGGGTGGAAAACAGCGTTAAACTACGATATCGCCTCTTCTCATGCCGATTACTACACCAGTATGGGGCTGACGGCGGAGGAGGTTGCGCGTGAATATGGAATCGGCCGCGATGAACAAGATCAATTTGCTTTGGAATCGCATCGCAAAGCCATTGATGCCATTCAATCTGGGCGGTTTCAAGCGGAAATTGTGCCCATTGAGGTTGAGGAGGTCTATGTCGACGAGGGCGGTAGAAAAAATCGACGCAGTTGGATGGTGGATACCGATGAAGGCCCTCGTAGGGATACCACGGCCGAAGCTTTGGCTCGCCTGAAACCTGCATTTGCACAGGGTGGAACTGTGACGGCTGGAAATTCATCGCAAACCTCGGATGGTGCGGCTTTTGTGGTGCTCATGTCGGAGCGCATGGTCAATGAGCTGAAGCGCGAACCAATCGCCCGATTAATGGCCTATGCTACTCGGGGTGTTGAACCCCGATTGATGGGTATGGGGCCCGTGGCTGCCATTCCTCTCGCGCTCAAACAAGCAGGTTTGCGTCAGCAGGATATCGAGCAAATTGAGCTAAATGAGGCGTTTGCAGCCCAGGCTTTGGGTGTAATCCGAACACTGGACCTCGATCAAAGCCGCATCAATCTGAATGGTGGGGCCATTGCACTTGGGCACCCATTGGGATGTTCCGGCGCTAAATTGAGCATACAATTATTGAATGAAATGCGGCGGCGCAACCAACGCTACGGGCTCGTGAGCGCCTGTGTAGGCGGCGGACAAGGCGTGGCTGGCGTATTTGAGCGATTATCATAAACCTTTATACCATGGATGCCAAAAGAGATCCCCATTCATCACCCAAAAGCAGACGCGTCGGCGGCTCATTTCTGGTGAGTACCCCCTCCCCTTCTGAAATTTTCATTCGTGAGGATTTTTCGGAGGAACAGCTGATGATGCTTCAAGCCACCCGAGATTTCATGAAAGCTGAAGTAGAGCCTCATCTGGCAAGGTTCGAAGCGAACGACTATCCTTTGGTGGAATCGCTCATGAAGAAAGCCGGTGAACTGGGGTTGTTGTCGATCAGTGTGCCCCAGGCCTACGGGGGTTTGGGCATGGGTTTCAACACGTCTATGCTCGTTTGTGAGGAAATCAGTAGCTTAACGGGTTCATTGGCCACAGCATTTGGCGCTCATACGGGCATAGGAACGCTCCCTATTCAATATTACGGAAGTGAGTACATTTTGCAGAAATTTCTGCCTAAGGTGGCCAGCGGGGAGTGGATTGCGTGCTATAATTTAACCGAGCCCAATGCAGGCAGCGATGCCAATTCGGGTAAGACGGAGGCGGTTCTGAATGCAGCGGGCACTCATTATGAAATCACCGGACAGAAAATTTGGATCAGTAACGCTGGTTTTGCCGATGTATTTATTGTTTTTGCACGCATTGAGAACGATAAGAACCTAACGGGTTTCATTTTTCATAAAGATGAGGTCATTGGTCTTACCCTCAACCAAGAGGAGCATAAACTAGGAATTCGATCTTCCTCGACCCGTCAGGTATTTTACGATAAGGTGGCGGTTCCAGTCGATCAAATGCTCGGGCCTCGCGATGGGGGATTTAAGATCGCGGTAAAGGTCCTCAATGCCGGGCGTATTAAATTGGGTGCCGCGGTTTTGGGTGCTTGTTTTAAAGTGATCGGTTTTGCCGCTGCATATGCCAATGAACGCAAGCAATTTGGCCAATCAATCGCCAATTATGGGGCTATTCAGCAGAAGTTTGCGGATATGTCGATGTTGGCCTATGGGGCCGATTCGGCCTTGTATCGGGCCGGACAGGACATCGAGGATCTGCAAAATGAACTGATGGCTTCGGGCATGGATGAGGCCACCGCAAAACTGAAGGGTATGGAACAATATGCGGTGGAGTGTGCCATTTTGAAGGTATTTTGTTCGGAGGCTATTGCGCGTGTGGTCGACGAAGGAGTTCAAATCTATGGCGGCATGGGCTATTCGGCCGATGCCCCTATGGAGGCCGCCTACCGCGACGCCCGAATCAGTCGGATCTATGAGGGTACGAACGAAATCAACCGCATGCTGATCGTGGATATGCTGATGCGGAAGGCCTTGAAGGGCGAGTTGAATTTGTTTGGTGCCGCTAAAAAGGTCGCAGCCGAACTCATGGAGATACCCGATTTTGGGGCTATGGCACCTGAAGGGTATTTGGAAGCGGAAATGCTGGTCTTAGAAAAACTCAAAAAGGCGGTACTCATGGTGCTTGGTGCCGCTGCTCAGAAGTACCAAACCCAATTAGCTGATGAACAAGAGATCTTAATGCACCTGGCCGATATGGTCATAGAGGTCTATGTATTGGAGTCGACCTTGTTGCGTACACTCAAATTAAAGGAGCGTTTAGGTGTGGAAGCCTATGTGGACCGGCACGCCATGGCCGTTTGTCTGCTGCATCGTGCAGCAGATTTATGCAACCGACACGGTCGAGAAGCCATTTTTGCAATTGGGGAGGGCGATGAGCAACGCATGATGTTGCTGGGCCTCAAACGTTTTACCCGAGTAGATCCGGTAGATTTACGGTCACTTCAGCGTCAGGTAGCCCAAACCGTATTGTCGCACAATAAATATCCTTATGCATCTTAGTGTACGCGCTACCGCCTAGGTATTTGGGCGTATGCGGGTTGTTACGCTGATTTGGTGGGTGGTTCCGGATAAGGTATGGGCAGCACGGCTGTAGTCGAGACGGAATCGTTTGGTATGCAGGGCAAATCCCCATGCAAAACCACTGCTTCCAGACCGTGTAGTTAGCGTTAGTTCTTTGCGCCTTTGGTGGTTGTAAGATAGCTGAAATTGCAGGTTTTTGGAAAGGAGCAATTCGCTTTGAAGTACGATATGACGAAAAGCCTCATCGATCCATGGTGTCCCTTTTTGAGGAGTTTCAGATTCCTCGGTAAACAAAAACTGTGGGTTGTACCAGGTGTCGGAGGGGTCAGTATACCTCAGCCGCCAATTGTGCAGTTGATGCAAAACGACTCCCCATCTTAAAGGCATGTGCTCCAATCGATTAGAATAGCTGAATTGAACGTCTAATGGAAGTCTGCCATTGATTGAGCCTGGGGAATATGACCACAGCGTGGTACCAAAATTCCTGAATTGAACAGCACATTGGCTGCGGCCAGAAGTGTCCTGCCACGAAGCGCCCATATCGAGGGCTATGCCACTCGAGGAATAGCTATCGAGGAAAGACCCGATGAATTTGGCAGAAACGCCTGCAGTGAACTGTTTGGCAAACCGAGTTCCCCATCCACTCTGAAGAACCACTTCATTGGCACTGAATTGACCTATAGAATTACCCGCAGGATCGGTTCGCTCGAGTGAGCCATAGTTGATAAATCCGGCCGAATACAAAAATTTTCCTTTGGTTTTGGGCGATTCGCGAAGGGTTACCGCCTGTCCGGTTCTTATGTCTGCCACGTAGTTAACTACACTTAAACCGAGCAGTTCGGTGGGTGCATCGGCTATGAGGGCCGGATGCCAGGCTGATAGGTGTATTTCGCCCAAACTGACCGCAGGGGCAACACCGCCCAAGGCATTGAGCCGGGCGCTGGTGGGTAGGTTCAGAAAGGTGAAAACGGTTGGTCGATTGGGTTGCCCGTTGGCATTGGGAATCATTAGGCCATATGTTACGCTCCCGATCAGTGCGACGATGAGGTAACCGATGACCCTGTAGCGAAGGCTATTCTTGTTCGATTTGGTCATTTTAGGGCGCTTGTACGGGAATTGGATCGAGACTCAGCGTATTTGAGAAATTGCCTTTCCGATCCCTTAAACGAAGGCTTATTCGAGCCGTGTCTGTGGTAAGTCCAGGTCGACGATAGGTGGGCACTACTTTGATCTCGATTTCCCCGTAAATCTGTTTTTTTTGTCCGGGTGGTGTCACATCCGGTAGTGCATATGGATAAACTACCGGGGGGAAGAAAGGAGTACCTTGTCGGGTATCGGTAATGGTGAAGTCAGTATCGCCAACCGCCTTGCCTAGGTCTCCATCCCCATCTTCGTAATGTACTTTTACGTAAAGTGTATCAACCCCCTCTCTTAACTGGCTCGGGAAGACTTCAAGCAAACGAATGGAGGGCACCTCATCAAAATTCTTTGCCGGATCGCAGCCTTGAAAGGACAGCAATATGCCAAATGACCACATGAGTTTGCTCAAAATCTTGGAGCATGGGAATGAAAATCTTGCGAAGATGCCTAATTCGTTGGCCATAAGCACAAAACTACAACGGAGGTGGTATTATTGCGCATGCCCGAAACAAAAACAGGTAAAGCACAGATCCCATCCGATGCTTTGGCATGCGTCAGGCGATTAGACCAACTGATCCAAAACTACGAGGCGCCAACGTCGACCGATATTTTAGAACTTTTTCGGTTTCAGGCTCAATTTAATCCCGTTTATTCGGCGTATTTAAGCGCTTTGGGGCTCAACCCGCAAGAAGTTTTAACAGTGGATGAAATTCCCTGTCTACCCGTTACTTTGTTTAGAAACCACCGGGTGAAGAGCTGGCACTATAAAAGCGCTGCAGTTTGGCGCAGCAGTGCAACCACTACGCAGATCCCAAGTAAGCATTATGTGCCATCTTTAACGCGATTTCACCTCGTTAGTCGACGCATTTTTGAATTTCACTATGGACCGTGTACCGATTGGGTTTTTATTGCGCTCCTGCCTTCCTACCTCGAAAGGCGCAATTCAGGCTTGGTTACCATGGTGGATGGGCTGATGTCTGCCAGTGGTCACCCCTTAAACGGCTATTTTATGTATGATCATATTTCTTTGGCAGAGCGATACAAGAATGCATGCAACAGCGACCGAAAGGTCATGTTGATTGGTGTGGGCTTTGCTTTGTTGGATCTTGCCGATCTGAATTGTATGGCCTTGAGGCCGCAAGACGTAGTGATGGAAACCGGTGGGATGAAGGGTCGCGGTCCTGAATTAGTGCGTGAGGCGCTTCATGATCGATTGCGCTATGGATTTAAAACGGATTGCATTCATACAGAATATGGAATGACCGAATTGAGTTCATCGAGCTATGCTACTGGTTATGGGCGGTTAACACCTCCGCCATGGATGAAGATTTGCATCCAAGACTTACACGATCCACTGCAGCGGGTTGCGATCGGTAAAATCGGAACAATAGATATAATAGACTACGCTAATATTCATAGTTGTAGTTTTATTAAAACAGACGACCTGGGCTGGACCGAGTCGAATGGTGATTTTTATGTGATTGGGCGACGCGATGAAAGCGAATGGCGCGGCTGTAACCTGCTCTATCAGCCTAATTAAGCATATCTAATCAGATTTTTTCTCTCGATTGAGACTTTTCGGTTTTTGAGGGCCTTATTTGGTCATATTGCTCCACTTGTCTATTTTTGAGCGAATTAATTTAAAATATGAATTACATCGTTATGCTCTCTTTGGCAGCCTTGTTCGTTTTGTCGGGATGCAAAACCACACCCCCTGCCGAACCCTTGCCCACACCTTCTCTCGAGAAAACGATTATGTACGAAATTTATGTTCGAAATTTCTCGCCTGAAGGTACGTTTAAGGGCATCGTTCCAAAGCTCGACTCGCTAAAGGCTATGGGGGTTAATACCGTTTGGTTGATGCCGATACACCCGGTCGGTAAGTATCGTAGGAAGGGCACTTTTGGGTCGCCCTATTCGATCCAAGATTATTATAAAGTGAACCCCGAATTTGGAACCGAACAGGACTTTAAAAATTTGGTTGAGGCTTGTCATGCCCGTGGCATGTATTTGATCATTGACTTGGTAATCAATCATACGGCGTGGGATCATTCATGGATCAAAGAACACCCCGAATGGTATACCCGCGATGCGGGCGACACCATCATCCCTCCTGTGCCAGACTGGTCGGACGTAGCAGACCTCAATTTTGATGAACCAGCCCTTCAGGATGAATTGATCCGAATGATGAAGTATTGGATTGAGGAATATAACATCGACGGATACCGATGCGATGTGGCTATGATGGTGCCTGATTCCTTTTGGCGTAGAAGCATTACAGAGATTAGGAAACTTAAACCATTGATTATGCTTGCTGAGGCCTCGGGAAAGGAGTTTCATGAGGCTGGTTTCGATTTCACTTATGGGTGGGAGTTGTATAAAACCCTCAAAGATGTTTGTAAAAGTGATTCATCTGCCGTTTTGTTTTCAAAAACGGCCATAGAGGAGGGTGCCAAGGCTGTAAACAATGGCCGAATTCTTAGGTTTGTAACCAACCACGACGAAACGTCTTGGGACGATGTCCCCTTGAATTTGTTTGGAGGTGTCGAGGGTTCGTTGACGGCGTTCACAGCAAGCTGTTTACTTCCATCCGTACCCTTGTTGTATAACGGACAAGAAGTGGCCCATCCCACGAAAATGAATTTGTTTGAACACAGTTCGATCGACTGGACCGCAAATCGGAGCGTAACCGCTGAATATTTAAAAATTCTGGGATTATTGCGAAATCATGCAGTTCTCCAAGATACCGTTTTGCGATTTTGGTTATCCGATCACCTTGACGTGGTGGGTTATTCGAGAGGGCAAGGCGTCGATGCCGTTCATGTTTTGGTGAATTTCCGAAATCGGCATGTGGAGATCGACCTTCCGGCGGACTTTTCTACAAGCAAATGGAAGCTGTTGCTGGGCACGACGCCTTCAGCCTCAGCTGATCCGGCTGATGCACCCACCCGAGTGACTTTGCCTCCCTACGCCCGTTGTGTTTTTCAAACGGGTTCATGAGGCAGTGGAGACAGGGTTTTCAACCTTTGGGTAGTGCCAAACAGATTGAGATTCAAAAACATCTTGTAAAGCTGACCACCGATTGGGCTGAGTTGATCGTTGACATTCAAGGTCCGGATCTACTTCGTTTACGTGCGGGTGATCGGGGTGTTGAATGGTTGGATGGGGCTGATTATGCCTTAAGTGAAGATTTTGTTTCCCCTATGCCTGATGGGAAATGGGTTCAGAACGATGAATTGGTGGCCTATACTTCGTCAACTTTTTGCCTGGAGGTTCATCTCAATCCCATTTCAATCAAGCTGTTTAATACCACGGGCACCTTATTGTCGAGCGATGCCGACGATTTAGGGATCGGGAAAATGGGCGATCAATGGTACTATTACCGTAATCTTCCAAAGGATGAACTGAACTTTGGCTTGGGGGAAAAGACCGGATTTACCCTGCGTAGAGGGCAGCGTTTTGTACATTGGAACACCGATGCGTTTATGTATGGAACCGATGCCGATCCGCTGTATGTGTCGACTCCTTTCTTTATGGGAAAGCTGGCGGGTGGAACCTATGGTCTTTTCTTGAACTCCTATGCACGCTCAGTTTTTGATTTTGGCGCTGCAGATGCACGCCACAGTTGCATACAAAATGATCGAGGGTGTTTGGATCTGTTTTTCATGGTGGGTGATTCGCCAATCGATGTCTTGCAGTCATACACTCGGTTGACAGGTCTTCCACCTCTCCCTCCACGTTGGAGCCTGGGATACCAACAGTGCCGCTACAGTTATTATCCCGATCGAGAGGCATTGTCTGTGGCATCTACCTTCCGCGATAAGAAAATTCCATGTGATGTATTGTATCTCGATATACACTATATGGACCAATACAAGGTTTTTACCTGGAGTGCCCGTGATTTTCCAGACCCTCGAGGATTTGTGGATCAATTGCGGGCCATGGATTTTCGAACGGTAGTAATTCTCGACCCGGGAATAAAAGTTGACCAAGATTACCCGGTTTATCAACGGGGACTCGAGAAGGACGTATTTGTGTGTTATCCTAATGGGTACGCCTACTCGGGCGACGTCTGGCCGGGCACATGTCATTTTCCGGATTTCACCCATGCCGAAACCCGCACCTGGTGGGGAACGGAGATTCAATCGCTGACATCTATCGGTATTTCGGGCTATTGGAATGACATGAACGAGCCTGCAACCTGGGGCAAACATCTTCCTGATGCTTTGGTTTTTCAATTGGAAGGGCAACATGGTTCGCACCGAGACGCGCACAATGTTTATGGCATGCAAATGGCCCGAGCAACCGCAGAGGGTGTACGGAAAGCGATGCCGAATGAACGCGCTTTTATCCTTACCAGAGCGGGATTTAGTGGTATTCAACGCTACGCTGCTGTGTGGACCGGCGATAACACGGCGAGTGAAGAGCACATGCTCATGGGTGTACGCCTGTTAAATTCTATGGGACTTGCGGGCATGTCCTTTTGCGGGATGGATATTGGAGGCTTTGTGGGTGAAGCCTCTCCGGATTTGTTTATCCGTTGGATGCAAATCGGATCTTTTTCACCGCTGTTTCGGGGCCACAGCATGATCAATAGCCGCGACAGCGAGCCTTGGTCCTATGGCGAAAAGGCGGAGGAAATCAGCAGGAATTTTATTCGTTTGCGATACAAGCTCCTGCCGTATTGGTATAGCCTGTTTGAGGAGGCATCCCGCACAGGAATCCCGGTATTGCGAAGTCTTGTGCTGTCCTATCCCCATGACCTTAGGGTTTATGAGTCGGAATGGGCCCATCAGTTTATGGTAGGCCCGCACCTGTTGGTGGCCGCAGTGGGTTGTACACATCCCTATCAAAAAGTATATCTGCCGGAAGGACAGTGGGTGCATCTTTTTGATGGTAGTGTTTGGAAGGGATCTGCAGAGCATATTGCGGAAACACCCATCGATATTTTACCGATTTGGGTACGTGCTGGGGCGGTTATATCCATGCACCCGGCCGGGGAACATTCGGAGGATTTACCCGAAAAGGTTCTGTTATTACATGTTTTTGGGCGAAGCTCGGAATGCTGCAGTACGCATTGGTATACCGATGATGGCTACACATTCGAATACGAAACGGGCGCTGTGAAACACCGAACGATCCTGCATGATGGGGCTCATCGCCGTATTATTTTATCTCAATCCGTTGGTACTTTTTTACAACCATACACTCATATAAGGATTTATTTCCACGCTATTGATGAAGCCCAGCCGATGATGGCGCATTCTGATTCTGCCGTACAGCTTGGTTCAGAGTCCATTCGATTTGTAGATCCGTTGAGGTCGTATGACCCATTTAGTCAGCCCGATCCTCCATTTCCATGGCAGCATGGGGAGGTGCCTTATGTCGAAGTTCCTTGGACAGATGAAGCCATTGAATTTCGATATTGATATGCATTTTATTTGCTTTATTCGTGCCGTACATTATTCTCTTTTTTCTCAGCTAATCAGCCTATAATCCTCTTCACTTATGCAAAAACCCAAACTTAGTTTTTGGAACATCTGGAATATGAGCTTTGGCTTTCTCGGTGTTCAGATCGGATTTAGTTTACAAGGTGCCAACACCAGTGGAATATTTTCTGCATTGGGCGCCGATCCCCATCAATTACCCTTGTTTTGGTTGGGCGCGCCCTTGGCTGGCTTGGTGGTGCAACCGATCATTGGTCTCAGCAGCGATCAAACGTGGACGCGATTAGGCCGTAGGATTCCATTTATTTTGCTCGGAGCGATTATATCGATGATTGCTATGTTCTTGATGCCCAATGCCGAACAGGTAGCTTATTGGATGTCACCACTCCTCTTTGGCGCCTTTATGTTGCTGTTGATGGACACTTCTTTCAATATCACGATGCAGCCATTCCGTTCATTGGTGAGCGATATGTTGCCTGATGAACAAAAAAATCTAGGTTACAGCATACAGAGTTTTCTGATCAATTTGGGTGCCATTGTTGGTTTTCTCCTGCCCTTCGTTTTGACTTGGATGGGTGTATCCAATGCACCAAAGGATGGGGCTAAAGTGGCCGATTCTGTCATTTGGTCGTATTATTTCGGAGGAGGTGTGTTGTTCCTGGCCGTTCTGTGGACTGCTTTTCGTACGCGTGAATATCCGCCAGAAGAGTTTGCCCGCTACAATAATCAGGGAAGTGAGGCACCTTCAGAAGCCCGCCCATCATTCGGCAGCCTATTGTCGGGTATGCCAAAAGCTATGCTTCAATTGGGCTTCACCCAATTTTTCTCTTGGTTTGCCTTGTTCATGATGTGGGTATATACGACCGATACGATTGCCGTACAGGTTTGGAAAGCATCCGACAGTACTTCATCGGACTACAATGATGCCCGGAATTGGACTGGGGTCATATTTGCCGTATATAGCGTAGTTGCAGCCATTTACTCGTTAGCGATTCCAGCATTGGCCAAGTCGTTTGGTCGAAAAGGTGTATACGGATTTTCGTTGGCGGCAGCTGGAATCGGACTGGCTGCGATGCGATGGATCGAGGAACCGAATCTGCTCTTTGCTGCGATGATCGGCGTGGGTGCGGGATGGGCCGCGATTCTTGCGCTCCCTTATGCTATTTTGTCATCACGGCTGCCTGCTGCTCAAACAGGTGTTTATATGGGTCTGTTTAACGCCACTATAACACTTCCTCAGATTGCGGCTGGTCTATTGGGCGGCTTGCTGTTCCAGATGATGGGAAACAGCAGTCCGAATATGATGGTGGTGGCGGGTGTGAGTATGCTGGTTGCTGCTGTTGGTGCTTGGGTCATCGTAGAAGATCAAAGATGAACGGTATCCTATTGAATTACATACACTGGAATCTAAATCCTGAGATTCTGCCTGGTTTGCTTCCTGTACGTTGGTATGGCCTACTCTTTATGTCGGGTTTTGTATTGGGGTACTACATCATTCAAGGCATGTATAAACGTGAGGGTAAGGATTTGGCTGCCCTCGATAATCTATCGCTCTATGTTGGCCTGGGCACCATTTTAGGCGCCCGATTGGGCCATTGTTTGTTCTACGAACCCGAATACTACCTGAGCAATCCCCAACAGATTCTCTATATCTGGCAGGGTGGATTGGCTTCGCATGGCGCTGTTATAGGCATTTTACTCAGTACTTATTTGTACGGCAGAAGGTATCCGCACACTGATTTTTGGTTTGTAACAGACCGGCTTGTCGTCGTGATCGCTTTAGCTGGAAGCTTGATTCGGTTGGGTAATTTGGCTAATTCAGAAATCATCGGACTTCCTGCATCGGTTCCTTGGGCCTTCGTTTTTGAGCGCTTGGGCGATGGAATACCGCGTCATCCTAGTCAATTGTATGAATCGATCTACTACATGATTTGCTTTGTGATGCTCAATCAAATTTATTGGAAAACCAATAAGGCACTGCAAAAAGGATTTCTGCTCGGTTTATTTATGGTGATGATTTTTGGATTTAGGTTTTTCATTGAGTTCTGGAAAGAAAATCAAGTGGCTATGGAGAAGGAGTTTGCCATTAATTTAGGACAATTGTTGAGTATTCCGGTGGTTATGATAGGTTTAATACTGATGTTCAGACGTCAGCCGCAGGATCAATCGTAGCTTTTTATCGATCCTGTTCTACCTTTAAAGACATGTAATCCCCAATAAGCTCA
>SYHW01000062.1 GCA_005799065.1 Bacteroidota bacterium
GTATGCCTACGCGAATGTAAAGGTCAAGCCCTCCGGGTTGCGGGTAAAAAAATCGGTGGAAAAAGCGATTTTTTCACCGCAAACCTTGACATTCGCTCCGCCATACCGATAGGGGTTGCTCAACGGCTTGAATGCCGAGATATGCTTAATAAACACGAAAACGCAGACAATCGACGAACGACTTTTTTCCTTAACTTTGAATCAAAGCTGTCTAGAAATACCCGACCACTTCACTTTCGCTCATTCGGGGGTTGAGTTTTCTTAGTGTACTTTCAAGAGGATGAAATAGACGATTCATTCTTATCGTATTCAGCATCCGTTGCCGATTTCCATATCGACCAGGCTTCTTCGGCTTGGTGTTCGAGCATGCCGATTCCCCCGCAAACGTGTAGGCCGCAATCGAGGGCATATTGCATGAGTGGGGTGATTTCTGGGGTATACACCAGATCAAACAGCAGCGTGGATGATCGACATAGGCTTAGGTTGATGGGTGGTCGTTGACCGGCGAAACCGGGTTCCATACCCAATGGGGTGCAGTGTACCAGTAAATCGTAGCCATCCCATGGCACCGAATCAAGCGCATCGTAGGAGAACCGCCGGGCTCCGGCGAAGGCATCTTGAATTTGCGGTGATGATCTCTGCAGGACCGACGCTTCAGCCAAAGCGTGCGGAATTTCAGGGCGATCCACCGACTCGCTGTTAGCTCGAACCATCTGGTCAAATGAAATCCCCAAATCCCTCAATGCCCAGGCAACGGCACGAGCCGACCCCCCTGAGCCCAAAATAAGGGCTCTGCGGTTCTTCAAAATCCTGGCCGACCCTGGAGCGGCCTCCGTCATGGCCCGAACCAAAGATGAGGCGAACCCCCCCACATCGGTGTTGTAGCCGGTGATGTGCATGCCACCGCCATAACGACCATTTCTTCGGATCAACAGCGTATTTACCGCGCCAATGCGTGAAGCGGACGGGTGCAAGGCATCACAAAAGGATAAAACAGCGGTTTTGTGGGGAATCGTTACATTCAAACCCACGATATCGGGGTTCGTGAGCAAAAAAGTGCGCAAAACCGAAACATCGGGCATGGGAAATAGGTCGTAGCGCACGGTAATGCCGTCGCGTTCAGCAAAGCGGGCAAAAAGGCGGGGCGACCACGAGTGCGAAACCGGAAAGCCAATTAGCCCCAACCGCATTAGGCCGATTTGCGGCTGCCCATACGCTCCAGGAGCAAGACCAATGCAGCACCCAGCAGCGCCACCATCAACGCCATACCCCATTCCGCAGGGTCGCCGGTGATCTCCTCATATCGGGTAGGCCACAAATTGCGTTCGGTCAAAGCATGCACCTTTCCCTTCGAATCGAGGTAGGTTTGAATCGGCACCTTCCAAGGCCAAACTTTGTTGAGTGAACCCAACATGAAGCCCGCCAAAACGGCAATGGTGTTGTTGCGGTGGCGTTGAAGAAGCCAATGCAGCAAATGAGAGAAAGAGGTGATTCCCGCCACCATCCCTACGCTAAAGAGCAATATCACCCCCAATCGGAATTCATTGAGTGATTCCAGGATAAAGCGATACTTCCCCAAAAGCAACAAGATAAAACTTCCACTTATGCCGGGCAGAATCATCGCACAAATGGCGATGGCACCACTCATCATGATGAACCACCAGGTCTCCGGGGTTTGGGATGGACTTACCGTAGTGATCCAAAAGGCTACAACGGCTCCCAATCCAAAAAACCCCACCATTCTTGGTCCATACCGTTCGATCTGTTTGCCGACCGACCAAATTGAGGCCAAAACCAGTCCAAAAAAGAAAGACCACAGCAAAATGGGTTGGTGCTCCATGAGGTACAAAACCAACTTTGAGAGGCTCAGCAGACTCAATGCTATGCCCGACCCCAACACCAACAAAAAGGGGATGTTCATATGCGCAGACAATTCGGCGAAACGACCCTTCAGCAGTAATTGCAAGGCCTTCCAATTCGCCGAACGAATGCTGTTTAATAACTCATCGTAAATACCCGTGATGAAGGCTATGGTGCCCCCCGATACGCCCGGAACCACATCGGCAGCACCCATGGCCACACCTTTTAAAAACAGGATCAGGCGATCCATCAAAGAACTTGGGGCACTCATTTGGGCAAGAAATGATGGAAGGTGTCGCTTCGAAGGCCCAAACGAAGGGTCTCGAGAGGAAGGACGTCATTCGATGCGATGTTGCCTAAATTCACATCGCAACCTATTAATTTGATGAACCAGGTCTGCTGTGCCTTGTGCGGCGCCTCCCACAGGATTTTTTCAGCAGGGATTTGGGTGAGGATTTCATCTACCAAACCCGAACGAACCTCACCCGTCGAACGGAAAATGCCGACATTACCGGCCTCCCGCGCTTCGGCAATCACCCGCTCCGACCCGGCCTCTAGTTCGGCCTTCATCATGGCAATCCACTTGTAGGGTGCAATAATTTTTTCGGCATCTTTGGAGCCAACCTCCGACAACACCCGGAAATCCTGAGCAAATGTGCGGATATGGGCGCACTTTTCGTCATGAGCCATCTCGAGCGAGCCATCCGAAACTTCCACATATTCCATGTTGAACCGCTGAAGGATGCGCCTGTACTCCTCAAGCTGACCCCGAATCAAAAACAGCTCAAATAAAGTGCCCCCGAAATAGCAGGGAACGCCAGCCGAGCGGTAGAGGTTTAGTTTCTCTTGGAGATTTGGGGAAACATAGGAGGTGGCCCAGCCCAATTTCACAAAGTCGATGTAATCAGCCGATGTACTCAGCAGATCCTCTGCCTCGCGCGTGCTCAGGCCTTTGTCCATGACCATGGTCAGGCCAGATGTGCGGGGTTTTTCGGGCCGCGGTGGAATATGGGATAACGGATAGTGCATAGTTTAGCGATACTTATTAATCAATGTTACAAAGCTATTTAGCCGGCGGGCATCGGGCGCAGCTTCCAAAAAAGCGTCAAAACCCCCTGGCTCCAAATCGAGTGCTGTTTGCAGGGTTTGAAGGGCATCCGTTCGCAAGCCATTGTTGAGGTAACAAGCCGCCTGCAAGAAGAAAAAGAGACTATTATCGGCGTGCAAATCCTCCCCCTCGGCCAACACGAGTTGCGCTTTAATGGAATCACCCCGATCGAAGTACAATTCAGCCAGCAATAATCGACCGCCAAGGGAAGCCGGATTCAATGACATCACCTGCTCGAGTGCCGACTCGGCCTCTTTCAGATCGCCCAACTCCATACACACCTCAGCCAGACTAAACCAATAATTTTCTTCGGTGGGGTCCAGCTCAGCTGCCTTGCGGTAATGATCCGCCGCACGGGCAAAATGACGATCGTTTCGTTCGCAGTTGCCGAGTCCATACCATGCATCGGCATAAGCGGGTTCTGCCGATAATGTTTCGCCGAAAAATCTACGGGCCTGAGGGAATTCGCCTCTTTTTTCGTGGCAAATTCCAACACCGCACAGCAATATGGGATCACTCCCATTCAGTTTAAGCCCCTCGCACATCGATGCATAGGCCTGGTCAAAATCTTTGAGGTTTAGGTAGGTGAGTCCTTGGTGGTAATGGGCCAACGCAATGTTTGGATCGATGGTGATTGAATAGTCGAACGCTTTCAAAGCCCGTTCAAAGAGCCCTGTATCGTTGTAAAAGGTGCCGAGGTATTGCCAGGCATGGGCGTTGTAGGGTTCTTCATCAATAATTTGCTGGTAGCGGACAATGGCCCCCTCGATGTCGCCCATTTCCTGATAGGCCATGGCCATATCTAGCATGGCTCGTTCTTTTAACTCCTCATCTTCGGCCGGCTCCACGAGCACCTGGTTCGCCATGCTCAAAGCCTCTGAATATCGGCCCAATGTATTGTAGATCCCAGCCAAAATGCCCATTGTGAGCATATCAGCATTGCCCGACAATTCTAAAGTTGTTTTTAAAAAGGCCTCGGCTTTTTCCCATTCACCCCTAAGCAGATGAATCCGCCCGTGCACGCGGTAAAACTCCATGTCTTGTTCACCCGTTTCGCGGACCTGACCGATCAGTTCCTCCGCCTCATCAACCAAATCCCGATCAAGCAGAAGATTGGCCTTTCGGATCAAAAAAAAGTTAGACTCGGGGTATAAATCACGGCCCATTTCGACCACCACTTCCTCTTGCTCCAGGTCCTGCATTTCAAGAAAATAATCACACAAACTGCTCAATTCATCCTCCATGAAGAATGGGGTAACGCCCTTGGCGATCGACGAATGGTAGCGTTCGAGCAATTCTGTTATGTATTCATCCGATGTTGAGGCATCGTCATCTTCATCATCGTCGAACATAGGCGAAACTTCTGGGACTAGGAGGGTAATCAGGAAATAAAAATAGGGGATGCGTGTTACTTCACCAACGGATGACCATAAAAGTTATGCACCAAGCGGAGTTGAAACAACTTGAATGGGTTGGATTTGAGATGCCATCGACAAGAGCTTACCTTCTTCCCAAGGTCTGCCCATGAGCTGCATACCCAATGGCAATTGTTCATTGTTCAGAGCAAAGGGAATGGAAACCGCGGGGAATCCATTCAAATTAGCCAAAACCGTGAACATATCCTCCTTATACATTTGAATAGGGTCGTCTGATTTTTCCCCAAAACGAAAAGCTGCCCCCGTAGTAGTGGGTAACAGAAGGGCGTCAGCTCCTTGAAGCAGATCATACGATTTGTCGCGCAGTAAGCGACGTACCTTTTGTCCTTTACTGTAATACGCATCGTAGTAGGCTTCGCTCAGCACAAAAGTACCCAGCATAATTCGGCGGCGAACTTCCTTGCCAAAACCCTCGGTGCGCGATTTTTTGTAGGTCGATTCCAAAGTTGTGGCCTCCGGATTTCGATAACCGAAATGCACCCCGCTGTAGCGCGACAAATTCGAGCTGGCTTCGGCTGTGGCCAGAATATAATAGGTGGGGATGCTGTATTTAAGTTCGGGTAGGCTCCGGGTGATTATTTCATGGCCTTCTGCTTTTAACCGCACCAATAGATTTTGGTAGGCCTCAAACATCTGAGGATCAAGTCCGCCGGAATCTTCTAAATCCTCCAATACCACCAGTTTCAGAGGAAACTTTGCCTCGGTCTGCGTTGTCATCCGGCATTCGGTTGCGGGGCGTGTACTGCAGGTACCATCGTATTCGTCGGCCCCCGCCATGATTTCAGTGAGCAGGGCCGCATCTTCTACACTGTGGGTGATGGGGCCAATTTGATCGAACGACGAGCCAAAAGCAATCAATCCGTGCCTCGAAACCCGACCGTAGGTTGGTTTGAGACCGACCACCCCACAATAGGCAGCGGGTTGCCGAATCGAGCCACCTGTATCGCTGCCGAGGGCGGCATGACAAAATCCAGCGGCAACAGCTGCGGCCGATCCACCCGAGGAGCCTCCCGGAACACGCTGTGGATCGAGCGGATTCAATACGGGCCCAAAGGCGGAGTTTTCATTCGACGAGCCCATGGCAAATTCATCGCAATTCACCCGACCAATAAAAATAGCTCCGGCATCGAAAAGTCGCTGCGTGGCAGTGGCCGAAAAAAGCGATTCAAAACCCTCCAATATCTTCGAAGAGGCACTAAAACGGTGCCCCTTGTAGGCGATGTTGTCTTTGAGCGCCACCACCATCCCACTGAGCGGATACCATCGACCGGCTGCATGCTCTGCATCCAGCCAAGCCGCCCGCTCCAGGGCCTCATCCGAATACACCTCCAAAAAGGCGTTGATTTCCGGACGCTCATGAATTCTTTTGAGGAATGCCCGCACTACATCTACGCAGCACAGGTTTCCAGCCCTCAACGCGCGCTGAAGGCCCGATAACTGTTGATAGGTGTTCAAGGACGCCCTTCTTTGGGTTCTTCGGTCCGGGTGTTTATACCCTCTTCAATTTCGCGGCGCACCCCAGAAGAGGCATCTTTAAACTCCCTGATGCCTTTCCCTAAGCCCCGAGCCAATTCGGGGATTCGTTTGGCACCGAAAAATATAAGGATCACTGAAAGGATCAGAATGAGCTCCGTCCCGCCAATATTTCCGAGCAGTAAAAACGTGGGTTTCATATTCGAATCGGATTATCCTGCAAAAATACGATATTTATGGGCCTTTCATGAAATAATCTGTACAGCGCATGAGCCTCAACCCCATTGTGCTTTCCATCCCCGTTTTCTTTATCCTGATCGGGATCGAAGTGGCCTGGGATCGCTTCAGAAAAGGGGGTGTTTACCGCCTCGCCGATGCACTCACGAACATCAGCTGTGGGATCACGGAGCAGGTTTCTGGTGTATTTTTTAAAGTGGTGAGCGTGGCCTTATACTACGGAGTCTATGAGCATTTCCGCCTCACAACGCTCCCCATCAACGGTTGGTCGCTCCTGGGTCTCTTTCTCTTGGTCGACTTCTGCTACTATTGGGCACACCGCTGGAGTCATGAGGTGAACCTTTTCTGGGCTGGTCATGTGGTGCACCACCAAAGCGAGTACTACAACCTATCTGTGGCCCTGAGGCAGGGGGCCTTTCAAAAAGTATTCACCGCTGCTGTCTATGCTCCGCTTGCTTTTTTGGGCTTTCATCCATATTGGTTTCTGCTGCTGATGGCCTACAACACCCTGTATCAATTTTGGATCCACACTCAGTATATCGATAAAATGGGCTGGCTCGAATACATCATCAACACGCCTTCTCACCATCGGGTGCATCATGGGCGCAACCCCGAGTATATCGATAAAAACCACGCCGGGTCTTTGATCATCTGGGATAAGCTCTTTGGAACATTTGAGCCTGAACGGGCACCCGTGGTATACGGTATTACGGCGCCCGTAAATTCATGGAATCCGGTCTATGCACAGGTAGCCCACTTGAACACCATTACTCAGGATCTGAAGGCCGCACAGGGTTGGCGTGAGGTAGTTCGCGTGCTTTTTGGTCGTCCGGGTTGGCACCCCAGGGGTCCGCTGAATGCAACAAATCCTCCCCATATTTCTGATCATCGCAATAGTTCTGATCAAACCCTTTCATCCGGTCTTGCACAGCCTTCGTCGGGTATCTGGATCAATTTATATGTGTTGATGCACTATTTATTTCTACTTGGCGCCTCCACCTATTTTCTGTTTAGATACGAACAGTCAAGCTTGTATGAACGGCTGGGGCTGGCCATTTGGATCTTCGCCACGGCAGCCACCTTGGGCATGATTCTCGAGAAGCACCGTTCAGCCATCACCTGGGAAGGCATCCGCTTAATTTTGACGGTCAGCATCCTGTTTTATTGGATTTTCAGGCAGTAGGGCAAGAAATCCGATAGCAGAACAAGAAATCCGATAGCAGAACAAGAAATCCGATAGCAGAGCGTTTATTTATCCCCAATTTTTGAGAAAGTATAATGTTGTTTAAACACATGATTATGAATCATTCAATAACAAATAGAACTGAAATAGGTGTTTCTGTGTATGGAAGCTATGTCTTTATGGGCTTACTGCATTTGGTGCTCCTGAGGTTCTTTCCCGGGCCATTCGTGCCCCTCAGCAAGGTTTTGTTGATGCCGCTGTTGATCCTTGCCGTATACCGGCAAACCATAGGATCGCAGCAGAGAACGACAGCCATCCGGATGCTCATCGGGGCCTTGGTGCTTTCAGGCATCGGTGATGCGCTCCTCACGCGCCCGGAAGAAGGTTTTTTTGTGGCCGGGCTGTCATCGTTCCTTTGCGCGCATCTTTTGTATGTCTCTTTGTTTTTGTTTGTGCAACGCCATCGATCGAACACGAGTACATCGCCCGCTCCATGGGTCGACCAAAAGTCATGGCCAGCCATCCTGATTCCTTTGGGTGTTCTGTATCTACTCTACCCTGGCCTGGGCGCAATGCTGATTCCTGTGCTGATCTATATGGCCGTAATCAGCCTGATGTGGCTATTGGCGCTCTCGAACTTTGTTCGCAACCGATCCTCCGATTCAGCCCATGCGGGTTGGGGGCCATCTGTTCTCCTTACCCTTGGAGCCACCTTGTTTGTCGCTTCCGATACAGTTTTGGCCTTCGAAAAATTCGTTGCGCCGTTTCCTGGAGCCAGGCTCACGGTCATGGGGACGTACATATTGGCGCAATTGGCATTGGTCAGGGGATTTCTCAGCGGCGCAAGCGGCTCAAGAGGCACTAGCACAGAGCCAGGCGCTTAGCACCGAACCGGGCGCAAGCGGTGCATCGGGCGCAAACGGCTCAAGAGGCACTAGCACTGAGCCAGGCGCTTAGCACCGAACCGGGCGCAAGCGGTGCATCGAGCGCAAGCACTGAAATCAAAAATCAAAATTGAGTGAGAAATGCCATACCCGACGCAGGCGTTGACCATCATCAATACCCTGTGCCCGATCAATTCGCAGGTAATAGCCCAAGACCCGCATCCTCAAGCCGTAGCCATAGCCCATCAGGATGGGGTCGCGGCTGGTGATGACCTTCACACGAACCGGTCCGTTTTCATAAAAGCGAACATTCAATGGATTTTCTTCGGCAAATGGGTTCACCCCACTCCAGGCCGTACCCATATCAAAGAAACTGATCAACGAAAAATTCCGCCAAAATTCTGAGGCAATTGGCGTGCGCGACAGCACTTGCACAAGTGGACAACGAATCTCGGTATTGAAAAGTGCCAGGTTGGAACCATTGCGGCTGTTCTGCCAGAACCCACGCATAGGGGCGGCCAAAGCCTCATAGGCAAAAGATTCATTAGCAGGAGGAGGCAGAAGATTGTCGCGCTGGGGTAGAAGCCAGTTTTCCACACCACCCAATAAAAAGAGCGTTTTTTGTCCACCCAAGCCCGCCGCTACATGCGTGCGACCTGTCCAGATCATGTTTTTATAGAGGCGTATATACCGTCGATAATCGAGTTGAAGCAGATTCATTGGAGCGGCGCGGGGCGACAACAAAGCATAGGATTCGAGCGATAATTTCCATCGCGTACCACTCAGCAGGTTGGGGCCGAGGTCGCGGGTGTTGTCGTAGACGAACTCTGTCTTGATCGCAGCTAAATGATTCAGCGTGCCTGATCGATAAATGCTATACAGGTCTGTAGACAGCGGCATTTGACGTTCCGTTCGGTACATCCCCGATATGCGAAGACTGGCATAGCGATGGAAAGGAAAAGAAAATTGACTCAAGCCCTCGAGCAGGTTGCGACGGTATGTAGTCGGGCCAAAAACGGTGGTGGGTTCGCCCTGTTGCACAGAGCGTCCTTGAACGAGCATGAACTTTCGATCGATTCGCTTTTTGAGCGACTCGTACATCACAAAATACTGATTGCCACCCAAACTGCCGGCCATAAGCGCACCCGCACTGATGCGGTAATCTTCGAAAAGGTCTGATGCACTGCCTTTAAAGATGAATCCACCTCCTAAACCCTGTAAGTTGTTGATGGTGGAGATGGTGAACGATGGCATATCAGGTTGAAACAAGGTGTTACCGGCCTGTGAAACCATAAACTCTATGCCCATGGCCGGAACATAAGGCTGAATCCTGCGCTGTTTGTCGCGTTCAGCCCGTTCCAATGGATTCTCTTTGATCGCGAATTCAGGTTCCTCAACCAAGATGAATGAAGATACACTATCGCTGGTCGGCACTTCAATCTCGAGCAGGGGATAACGAGCAGGAGGGAGGTAGCTGTAGGCCGATGCAGAATCGCCGGTGGCATCGAGCTGGGCCGTGGCGCCAAACTGCCTGTTGTCGACGAGTCCCGACCCCTGCAAGGCAGCTGTGGGCCTCTGGCCGAAAGCCCGGTTGGATGACTTAGACAGGCTACCTGATGCACTTTTTGAGATCAGACCACCTAAATACCCTGCTTGTTCTGCGCGCAGCCTGGTTGGGGGTGCCGGAACAGGGTTCAAATCTTTAGCCGCCGGCTCACGGAGTTGTAGGTTCAATAGACTCCCTAAGTTCGGTCGCTGAAACTCCTCCAAACAAAAGCTACCGGGCAGGCCAGTGTGCAAGCGAAGGATGGGATCGGAGGCGCGACCACAATCCAACAGGCTGAGGCTAGGCATTGCCCTTGCTGAACTTAGCGGAGTTAGGGGCTCAGCAGCTCGAAAAGGATTTTCTTGTTCGGTCGAATCGGCGACATTGGATGAGTCAGTGATAAGAGATGAGTCAGTGATAAGAGATGGGTCAGTGATAAGAGATGGGTCAGCGATAAAAGATGGCTCAGCGACAAAATCGATACGGGCAAAATAACGCGAAGGAATGCCCGATGCATCAGACAGAAAAACAAATCGGGCGCTGTCGATTCGTCGCGGAGATCGTTCCGAAACGCCCAAAGATTGGGTAAGGTTCACCACGGTGTCGATGCGCACATCCGTAACTCGGGCGGCAAACAAATCGGAGTACAGATTGGGGTTTAGCGAGTCGCCGCAGGGCACAGCGGTGTAGAGCAGCCATTCGTCGGTGAGAAACCGGGGCGATAACTCATCACACAAATCGAAAGTGAGCGGTTGAAAAGTGCGTGATTTGGGGAAAAATGCCATCAAGTCATTTTGACCCTTTTTCCGTGCCGAAAAAACCAAGTATCGACCAGAAGGGTGCATATCAAGGCTATTGATCTGATCCACTCCGGTCAAAAGTATATCCGTTCGCTCCTGCTCTCCAGAGGCTTTCCAGCTGAGTTGTCCATATCGAATGCGCCCCTTCGCCTCATAGAAATAGTGAAGCAGTTCAGTGCCGGGTTGCCAAGCCATCAAGGGCTCCGCTGCTCCGGGTGCTAAGGCCTGCCACTTCACCCCAGTGCGTTGTTTAAACAGGATCTTACCCGTGCTCAACTCTTCAACCGTTAGCCGGCACAGCCCGTTTTTCTGTTCCATGCGGGCCAGTAGGCGACCCTTCGGATGCAAGGCCAATCCTACAGTTTCTGCACGGCGCCAAAGAGGACGAAAAAGGCTGTCGATCTTGGGATCTGTTCGGCCCGAGTCGTCTTGTGCAAAGCGTTCTGTATAATAACTCAACCAGTCTTTGCCGATGGTTTTCATTTTGGTACCCGTCACATAGGCCATGCCGCTGCGGAAATCACGGTTCACCCGAGTGAGGTAGAGTGCGTTGGAGAGCGAGGAAGCCCCATAGCGTTCGGTGATGTAGTGCCAAAAACTCACACCAGCGAGTTCCGGGTCGCGGTTGATGAGCTGACTAAACCGACGCACGCCCCCGTCTTTCAAATGCTGCCTCAGGCGGTTGTCGCGCTCGAAATGCCAACCCGATTGGATGTAGGCCAGCAGACCCTGTTCATACCAATCGGGCAAATAAATCAAGGCCGAATTTTGGACCCGCTCGGTGAGGCGCCCCCCATAGAGCATCTCTTCGATCAGCACACGTGCCACCCCGCGGCGCAGCTCCTCATGGAATTTTTCGCGCTCTTGGTGGTAGCAGACCACCACCTTATTGCCCCCGAGGCGGGTTAATCCACCACGGTTGTATTGATCCAGGTCGAATCCCAAATTCGATTGCTTGAGGTCATTGTGGGTTTGGTAAACAATAACCTGGTAGGGATCATCGGAGCGATAGCCAAGCAACTCCTCAACTTCACGAATTTGATCGGGTGCCGTGGCCAGGGTATAACGACCCAGTTCATCGGCCTCCATATGGAAATAGACTTGTACATTATCTTTTTCCAACATCGACCACTCATAAAATTTGAATTGGATGCGGTTTTTGCCGAAATAGGTTTGTGAGGCTTGGCTTTGCCCATTCGCCCATTCCACGCTCAAGGCGAAAAGGAAGAGGAGCATCAGGCGACCGACCAACATAGTCTTTAGAGGTAAAGGGGGTTGACCATTACATTTAGCCTTCCGCCATACGGCCTGTCGTGCCGTTGTTGATGAATGGGTTGTTCAGCCGCTCCTGACCGATTTGGGTAGCGGGTCCATGGCCCGAATAAAGGGTGTAGGCATCGGGTAAGGTCATCAAGCAACGGTGGATGGATGCCATCAGGGTATTGTAATTCCCTCCGGGCAAGTCAGTCCTGCCGATGCTTCCCTGAAAGAGCACATCACCACCCAAGACCCACTCCTCCTTATCATTGATAAAAATCAAGCTACCCGATGAATGTCCGGGTGCCTCGCGCACCTTGAGGATCAATTCACCGAGCTCAATGACATCACCCTCCGCCAAGTAGCCTTCGGGGGATGGAGAAGCCGTTGCCTGTATCCCAAAAACAGGAGCATAGGCAGTCAGCCGGTTCAAATCAGCCTCATCGTCGCGGTGGATCCAAGGCTTAAGGCCATAGGTCCGAAACACAAAATCATTTCCCAGGATGTGGTCGATGTGGCAATGGGTATTGAGCAAGCGGGCAGGACGCAGACCATTTTGGGTGATGAACTCTGTAAGCGCCTGTTGCTCCTCAGGGTACTGACAACCAGGGTCAACAATCAGCGTATTTCCGTGTTCATCATACACCAGATAGGTGTTTTCCTGAAAGACGCCAAATTCAAACCCGTGAATCATCGCAAGAATTATTCGCCTGCGGCAAATGCAGCCAAATCGAAGTTGAGACCAAATCGCAGGGTATTTTCGAGCGGGTGCCCACCCTGCAAGCGCGTAGTAGGAACAAGATAAGCGAAATTGATGTGGAACACCTGATAGCGTAGACCGGCACCCATGGTCATAAACTGACGACCGCCTTTGGTTGGATGCTCATAGAAGTAGCCGCCTCGGAGGGAAAATACATTGTTGTACCAATACTCGAGTCCAAGCGATAAATTAATTTCGCGCAACTCTTCCAATCCGCCGTCTGGTGCATCACCAAACGATGAGAAGACGCCTTCCAATACCGATTTGGAATTGGGATCTTGCCCCCTCTCAATCTCCCAACCACCCTGTGGATTAGGGATCAGCCGACCACTGCTGTCGCGGGCATAGATGGGATTAGTGGGCACGAGCAGTTTGTTGAGGTCGAGCGAAACGCTGAGGCGATTGAACGCGTCGATTTGTGCTGTTGCCGTTGTGCCCAAACGCAAATTGGTGGGAAGGAAGTTCGTATTTCCAGATTCCGAATAGGCAATTTTGGCACCCAAATTGGTGATGCTGGCCCCAAATGCGATCTCCCCATCCTTACCCATCACCGTGGCAGGGGTGCAGTAGTAGGCCGATAAATCACCTGCAAATGATTGCCCGGGGATGGTTTGTTGGTTTTGATCGAGGCCGGCCGCCAAATTCGAATAGATGTAGCGCAATCCGATCCCCATACTGAATTTATCACCCAATTTGCGCGAATAAACCCCGTCTACCGCAAATTCATTGGGCTTGAATGTGGCGATTTGTTGACCTGTGATGTCGGTGAAGGTGATGTCGCCCAGAGAAAAATACCTGAGTGAGCCACCGATGGTCTGCATTTTGTCGAGGCGCTTATAAAAACTCACATAAGACAAGCTAATATCCGGCACGAGGTTGCGCAACCAGGGGTTGTAGTTGATGCCAATCCCCAAATTGTCTTCGGCAAAAGCTAATTTTGCACCATTCCAGTGGATGCTGTTCACATCCGGTTGGGTAGCTGCCCCAACTTCACCCATGGCACCGGCCCGGGCATCGGGCGAAATCAGCAGGAAAGGAACGGCAGTGGTGATGGTGTTTAGGTTACCCCCTCCCAATTGTCCGGGTGTAATCTGTGCCCACAAGGGACTTTGGAACAAAAACGAGGCGGTGATCAGGGTCGGAAGGAAGAATCCTGCAGATAATTTCATGGTCAAGGGGTTGGGTGTACGCAAAACAGTAAATAGACAGGGGTTGAAAAAAGACAATTAGCGCAAAATTACAAGTTTTTGGGACTCGGAGGCCGACTCGCCACTGGCCGTGCGGATCCAAAGGTGATAAACATACACACCATTCCCCATGAAATTGCCGTAGTCGTCCAAGCCATCCCAGCTGAGGCTGTTGTCGGAATAGCCCTCCGTTTGAATGTTGCTGCGGATAGACTTCACCCTGCGCCCAAGGGTATTGTAAATCTCAATCCCCACTTCCAGCGGCTGCCCAGGCCGGTTGTGGTCGAATTGGAATGTGGTTTGGCTCGAGAAGGGGTTTGGGTAGTTGATGAGGCGAGAAACAAGCAGGCGTTCCGCATCAACCACTACAAAAGAGAGGGAATGCGTAGAAGAATTATTGTGCACATCCCATACCTTCATATTGAGTTGGTAGGGGCCCGGATCCAGTTGAAAGAATGGATAGCGAATTTCACCACGGGTGTAATCGTCGAGTGCTGACTCGTAAAATTGATTGAGAATGATCGGGCTGTTCACCTCTCCATTGCGTATGAGGGTGATGTCGCGACCAATCCCTGCGCCGGCGGTGTTGATGCCACTGCTGTCGAATAAATCAGCCAGAAAAAGTGGATTGGCATCGGTGATGCCGCCATCTCGGAAACTGCGGTTGTTCATATAGAGGCGAATCTGTGGGCCTTGGGTATCGAGAGTCACCGTGGTGGTCGTACCACCCACAATGACCTCGCGGTAGTCGCCCGCTGCATCGCCCGACGATCCTTTAGCATACAGGTTAATGCGACCGGGCCCGTACTGGTAGGCTATATCGCGTGGCACTACAAAACTGAACGACCAATCCCCATTCTGTATGCCCGCACGTCCGCGATAGAGTAGATTTCGGTATTCGGGATAGGAGGTCGGGGGAGAGTCACTGCTGTTTCCCAAGGTTCGAACGCTTATGGGTTTATCAAAGACCGAAGGCACCAATTCGCCCTGAAAGTTTGTGCGCTTAAGACCAGTCTGTGCATCCACAATTTCCCCGTCGATGCGCACAAGCGCTAAAGCTTTGAGGGTATCTCCATAGGGGGTTACCTGAACATTGTTGATTCGGGTGAGGTCAATGCCGTCGTTTGGATAGGCCAGTCGCAGAGCGGGGTCGCCCAGGAGGGTAAAGTTTCGCGTGTTGATGGACCCCAAATCGGAATTAGAAACCCGCATAAATACCTCCCCCATGGTGGGCTTTTGTCCGTTTGGCCCCATGCGAAACAACTCGTCTCGGTAGAGGCGTGTGCTGAGCATTTTGTTGCCGAACGTGAATGTGATGCGGGTGGTGGTCATCAATGCGATCGCACCACCCATAGGGTTCAACATAACGGCTTCACCTGCACTGAGCCCACCCGGGTTGTCGAATCGGGTGAATTCACAGGTGGCGGTAACCATGAGGGGCAGGCGGCCCTCCGATTTCCATTCCCGGATTTCGGGCAAGGTCACAATGCGCTCTTCTGCCCATCCATTCACGCCACCGTGCCCCATATAACCGACCACAAGTGCGCCACGAGTCATGCGGGCGTTGATGTCGCGGTTCACCTCTGGGTAGCGGTTGCCGCCCGGCCGCGAATCTCGCCGATAGGCATCCAAATAGACTTTTTGAACAATTGCAGGCGTGTAGGTGGTATCCCAAATTTTGGCCATGTCCTCCATATCGCTGAGGTGGAGATTTCCGTCGCCATCGTCGGCCACCAGCATCACCCGATTTTGCCAGTCACCCCGCGCGTTGGGGTGGAGGTAGCGGTTAATTTTATCGACCATTTCCTTGGCTTGTTGAACGGAGCGTGCGGGAAGACGACCCACGGCCACGTCCATTCGGTCGCCCCCACCTTCTCCAAAGCCCCCTTCCCAGTCGTCGAGCAGTGCCACATAGGCGTCGGAACAATAGCTATTGACCGGACTACTGCTGTTTCGGCTTTGGTAGGTGGGCACCAAATTCGTATTGCCCGCTACCCTATTTTTGTAGTCGTAGGAGGCCGACCCGAACAAGAGCATATAGCGTGGGGCAGTGGTTGAACCCCCCGCAGCCCGCGTATAAAGCATCCGCATAAAACTGCGGATGGCCACAAGGTCTTGCCTGCCACAGGAAAACTCGTTGTAGAGTTCAGCGGGCGTCACCACGATGACCGAAAGCTGGTCCTTTTGCCGGTGGATTTCAGCAATTTGTTCGGCCTGAACCCGAAACTCAGGTGCCGCAACCACCACCATGTCCATGGGTGCTGTGCCGTGGAGGTTTTGGTTGGCTACCGTACCCGCTGCTACCGGAAGGGGAAATGAACTGCCCTGGAACACAGCGAAACGCCTCAGCGATCCACTATGGGCTGTGAATGTCCGTGTGCCGTTCCCACCATCCACATGCTGAAGAGATTTAATCGAATCGACCTGCGTTACGTCCCACACCAGGGCGTCGGACGACAACCCGGCTATTCGGTAAGCGGTGACACTTCCTGTCGAAACGCCCATGGGGTAGTCGACCCAAGTCACCTGACCGGTTGCTGGGGCGGTAAGTGGGCGCTTTCCCACCACTTCTATGCGGTCGAGCCATCCAATGGCACTGCTGTTTGGTTTATTGTATTGAAGTGTAAGATTCAGGCTGTTGCCCGTCAAACTCATTTGGGTAGACAGTACGCCTTCCGCCATATAAGGTGTGGTGTAGTCGGGCGACACCTGCGGCAAACTCAAGCTTCCGAGCGGGATGCCAGCCTGGCTCAAATTGAATGTAGAGGGGGTGCTGAAGCAACGTGCGGCCAAATGGGTGCGGATGCTGACAGGTCCTGAGGGCGAAACCGGAAGGCTGAAGGGAAATGTTCGCTGTGTGATGAGGTCAAATTCCTCCCCATACCAGGTGCGACCACTTTTGATAAGGTTTTTGAGATCTTGCTCGTAGGCCAGCATAAAATCACCTTCCGAAGTGGTTTGCGTTGCCACAGCCGTTGTGGTTTCCTGGGCGATCCGCGCCCCACTGCTGCCACCAAAGGTCAGGAAACAAAAGCTGGTGTCGGCGTAGATGTTGGTTTGGTAGCGCCAGGTTTGTCCCGCCACATCGTGTGTCCAGGTATGAGCGCCACCGGCATAAAACAGGAAGAAATCGCCCAAATCCAAGCGCCCATCTTGTTCACCCACCGCATAGATGGGGGTTTCTACGAGGTCGTCGTACCGAAATTGCATGTTGTTTTCGGGGAGCATCCCCCCGCCATCACCATAAACTTTTATCGTGCGCGGGTCAATATTGGCAGCGGGTTCCCCGGTGAGTTGCGACAAAAATTCGGGGGTAAGGCGGTAAATTCCTGTGGTTGGAATGCCAAGACGGTACCAGCGACCCTGGGCAAGTTTCGATTGACCTGCGAATGAGGATGCACTTCTTTCAGGCTCGGTGTGATTGAAGGGTGAGGACACCGATTTTTGATCGAGTCTGAAGTGGGTGAGGCGCTCCGTAACGCCTGAGGCCAAACGACGCAGCGGACGTATGCTGTAGTGGGTGTAGGATTCTCCCCGTTCAAAAGTGTACACTTGCTCGATCGTACATTCAGCGGGCAAGTCGAATAAGGCAACGGCTGCCGCGTCCAGATCATCGAGGCCTTCGAAAACCAGGTTGGATAGCGACAACGCAAAAGTACCCGCTATACTGCCCTTGATCAAGGGTTCTCCGATTTGGTGATCTGAATAGGAGCAAGTGGCACACTGTAGGATGCGGTTGAGTCCGGCCCAGGCTGAGTCGGGTTGAATCGACTTCTGCCAGATTATTTTTGTCCCCAATGACTCGTCTGTTTGCGCCAATAGGCCCGAATGAACTGCGGCGCTCATCAATACCATTAAAAGCAATCGGTTGATGGTGGTTTTATTGCTCATAATTTATTGCTCATAACGAATAATGAAAAGCGAGTTTTACAGATCCCAAGTGCGCGTCTCAAAAGTAAGTGTCACAATAAACGAAAAAACGGGGGGTTATTGTTTGGTTGGGCTGGCCAACATTTTTTTTCTGAAGTATTGCTAATCTCAAGAAAATAAACAATTTTTGCCGTTCGACTATATTATGCAACTACGTCTCCTGCCATCTCTCTTCCTGTTAGCTTTCATTGTCCCTTTGGGATTGATCGCTCAGGATGTTGCATTTTCTCAATTTTACGCGAATCCAATCTATCTGAATCCCGCCTTTGCGGGTTCTTCAATTGGCCCTCGGGTGACCATGAATTACCGCAACCAGTGGCCTTCGCTGGCGGGTGATTTTGTGACCTATTCCGCTTCTTACGATCAATTTGTGCCCTCATTATACGGTGGTGTAGGAATTCAGGTGATGTCAGACCGAATGGGTGCCGGTAGTTTTAAATCGACCCATTTGGCATTGGTTTATTCCAATCATTTGAAATTGTCGCGCTCGCTTGCCCTTAAAACAGGTTTTCAGTACCAGTATGCCCAACGCAGTTTGAATTGGCAGTCACTCATCTTCCCGGATCAAATTGATGCGCGCACGGGGGTAATCTCAGGCGTAACATCTGAAATTTTGCCCAATCAGGGCTTGTCCAATGCCAACATGCATGATTTTAGCGCAGGCATGATGATCCATTCTGAAAAGATATTTTTTGGCGGGTCTGTGCATCACCTTACCGAGCCGAATCAGTCGTTAATTCCCGAAGCGGAGGTCAAATGGCCGAGACGCTATACTGCACATGCTGGATTAAACATTGAATTGCCGAAGACCTCATACCGTTCACCAGCAACGATCATTTCTCCAAATGTAATTTACATGACCCAAGGTCCCTCGAATCAATTGAATGTTGGCGCCTATGTCAATAAGGGCCCTTTAGTTGGAGGCTTGTGGTTTAGGGCGGTTCAACAATATCAAACGCGAACAACAACTTCAACGGGTTTGGAGTCGATGATATTCCTACTGGGTCTACAACAGGGTGTTTTTCGTTTTGGCTATAGTTATGATATGACCTCTTCGGCTTTGAAAGCGGCTGCCTTGGGCTCGCATGAAATTTCGCTGGGGATACAACTCGAACCTTATGATCGTGGAAGAGGACCGAAGAGGGTTCTCCAAGCCATACCTTGTCCCAAATTTTAAAGACGTATTCATTCTAATCCAATGTTAAAAAATTATTTCTCTCTGATTTTAATTACTGTAACCTTTATTTCTTGCTCTAAGCAAAGATCCAGTACTACAGGATGGAATTTAAATGATCCTGTTAATGGTGGTTTTGAAGTGGTTGCGCAAGAACAAATTACTGGCCCTGGTTTGGTTTTAATTGAAGGGGGACGCTTCACAATGGGAATGGCACCTCAGGCAAGTACCCTTGATCACGATCAAAACATGAGAAATGTTTCTGTTCCATCTTTTTATATGGATCAAACAGAGGTATCGAACCAATCCTATTTGGAGTACCTTTTTTGGGTTTATAGAGTGTTTGAAGAAACCAATCCTGAGATTTATGATGCGGCATTGCCCGACACCAATGTTTGGCGGAGCGAAGTCGACTTTAATGAGCAGTATGTGAGTACATATTTACGTCATCCAGCATTTTCAAACTATCCAGTGGTCGGTGTGAGCTGGCGTCAGGCGATGGATTTTTGCTCCTGGAGAACCGACCGCGTGAACGAGCAGATTCTTATCGATAATGGTTATATCAAGCATAGTCCGAAACAGAAGGCAGACGATAATTTCACGACAGATGCATATTTGGCTGGCCTTTATAAGCCAGCTAACAATAAGTTGAGACCCAATTTAGCGCCCGGTTCGGAAACACGTAATATTCGTTGGGAAGATGGTTTGCTTTTGCCGCCGTACAGACTTCCAAGTGAGATGGAGTGGGAATATGCTGCATTTGGTCATGTTGGCAATTCTATTGCAGAAAATGTTGTGGAGTATAGAAACTACCCATGGAATGGCAACCAGTTGCGCTTCCCCTATGGTAAGAAGCAAGGGGTAATGTTGGCTAATTACCGACGGGATAAGGGTGATTATATGGGCGTAGCGGGTCGACTGAATGATAATGCTGCGCCCGTAGGCCCAGTTAACGCTTACTGGCCTAATGATTTTGGTCTGTATAACATGGCAGGTAATGTAAATGAATGGGTGGCTGATGAGTTTCGATCTGTAATTTCAGAAGAAAGTGATGAGTTCAATGGTGCTTATGGTCACGCATTATTATTGACCAAGAGAGATGTCGAAACGCGTCAATTTTCTAAAGACAGTACTGGACGACTCATCAAAGAACGTGATCCTAAGCGATATACGATTCCTGGTCCGTTGGACCTGATTTCAGAGGATGACGGAGCTGGAGTTGAAACTGTGGTTAGTGAGGGTGAAGTTGCTGTGACTGAAGGTTCTGATGAGTTTGGTGGTAATACGGAGAACATTGATGCGGACCGCAGCAGTATGTTGAATGCTCGTCGCCGTGTATACAAAGGTGGATCATGGAAAGATATGCCGCATTGGTTAAATCCATCTACGCGGCGCTACCTCGATGAGGATATGAGCCGCAGCGATATTGGTTTCCGTTGCGCCATGACCCGTATGGGTGCCCCTCGCTAAATTTGCTCGATTGCTTTAATGAAAAAGGCTGGCTCATTGAGTTAGCCTTTTTCATTTTGTTGGGTTCCAGCTTGGTTTGTTTTTGTTGGGTTCCAGCTTGGTTTGTTTTTGTTGGGTTCCAGCTTGGTTTGTTTTTGTTGTCGCCGGTCTGCAGTGACAAATTACTGATAACGCAGCAGCAGTTGGTTTTTTTCAACCGATGTTCCTTCTTGGGCAGAAATGTCGGCCACTACCCCGTTATGTGCTGCTTTTAGTACATTTTCCATTTTCATGGACTCCAGGATCAGCAATGGGTCGCCTTTGGTCACCTGATTTCCCACTTTCACCAAAATCTTGAGAACCATGCCGGGCATGGGGGATTTTAAATCTTGTTTTTGGGAATTCGCTCCAGCAGAATGGCCCATTTTGTTCAAAAGGCGATCGCGCTCGGTGGTTAATTGGAGGGATATGGGTAGGCCATCGACCGAAACAACCAATGATCCGTTTTCTGACTTATGGATGCGCGTGGCGTAATTTTTGCCTTGTATGCGCACATAAACAGCACCATCGCAACGGATGAGTTCATATTGAACCTCTCGGCCTGGTTTCCGCCAACCATCAACGGAACGTTCCAATGTGAGGGTGGGTTTGTCTGGAAGGTCGTTAAATTGAACTTCGATCATAAATGATTGCCTGTATTAAACGGGTTGCCTGCCATAAAAGTGAAAGGCACAATTGCAAATATAGCCCACAGTTCAATGTGGTTTTGCATTTATTTTCCTATATTTGCGGCAGTTTTGATAGGGGGGCTTCGGTCCCCCTTCTTTTTCGATGTCTATGAACCACCATCAATTAACGGAATTCATCACTGCTTTTTTAACCGACCGTTTGGTAGGTGCCTCGCACTTCCTGGTGGGGGTGAAGGTGGCAGCCGATTTGCGGCGGGTAACGGTTCTGCTTGATGGAGATGAGGGCGTGGATGTTGATTTTTGCGCAAAAATAAGCCGAGAAATTGGCGAACAGTTGGAGTTGATGGAGGAGGTGCCGGCTTATGTGCTCGAAGTGAGCTCGGCGGGTGCAGACGCTCCCATGAAAATCATGCGTCAATTCCCCAAACATATAGGACGACAGTTGCACGTACGTTTTAAATCGGGTTTAGAAGACGTTAAGGGCGAGCTGCTGTCGGTGCAGGAAGATGAGCTAACCCTTCGCGCGATCACAGCCGGAGCCAAAAAGAATAAAACCAAAGCGCCTGATAGCGAACCATCCATAACCATACCCTTTAATGAGATTGAATATGCACGTGTTATCATCCAGATGTAATTCATAAAACCATGATGAATATCAATTTAACCAGTTCATTTAGCGAATTCAAAGAGCTAAAAAATATTGACAGAGCCACTATGATGCGGGTTATGGACGACGTTTTTCGTACCATGGTGAAGCGGAAATATGGTACTGATGAAAATTTTGACATCATCCTCAACGTGGAGAAAGGCGACTTAGAAATTTGGCGGAACCGAGAGGTAGTGGAGGACGATTCAGAAGAAGTGGGTGAATTCGACAAAATTTCACTTTCCGAGGCCCGCCGCATAGAGCCCGATTTTGAAGTGGGGGAGGAAGTTTCGGAGGAGATCAAGCTGGTTGATTTTGGACGTAGAGCCGTTTTGGCCGCACGACAAATTTTGGCACAGCGCCTTCAGGAATTTGAGCGCGATAAGCTTGTTGCGCGCTATCAAGACCGAGTGGGTGAAATCATCACGGGCGAAGTATACCAGATTTGGAAGCGGGAAATTATGGTGCTCGATGACGAGGGCAATGAGCTGATTTTGCCCAAGTCGGAACAGATTCCGGGAGACTTCTACAACAAAGGGGAAACCATCCGTGCTGTGATCCTAAAGGTGGAGGCATTGGGCGGGCAACCCCGCATCATCATTTCCCGAACCGACGCCAGCTTTTTGACGCGGCTCATGGAACTGGAAGTGCCCGAAATCTTCGATGGGCTTATCACCATTCGCAACATAGTTCGGGAGCCCGGTGAACGGGCAAAAGTGGCCGTTGAAAGCTACGACGACCGTGTAGACCCTGTTGGCGCTTGCGTAGGCATGAAAGGATCCCGTATTCATAGCATCGTTCGCGAGTTGCGCAACGAGAGCATCGACATCATTAACTACACCAATAACCTCCAACTCTATATTCAGCGATCGCTTAGTCCAGCCAAAATAACCTATATGGAGTTGTTGGCGGATCAAAAGAAGGCGAAGGTGTTTTTGAAGCCTGATCAAGTGGCACTGGCCATTGGAAAGTCAGGTCACAACATCCGCTTAGCCGGAAAACTCACTGGATTTGAAATTGATGTGTTCCGCGACGAAGCTGAAGAGCAGGATGATGTGAATTTAGATGAGTTTGCGGATGAAATAGAGGGCTGGGTATTGGATGAATTGAAGGCCATCGGTCTCGATACCGCCCGCGCAGTGATGGCGCTGGATCCCCAGGATTTGGTGCGCCGAACCGACCTTGAAGAAGAAACAATTAACCATGTACTGGCAGTTTTGAAAGCGGAATTTGAATAGGTCACCTAGCTGAAGCAATAATAAAACAGTACATCCACCCCAAACCAACCGAATGTCAGAAGGAACCATCCGAATAAAAAAGGCAGCCACCGAGTGTAACATCAGCGTTTCGCACGTGGTGGAACACCTGTCAAAAGCCGGCTACACGGTTGAGGCGAATCCCAACGCCAAAATCACGGAAGAGATGTATCAGCGTCTGCTGAAGGATTTTGGTCAGGATATCAAAGTGAAGGAGCAGGCTGCTTCATTGAATATGGGTCGACCTGCGCGTGAAGAGGCGCCAGCGCCTAAAGCAGAATTTGTTCCCACGGCACCGGCTGTGCCAGAGCCTCAAGAGGTTTTGGTGAAAGGACTTTCTACCGCTCCTGCCCGATCCGCCCGTTTAACCGCCGACAAGCCAGAATTGAAAGTGGTGGGCAAGATTGCCATGGATGAGAAAGGGCGACCACTTGTGGAGGGTAAGGCGAAGGCCAAGGATACCAAAACTACAGATGAGGGTCGGGCTGAAAGCGGTGCTGCTTTGATAGCGACAGAAAGCGAAAGCTCATCGGAAGTTTCTGCAGTTGACACCACTGCTTCAGCCGCGTCTAAATCAGAGCATTCTGAATCGACTGCTTCGAAGAATGTGGAGGAGAAAGGGGATGGGTCAATCAGCTCAACTGAGGCTGCGCGAATGTCGAAGGGAGCGGTCTCAAACAAGCCCAAGTCTGCCGATGTTGAATTAACCGCATCTGCCAGCGATTCAGGCTCTGAAACTTCAGGTGATAGGGTACATACGGCCGGTGATGCGGCACAAACGGCAGGTTTTACGGCACAAACTTCAGGTGATAGGGCACAAACGGCAGGTGATAGGGCACAAACGGCCGGTGATAGGGCACAAACGGCAGCTTCTGATACGGCTCATAAAGCGTCTTTGTCTGCTTCAGCAGACGCACCGGAAGGTGATGAGGATGTGATCAGGGCTAAGGCCGATAAATTACAGGGAACGCGGGTGTTGGGAAGCATCGACCTGAAACAGTTCGAGAAGAAAAAGCCGGTGGCGAGTTCGGTCGAAACCAATCCCACCAAAAGAAAGCGTTTGCGTACTGATCCCACCCCGCCCGCTCGTCCTGCGGGTCCGGGTACGCCACCCAACAGGCCGAACAGCGGCCCAGGTGCTGGACAGGGCGACCGCAGACCTGGCGTTGGTGGTCGACCAGGAGGGCCGCCGCCACGTCCTGCAGGTGGAAGTCGGAAACGACCCGCCATGCCGGCGCGTCCGGAACATTCTGAAAAGGACATACAGGATCAGATCAAGGCCACCATGGCCCGACTTCAAGGTGGTGGAAAGGGCGGTGCTAAGGCCCGAATGAAAAGAAAGGGCCGTGGAGATGGCGGTGCCGACGAAGTGCTGGCCGACGGCGAGAAAATGAAGCTACAGGTAACTGAATTCCTCACCACGGGCGATTTGGCTCAGTTGATGGATGTTTCTGTTGCCGAGATTATCCAAAATTGCTTTATGTTGGGCTTGGTGGTGACGATCAACCAGCGCCTCGATGCGGAAACGATTGCGGTAGTGGCCGACGAATTTGGCTATGAAGCGGAGTTTATTTCGGCCGACGCGGGTGAACCCGAGTTGATTGATGAGGATGATCCAGACCGGATGACCGATCGTCCACCGATTGTAACTATCATGGGTCACGTCGACCATGGTAAAACTTCATTGCTCGACTACATCCGCAAAGAAAATGTGATTGCGGGTGAGGCCGGCGGCATTACCCAGCACATCGGTGCTTATGCTGTTCAGCTCGCTGATGGTCGGCACATCACGTTCCTCGATACGCCAGGTCACGAAGCCTTTACAGCCATGCGTGCCCGCGGTGCCAAGGTAACTGATATCGTTGTGGTGGTGATCGCGGCAGATGACCAGGTCATGCCCCAAACCAAAGAGGCCATCAGCCACGCACAGGCCGCTGGCGTGCCCATTATTTTTGCCTTCAACAAAATGGATAAACCTGCCGCCGATGCTGAGCGTATCAAGGAGCAGCTTTCTCAGCTGAATATTTTGGTTGAGTCGTGGGGTGGTAAGTACCAAGATCAGGAGATTTCAGCGAAGAAGGGGACGAACGTCGATTTATTGCTCGAGAAAATCCTTCTTGAAGCCGAGATTCTTGAGTTGAAAGCAGATTCTGAGAAAAGGGCGGCGGGCACAGTGATTGAGGCTAGCCTCGATAAGGGCAGGGGTGTCGTGACCACGGTATTGGTGCAAGGTGGAACCCTGAGTGTGGGTGATCCCATCTTAGCGGGAGCTAATTTTGGCAAGGTGAAGGCCATGCTCAACGAACGGGGACAACGGATTCGGGAGGCTGGGCCATCAACGCCTGTTCAGCTTCTTGGTTTCAACACGGCCCCTACAGCGGGTGATATCCTCATCGTGCCTGAATCGGAGGCGGTTGCGCGCGATATCAGCAGCAAGCGCCAACAATTGCTGCGCGAGCAGGGCATTCGTACACGTAAACACATTACCCTTGATGAAATTGGCCGCCGTTTGGCCATTGGCAATTTCAAGGAGTTGAAATTGGTGGTGAAGGGCGACGTGGATGGATCGGTTGAGGCCCTGAGCGATTCGCTCATGAAGCTGAGTACGGAGCAGATTATGGTGACCGTGATCCACAAAGGTGTGGGGCAGATTACAGAGTCGGATGTTATGCTGGCCTCTGCTTCGGATGCGATCATTGTTGGCTTCCAGGTACGTCCGTTGGCGTCTGTGCGTAAGCTGGCTGAGCAAGAGCAGATCGATGTGCGGACCTATTCGGTGATTTATGATGCCATCGAGGAGATTAAATCAGCTATGGAAGGCATGTTGGCACCCACCTTTGAGGAAAAAGTGTTGGGCACAGTGGAAATCCGCGAAGTATTCAAGATTACCCGTGTAGGGAATATTGCGGGTTGTATGGTTTTGGAGGGCAAGGTCACCCGCAACTCAAAGATTCGTTTGCTGCGCGAGGGGGTTATCGTACATACGGGCGAACTGGCCTCTCTCCGTCGCTTTAAAGACGACGTGAAGGAGGTGAACCATGGCTACGAATGTGGATTAAATCTCACGGGCTACCAAGACATTCGCGTGGGCGATATCATTGAGGCCTTCGAGCGGGTCGAAGTGAAGGCCCGTTTGTAGTGTGCTTGGGGTGGATGTTGAACAGGGCATAGAACTATTGGCCACCCTAACGGGATTAGTCAGCGTTTGGCTGGCTCGACGTGCTCATGTGGGGCTCTTCCCGATTGGATTGGTGAGCACGGTCCTCTTGGTGGGGATCAGCTATCGGCAGGCGCTATACGCGCACGCAGGCATTAACTTCTGGTATAGTATGATGGGGCTTTATGGATGGTGGCGCTGGTCGACTACCCGCAGCGAGGGTCGAATTGGTCGGGCTACTGCAAAGGCTTGGTGGGTTGCCGTGATTTTGATGTTGGCCGCTTGGCTGGTGTTTACCTATGTCCCCGTTTTTTTGGGACTCAACCCTTTGAAATTTCTGGATGTGATGAGTTCATCGATTGCCGTGGGCGCTATGTACCTCATGTCGGCGCGACATACGGAGCATTGGCTGCTGTGGATTCTGGCCAATGCGCTGTTTACGTATTTATTTTTTGCCGCTGGGCACCCACTCATTGCGGTTCAATACTTGGTATTCATCCTGCTGGCGATTTGGGGCTGGCGGAGCTGGTTGCTCAAGGAGGAGGCCTGCGAGGATCTGGAAAATAGCCCCGAGATAGCCAAATAGGGCCTAAACTGCCGAAAATAGCCCCGAGATAACCAGAATATAGCCTCGAATTAATCCGAAAATGGTTCGATTAGTCGTAGAAGGCCATGATCACGGGCATAATGAGCATCATGACGCTGTAGGCGGGGTCTGGCTCGGCTGGAGAAATGAGTCCAGGTTTGTTCGGACTGTTCAACCGCACCACCACCTGATCGCAGGAAAGATTCGACAGCATTTCGATGAAGGTTCGTCCGTTGAAGCCGATGGACATATCGGGGCCATCCCATGAACAGGCAATCGACTCTTGAGCGTGACTCGACAAATCGGAATCTTCCGACACGACCTTCAACTCGCTGCCCGATAGGTTTACCCGTATCAAGTAGGTCGATTTATTGGCATAGAGCGATGTCCTCCTCAAGCAATTCAATAGACTTTGACGTGAAATGATGAGTTTATAGTCGTTGCCTGTAGGAATGACACTTTTGTAGTCGGGGAAACGTGCGTCGATGAGTCGGCAGGTTAATTCTGTTTCACCAAAATTAAAATAAGCATTGGCACTGTCGAAGCGCAGTGAAATATCGCCAGAGATGTCTGAAAGTAGGTTTCGCAGCAGCTGAACCGCCTTGCGGGGCAAAATAAACTTACCTGAAAGGTTGGGTCCTGTCATGTGGCAAGAATGCGTGGCCAACTTATGGCCATCGGTGGCAGCGAAATGAACGCCGGTGGTGTCCATGTCGACCAAAACGCCGACCATCGCTAAACGCAACTCATCAGTACTCACCGCAAACAGCGTGTGGTTGAGTCCTTCTAGAAATGCATGAGCGGGCATCGTGAATTCCTGGTGGAGTTCGGCAGGCCCTGTGAGGACGGGAAATGCCGCTGGATCCTCACCGAGCAGTTGATATTCACCCGAATCGGTACTCATGGAAATGCTGTAGCTGGTCTCGTTCATATTGAGCGTTACCGGTTGCTCACCGAGCGACTTTAAAGTCTCCAATAAAAAACGACTGGGAACGGCTATGCGCATCGACCCTTTGGCCTCCACATTCATGCGGGTGGTGAGGGTGGTGTTGAGGTCGGTTGCCAGTAAGGTGAGGTTTCGGTCCTGAATGTCAAAGAGAAAATTCTCAATGATGGGCGATAGGGGGTTAGCCTGAATCACACCCTGTAACTTTTGAAGGTTTTTAAACAGCGCCTGGGCCGAAACGATACATCTCATGGGAATGGGAAAATGGTTAACGCGGATCTGTTGGCTGTTCGAGGCCAACTAACCTACAAAGATAAGAAGACAACTTCAATCTCGTGAATGCGCGGAGCGTCCGTTGGCCTGAATGAGGTCACGAAGGGTGAAATACATCCACGGAACACTACGTTTTTGGATAAAACCGAAGTCATTGCCTTCCTTATAGTAGAAATAATCGCGGTCGAGGTCGGGCATGACCCCCAACAGAACCACATCTAATTGGTTGAGTTGGCTTTTTGGATAAAAACTCAGTTGATGCGATTGGCCGTTGCGCAGCGTAATGTTCAGACTATGGCGCATAGGTGCCATTTCCACGATACTGTCTTTCATCACCCCGTGGTTGTCGTAGCCCTCGACGGGAATTTGTCTGGCCCCCCCAAAAAGTGCTGTGAGATTTTCATTGGAAAGTGCGGAAATAGGCTTCCCGCTTCCATCATACAAGGCGAAGCGTCTAGGTCCGAGTAGTTCTGCGCGATAAGAATACCCAGGTGTATCGGGGAAACGGGCTTCGATAGACCTGATGCTATCGGGATGAATTCTCAGCAAAATCCGCTCTCTCCACTCCTCCTCGTTGATGAAAAACCGGGGTGTGAGGTAGCCTTCAGTACCCGGAACATGCAGGATATAGGGCAATTCGGCACCTTCGCGGATGGCATATGTGCCTCGTGAATCGATGGTAGAGTAGCCGATATACAATACAGATAGCTTTTTCCCTCGGCTGTAGATCTCAACTTTGCGGCCGATGCTGGCCAATTGCTTGCGGATGTTGTCGACTGCCGGACGGGGAACCGGCGATTTCACCTGCATACGCAGCAGGGCATCGAGCAGGGCAGACATGGCGTCGGGTCGGGCGGTGTATTGGCCATTGACCTTCCATTGACCTGGCCCAGCCTTCTCCAATAATACCCGGCCGCCCGTTTTATCGGCCATAAAAATCCGGTCAACTACCGAAGTATCTGGAATGGAAAAGGTGGTGTCTTCAAGGTCAAGCGTACTCGACGTCCGTTGCTGATAGACCCACCAACTCAGCAACAGCAGCAGCAAAAGGATGGCAAGGTAAATGATGTTTTTACGCATAGTTGGGGTGTTTTTGACCGAATTTGCGCACCCTCAGCCGATACCGTATGCCACCGAAGATGAAAAGCAAGCCGATGGGGAGGCCGAGGTTGAACAACTGCCAAAGCAATTGCTGGCTTTTCACTTTTTCGCCATCGAGCAGGCGGAGGCGAATCTGCCGCGAACGGATGTTTAATAAGCCTTCCCGATCCACCAAATAGTCGATGGTGTTCTGGAGAAACACCTTATTTCCGTAAATCTGACGACTGTAGCGGTCGTAGCCCAACGGAAAAATATCTCCGGATCTCTTGCTCACATCGTTGCGGATGATATCGCCGTCGGCCACCACCACCATTCGTGTGGGGGCGCTTTCCTTGATCGGTTTCATGTTGAGCGAATCGCTGGCGCGTAGGGCGAAGTCGTTGAGGTATCGGTTGTGTAGGGCCGAGGGAAACCGGCCTTCGAGGAGAACGGCGAGGGCCAGCCCCGGACGGTTATATGCACTGGGGTCGTCGGGTTCAAGGGCCAGGTTGAGGTTTACACGAGCAGGCGACATCATCCGCCGGCTCTGACTGCCCGACTGCAGGAGAACGGTGCGTTGCAGTTGATCCGTTCCAACATAGTCGATCGTCCCCGTAAATCGAAGGTACACGGGGTCGATGTTTCGGGTGATGGGGTGTGCCGGATTCCCGTTCACCAACGGAAAATAGGGCCAAGGGAATAGTTTTTGCTGGGGTTGACCAGCGAGCATTCCGTACACCACAGGGATGGGGCCGCAGCGTACATCCTGTACCAAATCAGGGTTGATTCTGATTCCATAGCGGAACATCATATCGTCGAGGTTGAGGCTGCGGTCCATGGCCATGAAGTAGTTTTCGGGGGTCATGCTGTCCATTTCTGCCGCCACGGCATCCACCATCCACAATATTCGCCCGCCCCGCATGAGGAAGTGATCGATTTTATAGCGACTCCAATCGGTGAAGGGCTCTGTGGGCTTGGCCACCACCAGTACATCAACATCAGCCGGTATGGGCTCGATGGTTTTAATGTTGTAGCGTATGAGTTTGTATTGATCGGATAGGGCTGCGGCCATATCGCTTACCGAACGGCCATCGAGCTCGCCGTGGCCTTCGCTGAAGGCGATGGTTGGCTGTTTCTTTTGGGTGGCAATACGGATGGCGCGTACCATGGCGTATTCGAGGCCTTCTTCCGAGGCATTTAGGATTTCTTGAGGGCTGTTGCCCGCACCAGACCCCAGGAGGAAATTGGTAGCAATTTCTTTGTTGCGGTAGTAGACCACCGCTCCGGGCCACACTACTTTTCGGGTGACTCCCTCTGTCGTTCGGTTTTCCAAATCGGTGGGCTGAAGCCCCAATTTATAGAGTTGCTCATAGAGCTGGTTAGCGGTCTTTTCATCGGGTTGATCCGAGGGATCGGTGAAGGTGAATTCGAGTTTTCCGCCCGATAAACGGCGCATTTCTGTAAGCTGGTCGCGCACCGCATCGCGGAGCTTACGGAATCCAGGGGGGAATTCACCTTCTAGGTACACATGCACATAGACCACATCATCGAGTGATTGGAGCAGGCGCGCCGTGGATGGGGATACGGTATAGCGTTGCTCGCGTGTGAGGTCGAGCCGGGTGTAGAGAAAGCTGGACAGCACATTCGCCGAAACGAGGATTCCGATCCAGAGCACCAGGCGGAACCACTTCTTTTTGTTGAGGACCTGACGGGTGAGCGCAAGAAATAAACTGATAAAACTGAGAAAAAAAACCAAATCGCGGGTGTCGATGACCCCTTTACTGAGCGCGTAATAATGTGCGCCCAGACCGAGTTGTTCTACTAAATGTTGGATGCGCCCGTCGATGGGCAAGAGGTAGAGGCTGTCGAAGGCCGAATAGCTGAAAAAACAGAAGAATACCCCGAGGATGAAGGCCACTAATTGGTTTTCGGTGAGGGCTGAGGCCAACAGACCGAGAGAAACAAAGGCAGCGCCGAGCAAAAGCAGGCCCATATATGATCCGGCGATGCCTCCCGTGTCGATGTTGCCTACAGGGTCGGCCAGGAACCACAACGATACCGCATAAAATAGGGTGGGGAGCAGGGCAAAGGCCACCAAGGCTGTGGCCGCGAGGTATTTGCCGAGGATGATTTGGGTGTCGGTGATGGGTGAGGTGTAGAGGAGCTCGAGGGTGCCGCTGCGGCGTTCCTCCGAAAAGAAGCGCATGGTGATGGCCGGGATGAGAAACATCAAGATCCATGGGCCCATGCTGAACAACTGGTCGAGGTGTGCATAACCATATTGCAACAAGCTGTAATCGGGGAATACCCACATGATCAGGCCCGTAACGAGCAAAAACACCAAAATCACCACATAGGCCATCAGGCTGTTGAGGTAGGCCGACCACTCTCTCAAGAACAGGGCGCGCATATCAGGTTTGTCGGGTTAGGGTGCGGAAAATATCTTCGAGCGATGAACCGGGGTGTGCTTCGCGCAGCGACTGGAAGTCGGAATCGGCCACCAAACGGCCGCGTGCGAGCATCAGCACATGCGTGCACAAGGTCTCTACTTCTTGCATAATATGCGTGCTCAATAAGATCGTTTTATCACGACCTGTTTCTCGGATGAGGGATCGGATTTCGGTCAACTGATTGGGGTCGAGGCCGGAGGTTGGCTCATCGAGGATGAGCACTGGCGGATCGGGTGCCAACGCCTGGGCGAGCCCAACGCGCTGCCGGTATCCGCGCGACAACTGCCCTATTTTTTTGTGCTGTTCGGGTTGTAGGCCAGTCATTTCGATGAGCTGATCAACCCGTTTCTTGGGCTGAGCCACCTGATAGATGCGGCATACATAGTTTAAATACTCCTGAACATACATATCCATATACAGAGGATTGTGTTCGGGGAGGTAACCGACCTGGCGCTTGATTTCGATGGGATTTTGCTCCACTTCAAGCCCCATGACCTGGGCTTTCCCGGCATCCTGACGCAGGTATCCACTCAGAATCTTCATGGTGGTGCTTTTTCCGGCACCATTGGGTCCCAGTAGGCCAACTACGCCTGCGCCGTCGATGCTAAAGCTCAGTGCGTCGATGGCCTTCTGTTTGCCATATTGTTTAGTGAGCCCTTCTACGCGTACTGACATATCAATAATGGCATTTCATTGTGTTTAAGTCTTTTCAGGTTTATGTCTTTTGAGGTTTATGTCGTTTGCGTACGCCAACCTTGCTTTGTTGTGGTGCGGTCAGAATATTACAAGGGTGCAAAAATACCGCAACGCAACGAAAGTTGTTTCCTTTCACCAGCGAAGCAGCAGGCGACTACGGCTGATCCGGCCATCATTCCATTGAACCTCAACCCAACTTAAGCCTTCACCAGCCAGGCTAAGCGGATGTCGCCCTTCAGAACCCTCGAAATAGTTGATATAAACCGTTTTGCCCGTGGCATCGAACAACCGAATGGCATGCTTTCCTGAAGGGACGCGTTCAGGATTCCAAACAAGTGTGCTCACCCCCGAATGGGCGGGATTGGGGATCAATTGAATATCAACAATAGAAAGGCTGGCTGGTGGCGGCTCCGAACCCAACGAAGCGCCTTGATTGTGCAGAGTCATTAGCCCTCCGCGAAAGCTGCCCACCAACAGGTCGGGTAGACTGTCGCCATTGAGGTGGGCGGGGGCGGGGCAAACAAAACGACCCAAGCGGGTGCTGTCGGTTGTTCCTCGGATGCTGCTGTAGATCGATCGGGGCGATTCGGTCCAGATTGCCCCGGCTTGTAGGGAAACATCCGGGTAGAAAAACAGCCGGCCACGTTCGCTGCCCACCACCAAATCGGATTGCCCATTTCTGTTTAGGTCCGTAACCCGCGGCACAGCGTATCCGGTAAAAAACTCGGTTGTGTTCACTCCCCCCCATTCAGGAGCCGTGAGGGTAAATTGGGGGGTTAGACTACTGCCCTGGTTGAGGTAGAGTCGAAGTTTACCGTCGCGTGTGCCCAGAATCAGATCCTTTTTTCCATCAGCATTCAAATCATAGAGTTCCGGGGCCACCGCGGGCCCGGCGTCGGTCGGGCCATAGGCGGTGCTTTGCAAACTAAAGGCAAAGTTTCCCGGGCCAACCGATTCATTGCGGTAGAGGTGCAAGGGTCCGTCTTCATGGCCGAGCAAAAGGTCTGCCTTGCCGTCGCCATTGAGATCGCCAGAAGCCATCCGAATTCTCCGCAGGGAGAGGGTATCTGTCCGAAGGAATAGCGTATCCTGTGCCTCCCATATGGGTAGAAGCGCACTACCTGTATTCCTGTACAGATGAATGACACCATATTGTAAGGTGCTTTCGTGTGATACGAGGAGCTCCGGATGGCCATCACCGTCGATGTCGGCCACCAAAGGCGCGGAGCCTGTGCCGAAGTGGATCTGATCGCCGGTAAGGTAGTTGGTGCGCTGCAGCCTAAAACTATCGCGGACGTTGGCGCTTTGGTTTTTGTAGTACCACAGGTGGTTCTTGAGTCGGCTGTAATAATAATCGCCAGGGGCCACGAGCAGGTCTTTTCGTCCGTCTAAGTCCGCATCCACCAGAAATCCGGCACAAAAGCTGGGGACGTCACTTACGATGTCGTAGGCCGGGAAGCTGTCGAATACTTGGGTAATGCGCGCCGTATCGCGGCTCCCGCCGTTGCGCAGGTATTTGAGGAAGCGCGATTCTACATCTCCCAGCAGTATATCCACCAAACTATCGCCATCGGCATTGATGGGGGTTATGGTGGAACCCATGTGCAGCGGACGAGCCAGCACGCCGGGTACGGGAAGGGGTGGGAAACAGCTGCCGGTGAGCCCCATTTGAATATTGGAGTTGTTTTGGTTCTCTTCAAAGCGTCCCCAACAACGCGAAACCACCAGAAAGTCGAGCGAATCGCGTCGGCCGTAGCGCTCTACCGACATATTACGGTAGTAGGTGGCTTTCCCGATATCAAAATTATCAAAGGAGATGATGTCGAGGTCGCCGTCGCCATCCAAATCGGCGATTCCGGGCAAGTCTGAGTTAAGAACGAGCATACCCGCCCGAAATCCAAAGTCCCACATCGTCTCCAGGTTGTTCGCCCGCAATCGAAACATCGGTTGCCCGACCGAACCGATATTCTCATAAACCCGAACCCCCCCATTGGAACTGGTGAACAAATCGGTGTCGCCATCTCCCTCAAGATCGCCAAATACCATCCAATACCAGATTGGGGGAAATAAATCGGCATATTCAGGGGCCGGGGTATGCACCACTTCACCCGATGGCAAACGGGTGCGCAGCACCACCATGAGGTGATTCTCTGTTTTGTCGAATACCAATAGGTCGGTTGTTCCGTCGCCATTCACATCCATTTCAGCGATTTGACTCGAGGTTATGCCCCCCATCCAGGGTAATTGTAGGGTTTCGGAGCCGATGCGCACCGTCGGTCCGCTGCCTGTTCGCACCATGCGAAAGGCTTGTGCCGGGCTTTCATTCATCCCCCCCAAGCCAATGAAAAACAAAAAAACGAGTTGAAAGCGGTAGGTATGAGCAAAAATTCGGGGAATCGGGCGCATGGTATCCACAAAATTAGGAGGTTTGTGGGGTGAGTGGACACGCTACAACGGAAGATTTGTTCGGTGCTTTTGAGCGCGCGGGACATCGCGTGGCTACCGATAGCCGTAAGGTTCAATCGGGCGACTTGTTTTTTGCCCTAAAGGGACCGCGCTTCGATGGGCATGATTTTGTTCAACAGGCCATAGAAGTGGGGGTGACCGCGGTGGTGGTCGACCAAGAAATAGAGGGGGTCGATCCTGCGCGTTGCCTGAGGGTGCCGGATGTGTTGTCGGCCCTGCAGGAACTGGCCCATCAGTACAGAAGAAGTATCGGCGGATTAACCGTCATCGGTATCACAGGATCGAATGGGAAAACCACCACAAAGGAGCTCGTTCATGCTGTGTTAAGCTCGCACTACCGCTGCTATGCCACCCCGGGAAACCTGAATAATGCCTTAGGGGTGCCGCTCACCCTGCTTGGAATGCCGCGCGATACAGAGTTTTGTGTGGTGGAAATGGGGGCTAATCATCCTGGTGAGGTGATGCCACTGTGCGTAATGGCTGATCCTGATGTGGGGTTGGTGACGGCTATTGGGAAGGAACACCTCGAAGGCTTCGGAAGTTTACAGGCCATCATTGATACCGAAACGGAGCTCTACGCCTACTTAGGCCAAAGAAACCGACAGGCTTTCACACCAATGGAAGTGCCTGAGCTCATGGAGGCTGCACGCATCCACTGTGTGGCGCCTGCGCCCATCTATTACGGATCTTCGGCCGAAGCGGATTGCGTGGGGCGTCTGCTTCCGGGCGATTGGGCTGTTCGCCTGCAGTGGGAGAACAGCTACCGGTTGATGCTGAGGGCCCCTCAGCTCGAAACCCAGTTGTTTGGGGCCTACAATTTCAATAACATCATGGCCGCTGCTTGTTTGGGTCGCTATTTCAGCGTGCCGTATCAAAAAATCAATCAAGCCTTGGCCAACTATACGCCATCCATGAACCGCTCTCAATTGGTACACCGGGGCGAACGCAAGATCATCCTTGATGCCTACAACGCAAATCCGCACAGCATGCAGTTGGCCGTGGCCGGGTTGGCTGCGCTCACAAACGTTCAGCGGGTTGCTCTTTTGGGTGATATGATGGAATTAGGGGCGGCAGCTGATGAGGAACATGAGGCCCTGCTGCATCAACTCGTGTCGGTCAATCCTGAAGCCGCCTGTTTGTGTGGGCCTTTGTTTATGAAGCATCAGGAGGCCTTTCCCGGCTTCGATTTCTACCCAAATGTCGGGGCCTTGCTCGAATCGGGCCGACTTCAGGCTCTTCCGGCTCAATGTGCGGTGTTGGTGAAAGGCTCCCGTTCGATGGGCATGGAACGATGCCTCGAAGGCCTGGGTTGATACTTTTCGAAAGTATTTTAAAGGTTAGCAAGACTTTCTTAACCGATCATTCTGTTACCAAAATAGCGTAACCTTGGCTTAACATCCCCCGGCAGTGGGCCCACTACATTTGCGTGTTTTTATTAGCTATGGCCCACACCGACAACCTTCAACCGCATTTTTCGTCAACCACAGTACGTTATTGGTTGACCTTCATCGCCTTCAATTTGCTTTCAACCCTCTCGTTTGCGCAGCTGGGGTCGATTACGGGTGAAATCCGCGATAAAGGAAGTAACGAAACGCTCATCGGTGCGGCGGTGGTCATTAAGGGAACCTTGTCTGGTGCCTCGGCCGATCTCGACGGTCGTTATACCATTGCAAAAGTCACCCCCGGCTCCTACACGCTATCGGTACAGTACTTGGGATACCAGCCATTGGAGGTCACGGGCGTGGTGGTTACGGCCGGTGGCAGCACACGGGTCGATCTCTACCTCGAACAGGAGTCGACCAGCCTTTCCGAGGTGAAGGTGACGGCCGAGGCCCTTAAAACATCGGTCAGCACCATTCAGATGATACAGAAAAATAGTTTGGGCGTAATGGATGGTCTGTCGGCCGATCAGATTAAGAAATCTCCGGACCGAAATACGGCCGATGTGCTGAAGCGAACCAGTGGCACCAACATACAAGATGGTAAATATGTGGTGGTGCGTGGACTCAACGAGCGCTACAACCTGGCCCTGGTGAATGGCGCCATGCTTCCCGGCACCGAACCCGACAAAAAAGCCTTTTCCTTCGATTTGTTTCCCTCCGGGATGCTCGACAACCTCATCATCATCAAAAGTGCCCAGCCCGATTTGCCGGGTGAGTTTGCCGGGGGCATCATCCGCATCAATACCCGCGATGTACCGGATGATCCGTTCTTCAACATCAGTGTAGGCACGGGAATGAATACGCAGGCTACGTTTCGCGAGTACCGCCGCATGCAGGGGTCTAGCACCGATTGGCTGGGCTACGACAAAGATTTTAGGACTTTGCCTGCGGATTGGCCGGTCGATCGTTCGACCTTGGTTGGACTACCTGCCGAACAGCGCCTCGCCTTATCGCGTCAGTTCCGTAACTCGTATGCGACCAACAACCGCACAGCCCTTCCCTACGGCAGCTTTCAGATGTCGGGCGGCACCAAGGCCCTTTTGGGCCCCACCGAATTGGGTGTGATTGGTGCTCTTTCTTACAGCACTTCGCAACGGGTCAACTATTCCCGGGCGAGTGGATTTGGAGGCGTTGGAGGAGGTGCGGGTATTGGTGATTCGATGGGTGTTACACAGCTCATTTCGACCTACAACGACACCGCCTTTCATACCGATGTGAATTGGGGTGCCATGCTCAACTTCTCCGCACGTTTTGGTACAAACCACCGTATCTTTTTGAAGAATGCCTTTAACATCACATCGGATAATATTTTCACGGCAGGCCGTGGTTTCCGTACGGACGGTGAATTCGTTCCATACCGCCGATATCAGTATGAGTTTACCACCAACCAGCTGCTCACCAGTCAACTCGGCGGCGATCATTCGCTGCTGAAGAATAAGGTGCGGGTCGATTGGGTGGCTTCGAGCAGCAGAAATCGACGAGACCAGCCCGATTTTCGGAGGATTCGTTTGCTTTTGGCGCCTAATGCTGAGGGTGATACGGTATCGGTATTTCAGCCGCAGTTTCAGCCGAACGATGCAGATGGCTATCGCTTCTTCGCCGGACTGTCTGATGAGGTCAACAACGCTTTGGTCAACATCACGATCCCTTTCCGATTGGGGGCCAACAAACATGAATTTAAGACCGGCGTTTACGCCCAATCGAAGAGACGCACCTTCACCGCCCGCCCGCTGGGTTATGCCCGCGCTCCTGGATCGGTTCCATCGGATTCTTTGCTGAATCTGCCCCTCGAGCAACTCTTTGATACGGCCAATATTCGCAATGGAGCCTGGTGGATCGATGAAATCACCAATCCGGGCGACCGCTACGATGCCTCTTCATCGATCAACGCAGCCTACGCCATGATGGTCAACAAACTCGGGTTGAACTGGAAGGTCATCTGGGGGGTGCGATTCGAGCGTTTCAACCAAAAGCTCAATTGGACCACCACAGACGGCCGCGATTCTGTTGAAAAGGACTATCCCGACCTCCTTCCCTCTTTGAATTTGATTTACAGTTTGAGCGATGAATCGAACCTTCGCTTTGGGGCATCGCGTACCTTATCTCGTCCGGAATTCCGCGAAATTGCCCCATTCACCTTCTATGATTTCGATCTGTTCGCTGCAGTGGCGGGCAATCCCACACTTGTGCGTTCGCGCATCAGTAATTTTGACTTCCGTTATGAGCGGTTTTTTACGGGTGGACAGATGTTTTCCATGGGGGTATTCTATAAGACATTTGAAGACCCGATCGAACAAAACTTTCCGCCCGGCTTAGGTAGCGGTATTCAAAGGGGTATTTCCTGGCTGAACTCACCCACAGCCCGTACCGTAGGGACCGAATTGGTGGTGCGCAAGAATATCAATAAGAACCTCGTGGTATCCGCGAACCTGACCTTAATTAACTCGGTTATTGAGATACCTTATGCCGATTCCACACGGGGAATTTACCGCAGGCCTATGCAAGGACAAGCGCCATTCATTGCCAATGTGGTGTTGCAATACAACCAGCCCTCCACAGGTATGCAGTTCAATGTATTCTATAATCAGGTGGGTCGGCAAATTGCCTTTGTTGGCCAACCCGATTTTGAACTGGCCGACTTTTATGAGAATTCGCGCCCGATGTTGGATTTTCAGATGAATCTGCCGGTGGGCGAACGTGGAAACATCACGTTTTCTGCAGGCGACATCATCAATAGACCCCGTTTCATTTACCAAGACCTCAACGGAAATAAGAAGGTAGACAACAACCCCATCGTTTTTGGTCAGTATGAATATAAGGGTAATCAGGATGTGGTGACCCTGTTCCGCCAGCCTGGGCGCACCTTTAGCCTCGGTTTCTCGTACAAGTTGTAGCCGTTTACCGCCGAGTTGTAGCCGTTTACTGCCGAGTTGTAGCTGTTTATTGCCGACCGGGTGCTGTTTACTGCTGTATGGATGCTGTTTACTGCTGTATGGATGCTGATTACTGCCGAATGGGTGCTGTTTATTGCCGACCGGGTGCTGTTTACTGCTTTATGGATGCTGATTACTGCCGAATGGGTGCTGTTTATTGCCGACAGGGTGCTGTTTACTGCTTTATGGATGCTGATTACTGCCGAATGGGTGCTGTTTATTGCCGACAGGGTGCTGTTTATTGCTGAATGAGCGCCGGTTATTGCCGAATGGTAGCCGGTTACGAACTAGAAACAAACGGTTTTTCTATATGGTTCAAAGGATGTTTGGCCTCACCGATCACACAATCATAACTGGGCACACAATCATAACCACGCATTAACATTCGCTTAATCCCACGGGGATAGTTTTGCCGCTATTCAGATAAATCCAAAAACCCATGAAAAACCTATTAACCTCCTTCCATCGTTGGATGCTCTTGGTTGTGGTGTTGGCCTTCACGCAAATGGCGCAGGCTCAAAACACCGTCCAAGTGTCATCAGACATCACCACGAACACGACCTGGACGCGCAACAACGTCTATATCCTCAACGGATATCGGTATGTGAAAGACGGTGCCACCCTCAGCATCGAGCCAGGTACGGTGATCCGTGGCGACAAAGCCTCTAAAGGAACGCTGATCATTGCCCGCACCGGTAAGATTTTCGCGAACGGTACCGCCGCTGAGCCCATCGTATTCACATCCAACGAACCAGTAGGCAGCCGTACTTATGGCGACTGGGGTGGTGTTGTAATCTTGGGCAGTGCCCTCATCAACGTACCGGGTGGTACAGCACAAATTGAAGGTGGTTTATTGGGTCCAGA
>SYHW01000063.1 GCA_005799065.1 Bacteroidota bacterium
ATTGACCTTGGTTGGTAACCAAAAATTGATTCAATTTAAAGCTACTTTTGATGTTGATTGGGCTTTGGTAAAGGTAATCCTGTTAAAGCGAATCGTTAGCATCAGCGCAGAACAGGCGAGGCCTAGACCTAAAGCAGACCAAATCCCTTCCACCCCGTAGGAAAGCACATTGGATAGAAACCAAGCCAAGGGAAGGGCGATCAGCCAATACGCGAGCAACACATATATGGTGGGCATTCTGACATCCTCCATCCCCCGCAATAGACCAACTGCAACGGCTTGAATGCCGTCGGCCAATTGAAATGCTGCCGCTATAATCAATAAGCGAGCAGCTACCTGAATGACTTTTGGGTCGTTAATATATAATGCAGGCAATTCCATGCGCAGAAACCAGAACAAAACCCCACAAAAGCCCATAAATGCAGCGGAAAGGGTGAGCGCAGAAAAGCCTGATCTGCGCGCTGATGTAAGGTCGCCACGTCCTCTGGCTTGTCCAATTCGGATGGCACCAGCCGATGAAATGCCAATAGACACCATGAAACTGATGCTGGCCAGATTAATGGCTATTTGATGGGCAGCGAGTGGAACGCTTCCTAGATGGCCAATCATGAGAGCAGCCAAACTGAATGCTGATGTTTCGGCCAGGTACTGCAAGGACCCGGGCAAGCCCAACTTGAGAATTCGCTTGAGGGTTGAATGGCAATAATCAGACAAGCGCCAATGTAAGATGCGAAAGGCACGAAGCCTTGCGCCGTTAGCCATAATGCCCAACATGAGCAATGCAGAGGCTGTCCTGCTTAAAGTGGTGGCCCAAGCCGCACCTTCAAGTCCCATTTTTGGAAATCCCCAGTTACCATAGATTAATAACCAATTCCCAAAAATATTGAGGGGAATCATGATCAGGCCGATCATTAATGGTGGATACATGATTTCAAGCCCTTCACTAAACTGCCTCAGACTCTGAAACAGCATAATGGGCAGCATAGAGAGTACGACAATTTGAAGATAGGGTTGAGCCAAAGCCACCACCCTGTCGGGTTGCCCCAGCAGATGCATTAGATAGGTCGACGGATACATGGTGCCCACCAAAAGCAATCCAACCACCCCGGCGATGATTAGGCCATTTTTGAGGGTTTTTTCGAGTAAATGGTCATCACCTGCACTTTTGGCCATCGAAGTGAGCGGAGAGATCACGAACATTAGACTCATAGCGCACACCATGGGTACGAAAAATAGTCCAGACGACAGCGCCACGGCGGCAAGGTGATCCGCACCCAAAGGGCCAATCATAATGGAATCGATAACGGATAGCGCCACTTGGCTTAATTGACCCAAAACAACAGGCCAAGCCAGCAGCACAATACTTTTCCATTCTTGTCCACCCATAGCGCTGCAAAAATGCGCGAAAATTGGCGATTAGGAAGTTTTATTTTGATAACGAACCCTACGCAAATCGAGCAGATCTAAGGGGTGGGCCGGAAGGCCGTGCACATATTTCTGTTCAAGGCGCAACGTTTGGTCGTAATACAATACAATAAAAGGCGTTTCGTCAAGAAGCATGGAGTCCATGCGTTCATAAAGGCGATATCTGAGGTGTTCATCGGTGGTTTCGAGCGCTTGTTCATACCAAGCATCATATTGTGGATGAGCAAAACGGGTATAGTTGGGGCCATTGGGAGCGGCATAACCAGAATACCCCAATGCCAAGTAATTTTCGGCATCCGGGTAATCGGCAATCCAACTCCCGCGAAACACACCGCGCTCGCCTTTATTGATCATTTGACGTAAGGTGGGGCCCGGGCTGGCCTCGAGATCCACGACGACGCCGATTTGCGCCAGTTGGTCCTGAACAAAAACGGCCATATCCATATAGGAAGGATTGGTAGCCAATGTAAATCTGATGCTTCCGTTGATGTAGCCTTTCCCTTTTAAAATCTGTCGTGCTTGTTCAACAGCCTCTGATGGCGTACGTTTCTTGTCATGCTGGGCAGAACCTGTCGAATAGGTACTGATGGGCTTGGAACTCGGGTCAATCGATCCTGGTAGTCCAGGAGGTATGAGCCCACCATAGGCTGGAATACCTATCCCTCCACGCAAATAACGAACAAGTTTCTCCCGGTTGATGGCCAACGAAAGTGCTTTGCGAACCAGTGGATCCTGCAGCGCAGGATGACAGGCCTTCAGCTGGTAGTCGTTGAGTATTCCCAAGTATTCCGTATTCAGGTAGGGGGCACGCACCACTTTAAATCGTTCGCCATATTCCGATCGCAATTCATTGTTTTTCAAAAATAGCTCATCGCGAAAAGCGGGCTCCACCCCGTTCAAAAACTCAAGTTCTCCGCTCAGAAAGGCTAAAAATGCAGATTGTTTGTCGGCCAAAAATTTGATATGAACTGCTTCTAACCACGGAAGGCGTTTCCCATTTTCCACTTCGAAATATCGTGGGTTCTTATGGAGAATTAGGCCATCTCCCGGTCGATAGTAGGCCAATTGAAATGGTCCACTCCCAACCGGATGAATGCCCATCGACTGTCCATAACAGGCTACTGCTTCTTTTGCAACTATGCTGCAATAGGCCATGCCCAACATGCCGAGAATGGGTGGGAATGGTCGGATCAATCGCAGTTCAAAAACGCTGTCGTTTGGCGCGTAAAATCCATCTCCTGCCAATTTGCCTTGAAATATCCATGCGCCGGGTGATGCCAAACTGGGTTCACAAAGACGACGTAAACTGAATACGACGTCATGCGCCGTCAGCTTTCGGCCAGAAGTTCCTTGAAAACAAGGGTCTTGGTGAAATAGAACGTCCCGTCTAAGAAAAAACCGATACAACTTGCCCTGATCCATGATCTCCCAGTGTGTAGAAAGTTGGGGTTGAACATTCAGGTTTTCATCAACGCTAACCAAGGTGCTGAAGAGCTGGGCGACGGCCCGAATATTGGCTTGGTCTCTGGCAAACGCCGGGTCGAGTGAACTGATACCGCCTTCCTGATTGTAGCGGAACACGCGTCGATCCACCGAATGATCGGGTGCGGTGCAAGATGCCCCTATAAAAAGGGTATAAAAAAGTCCTACAAAAACTGTGAAGATTGTCGAATAGCGCCTTAATTTTGTAGGTTGCTTCATGCCCGCTAAATAAACACATTTCAACCCATTCCAGACACTTTATGGCCCGAATTATAGCTATTGCCAACCAAAAGGGAGGAGTCGGCAAAACAACGACAGCCATCAATTTGGCCAGCAGTCTGGCGGTCCTGGAATACCGAACCTTGTTGGTTGATGCTGATCCGCAGGCCAATGCTACTTCTGGAATCGGTATAGACCCGCGTTTGGTGAAAACGGGCTTATATGAATGTATGGTCAATGAAGTGCCCGTCCAAAATAACATCATTGAAACCGATGTACCCAACCTTTATCTTCTGCCAGCCACCATTGATTTGGTGGGTGCGGAAATCGAATTGGTCAATCGGCCGGCTCGTGAATACATCATGCAACGGGTTTTGGCGCAGGTACGCGAGCAATATGAATTTGTGATCATCGATTGTAGTCCATCGCTCGGACTCATCACCATCAACGCACTAACGGCGGCAGATTCGGTAGTGATACCCGTTCAATGTGAGTATTTTGCCCTTGAAGGTTTGGGAAAACTACTGAACACCATCAAGATTGTTCAGAATCGCTTTCAGGAGCAGTTGCAAATCGAAGGAATCTTGCTGACCATGTATGATCCCCGCTTACGCCTGTCTAATCAGATTGTAGACGATGTTCGCCAAAATCTTTCGGCCATTACATTCGATACGCTTATTCATCGGAATATTCGTTTAAGTGAGGCGCCCAGCTTTGGACGCTCAGCCATTATGCACGATGCGGCCAGTAAAGGGGCCATTAATTACCTGAATTTGGCTCGAGAAATTCTACAAAAAAACAACCTCACTAGAGTGGCCATCGAACAAGATCCGCATGTGAATTAAAATGAATATGAATCAAAATCGAAGAAACGCTCTTGGCCGAGGATTGGGCGCACTGTTGTCTGCAGCCGATGCAGAAAATCTGATGGTTCAGGCTACCTCCAATTCGATGATCTCGGTCCGGCAGATTGAAACCAATCCGCTTCAACCACGGACCGATTTCGATGAAAAGGCCCTCAAAGAATTATCGGCCTCTATAAAAATACACGGAGTTATACAGCCGCTTACGGTTCGCCGGTTGGCAGCAGGTCAATACCAGCTTATTTCGGGTGAGCGCAGACTCAGGGCATCCAGATTGGCTGGCTTGAAAGAGGTTCCCGCCTATGTGATTGATGCTACCCACCAAAGCATGTTGGAAATGGCTTTGGTTGAGAATCTTCAACGGGCCGACCTCAACCCGATGGAAATTGCCATCAGCTTGAGTCGACTGCAAGAGGAGTGCCAAGTCATTCATGAAGAATTGGGTGATCGAGTAGGAAAGGATCGAAGTACGGTCACCAATTACATGAGGTTGTTGAAGTTGCCTCCAGAAATACAATCGGGAATACGCGACGGAAAATTGGATATGGGACATGCCAAGGCGCTCATGGGCCTTGATCGGGTAGAGGTGCTCTTGGAAGTATATCGTCGTGCAGTGGCGCAAAAAATGAGTGTTCGGCAACTCGAGGCTTTGGTTAAATCCATGAAGGAAGGCAGTAGCCGTAAAAAATCAGCCCTTCATTCGCCGACCACCCCTTCCGAATACCGGATCAGTCTAGAGCAACTGAAACGACAATTTGAATCAGCCGTACAAATCAAGGTTAATGGCAAGGGTGGAGGGGAAATCAGTATTCCCTTCAGCGACCCTTCCGACTTGAATCGGCTGCTCGATATGCTTTTAGAGGCATGATCAACCATCCAACATGGTCGTTTTTTTTGGTGCTGTTCTGCTGGTGTTGTTCTACGCCTGTCGCTGCACAACAATCCTCTGGAGTGCCATCTGATTCGCTTTATCGCATTCGGGTTAAGCAGGCCACGCACAGATCGCTCTTGATTCCGGGCTGGGGACAAGCCTACAACCGCAGTTATTGGAAGATTCCTGTTGTTTATGGGCTCATCGGATTTTCAGGTGCGCAGGCATCTAACTATCACAAACAGTACATTCGCTTCCGAGATGCATACCGTATAAGGGTCGATGGAGATACTTCAACAATCGATGAATATGCGCTTACCCAAACCAATGCTTTATTAAAGAGCAATCGGGATGCGTTTCGACAAGGTCGTGACACTTTTGTTCTTCTCACCCTTGGCTCCTATCTATTGCAGCTTGTTGATGCAGCTGTTGATGCCCATTTGAGTTCTTTTACGGTGGGCGACGATTTGAGCTTGCAGTGGGATGTGGCCCCAGCCCGGTGGCTTGGCGGCCCCGGTGGCCACAGTGGAAATGCAGGTTTGGGTTTTGGAAATGGAGTCGGTTTACAACTAGGTCTTGTATATCATTTTTAATGGGCAAATTTCTTGGTCAGCCAATGGTTTTAGATAGCTGCTTTGGTAGTGTGGGTATTACTTTTTCATCATATAACAACAATAAATGATGCGAATTGGTCTTTTGGGTTACGGAAAAATGGGGAAAGCCATTCATCGAAGGGCAGATGAACTAGGATTCGATGTGGTATGGCACAGTCCATCACAATCAACTTATCCTTTGGTTTTTGAGTTTCCCAAAGATGTACCCGATTTGGACGTTGTCATTGAATTTTCAACACCTTCTGCCGCAACCGGGCACATTAGAGCTTGCCTGGAACGTGGAATACCTGTGGTTGTAGGCACAACGGGTTGGTATGCAGACTATGATCAATTATCCGATTTGTGTACATCTCAAGGAGGAGCCATGTTGTGCGCCACCAATTTCTCGGTAGGTGTTCATTTATTTTGGGAATTTGCCGAACGCATGACACAGTGGATGAAGCCTTGGACGAACTACCAAGTTGGGATTGAAGAAATACACCACACCGAAAAAAGAGATGCTCCGAGCGGCACGGCCTTGACCTTAAGGCAGCGTGTGCTTGCTCAGTTAGCATCTACTGCGCCGAACAATGCATTTTCGGCGGATATTCCGATTATATCGCACAGAACAGCTGGCGTCGTGGGTGCCCACCAATTGATTTTTCGTTCAGACCGTGATGAGATTAGCCTGCAGCACCAGGCTTTCGACCGCGATGCCTTTGCAGAAGGGGCATTGCGTGCGGCCCGCTGGATTATCGGCAAGTCCGGTGTTTTTGATTTTGGCGATGTCCTAAAAGAACAAATTGGATCGACCGCCCAAATTGGGGCTTCCCAAATTGGGGCTTAAGGACTAAGAGAATAAACCCGGGGTGTAGCCGGGAGGTGTTAATCCCAAGTGTTTGTAGGCGGCTTCTGTGGCCTCCCGACCCCGGGGTGTTCTTTTGAGATAGCCTTCCTGAATCAGGAAGGGTTCGTAGACCTCTTCAATGGTTCCTGGATCTTCACCGACAGCAGTGGCAATTGTTGTGAGGCCCACCGGGCCGCCTTTAAACTTCTCCACGACCGTCCGGAGGATACGGTTGTCCATTTCATCCAACCCATGTTGATCGACGTGGAGCGCCTCAAGAGCAATTTTTGCTATATCGGAGGTAATGATGCCCTTTCCTTTGACTTGCGCAAAATCGCGTGTTCGCCTCAGCAGGGCATTCGCTATTCGGGGGGTTCCACGGGATCTGCGCGCAATTTCAAAAGCGCCCGGTTCCTCAATCGGTACTTTCAGAATGTCTGCTGAGCGCAACACAATAGTCGTGAGGAGTTTAGCATCGTAGTATTCAAGACGTGCATTAATACCAAAACGTGCGCGTAGGGGTGAGGTCAAGAGGCCCGATCGGGTGGTGGCCCCTATGAGCGTAAAAGGATTGAGGGTAATTTGGACGCTCCGGGCATTCGGTCCACTGTCGATCATGATATCGATGCGGTAATCTTCCATGGCCGAATAGAGGTACTCCTCAACCACCGGACTCAGCCGGTGAATTTCATCGATAAACAAGACATCACCCGTATCGAGCCCTGTTAACAGGCCTGCCAAATCACCCGGTTTTTCCAAAACTGGGCCACTTGATATCTTAATGCCCGCCTCCATTTCGTTGGCGATGATGTGGGCCAGGGTTGTTTTACCCAAGCCGGGAGGACCGTGAAGCAACACATGATCGAGCGACTCGGAACGCATCCGTGCGGCCTGCACAAAAACACCCAGGTTGGCCAGAATTTCCTTCTGACCGGTGAAATCATCGAAACTCCGTGGACGAAGAAAACGCTCCAATTCGCGCTCTTGCTGATCTTGTACGGGCGATTCGCTGTTTGTGAGTGGATTCCTCGACATTCATCCAAAAATAGAGGGAAATTGTCGGCCTACCTACTTATTATTGCACTTCCAAACAAAAAAGGCTTTGACGTCCGATTCATTGGTGGTTATTCCTACTTATAACGAAAAAGAAAACATCGAGGCGATGTTGGATCGGGTATTTTCCCTTACTCCGGCTTTTGACGTATTGGTGGTCGATGATGGCTCACCCGACGGCACTGCTGGCTTGGTGAAGGCGAAAATGACCCTATATACTGGGCGATTGCATCTACTGGAGCGGTCGGGTAAACAGGGCTTGGGTACAGCCTATATTGCCGCCTTTAAATGGGCATTGGATCGACCCTATGAATACATTTTTGAGATGGATTGCGATTTTTCCCACAATCCCAATGATTTGCCGCGCCTTCGTATGGCCTGTGTTTCAGGTGCCGAACTGGCAGTTGGCTCGAGATACATCACCGGAATCAATGTGGTGAATTGGCCCCTGAGTCGCGTTCTTCTCTCTGTTTTTGCATCACGTTACGTTCAACTCATCACGGGCATGCCAGTGAATGATGCCACGGCGGGCTTTAAATGCTACCGACGGAAGGTGTTGGCGTGCATCAACTTAAACGAAATCAAATTCGTGGGATACGCTTTTCAAATCGAAATGAAATTCAAAGCTTGGTTTTATGGATTTAAGATAGATGAAGTCCCAATAATTTTTACGGACCGAACGCTTGGTCAGAGTAAGATGACTCGAGGCATCGTTAAAGAAGCGGCTTTTGGCGTTCTCCAATTGAAATGGTGGAGTTTATGGGCAAAGGGAAGGGGAAGTCGCGGCGAACCGATGCCATGATTTCGACAAACAGCGTTATGATTCACTCCACACTCGAAGGCCTTTGGAATGCAGACCTTTCCAAGAGGAAAGAACAAAATTTCTTTTTGGTTGCGGGGCCTTGTGTCACGGAATCGACAGATTTATGCCTCGAAGTCGCATCGCAAGTTAAGATGCTCTGTGAACGATTACAGATACCTTATGTCTTCAAGGCGTCTTATCGAAAGGCAAACCGCAGTAGTTTGCGCTCCTACACGGGTCCGGGTGATGAAACAGGTCTCCAAGCACTTTCTGAGGTCCGAAAGCAATTGTCTATTCCCGTTCTCACCGATATTCACGAAGCCCATGAAGCCGCCATGGCCGCCGAAGTCGCTGATGTACTCCAGATACCTGCTTTTTTGTGTCGACAAACCGATCTTCTCCAAGCAGCCGGGGCAACAGCTAAAGGGGTAAACATTAAAAAGGGACAATTTTCATCGGCGGCCTCTATGCAATTCGCTGTAGAAAAAGTGTTGGCCACTGGAAACTCAAAAATTTGGTTAACGGAGCGGGGAAATTCTTTCGGCTACCAAGATCTGGTTGTGGATTTCAGGAACATTCATGATATGCAACAACTGAACGTGCCGGTGTTGATGGATGTGACGCATTCGCTTCAAATTCCCAACCAGGCCATTGGCGTTACCGGAGGCAGGCCCGAGTTGATTCCATTGATCGCCAGGGCCGCCGTGGCCGCTGGGGCCGACGGATTGTTTATCGAAACACATCCCAATCCTTCAAAAGCCCTTTCGGATGGAGCCAACATGCTGCCGCTAAGCGATTTGCCTCAGCTTTTGGAGGTCTTGGTCCAGATCAGAAAGGCTGTTTAGAATCTGAGGCCAGGTCTTCAAGTTCGCAGACTACAGGTTGCTAAGTGTATGATCAATTGAGACAATTTGTAACTATGTGTATGATGCGTTAAAACTATATGTAGCTCGAATTATGAACATTACGCATTAGTCGGGTAAAACCACAAAGGACGTTCGTCTGTTTTTGCTCTTACCGGTTTGGGACTCATTTTCGGAAATGGGTCGTGATTCCCCATATCCTTTGTAACTCATTCTTTTGGGATCAACACCTTGGACAACAAGAGCATCGTAAACACTTTTGGCACGTTTGCTCGACAGCTCCAAATTGGCCATATCCGACCCTATATCATCGGTATGACCTTGTATTTCCAAACGGATGCCCATATTCTGCCTTAGAAAATCGGATAACTTGAGGATTTCAGCGCTTGAAAAGGTATCCAGTTGGGATTCATTGGGGGCGAAAAACACATTTTGTAGGATCACCTCACGACCAGCCCGAATGGGAGATAAGGGAACCATATAACGCTTATTGGCCGTATCCATATTCAGGTCAAAATGTTGGCTATGAAACAAATACCCACTCTTTTGAACCTGCAAGGCATAGCGTTCGCCGCGGGGCAGACTCGTTAAAAAGCTGCCATCAGAAGGAAGGGTCTGCGCTTTAAATACAGATGCTTGGTCCGACAAGCGAATGATCTCTACCTGAGCCTCTATCGGGCGACCACTAATAGAATCAACGACGGAACCTGCAACAAACGAGGCCAAAAAAGGCCTGAGATGAACGGGCAACTCAAACTGGTAAAGGTCACCCCGTCCGTAACCACCCGCTCTCTCCGAACTCATCAATGCACTCTGACCTTCCCGCGTAACAAACAATCCGTTTTCTTCGCCGGTCGAATTAATCGGATACCCGAGGTTAACGGCCAGAAGGAAAGAGCCGCTTGAATTTCTCCTCGCCATAAATAAATCGGATTTTCCCATGCCTGGGTGCCCGGTAGAGGTAAAATAGAGGGTTTGATCATCGTGGTGGATAAAGGGGAACTTCTCATCACCTGGTGTGTTGATGTTAGAATCTAAAGGAATCGGAGTACTCCATACCCCGGTCGGCATACACCGGCTCATCCAGATATCCGAGCCACCGCGGCCACCAGGCCTTTTGCTTGTGAAATACAATGTTCTCCCGTCAAAAGACAAACTGGGCTGCGATTCCCAATGGGACGTATTGATGGGCGAACCTAAATTTTCCGGCTTACTCCAGCCAGCTGATGTGAATTTGCTGCTGTATAAGTCGCAACTGCCTTTGCCATCAGCCCGATTGCAGGCTGTGAATATAATCAAACGGCCGTCCTGACTCATGGTATGCCCGCCCTCATTGCTTGGGCTGTTTAAAGGTGGGGGTAGGGCTCTGGCCGAATCTAATGGCAGACCCATGACAAACCGCACACTCATCAAGTCCTCTTGTTTTCCGTCGACCAAACGGGTGAAGATCAGTTGCGAATGATCAGCATTATAAAGGGGTATGTACTCATCGTCTTTTGAATTGACCAATGAGCCCAGGCTCACAGGAGCGAATTCGACAGGCCTTCGTTTGGCTTCTAAGGCGAAATCAGCGTCGATTTTCCCTTTTCGGGCCTCTTGAATGATTTCCTCAGGAAGTGTTGCGACATTCAATAATCGGCTCCAGTATGTTTTCGAGCTTTGAAAATCCTGATCGGCATGCGCCAGCTTTGCTAAATGCCAAACCGGTCGAAAAGACAGCTCGGGCTCGCGCTCATCTATCTTTTCAAAAGCTATACGGGCCTTTTCGACTTGACCGGCTTGGAGATATAATTCGGCTAAAGTAAGCTGAGCTTTTCCATATTGTGGGTATTTATTTAAGGTTGATTCCAAAACCTCAGTGGCACTTTCATAGTCTTTTTCCTGAAGGAATTTCAGGGCTCTTTGATACATTTCTTTGGCTTTTTCAGGAATAGGCGTTGTTTGTGCCCGCAATTGCGTATGCGGAGCTACAGAAGCCCATATCCATGCTACGGCCCAGAACAGGAACAGATGCCGCGGAAGTCCAAACTCAAGACACCAAAATTTGTTCAATTTGGTGGTCATCGCACGCCCAAATACTTATGTGTCTGCAGAGATAAGCGCCAACTCGGGTTTTCCAACAAAAAAGGAAGAATGAAGTCTAAAGAAGCACGCTCGCGGCTCCATTCAGGTTGAAGAAACAGGGCGCATGATTGATTGACGCGTTCCGATTGCAAACGCGCCCATTCCAAATCCGTTTTGTTGTAAACAATCACTTTGAGTTCGTGGGCCAAGGGGTAATTTTCATCCAAAACAGGCTTGAATTTTTTGGGTGACAAACATATCCAGTCGAAATCGCCTCGAATGGGCCCTGTGCCAGCGGTTTCAAGCCAGATGGACACCGAAATCGCACGTAAAGAACGGCATAGGTCACCCAAATCGTATAAGGTTGGTTCACCTCCTGTAACCACTACGTTCTGAGCACCTGAATTCTGAACATCAAGCACCAGTTCATGAACCGTTTTCTGTGGATGAAGTTGGGCTGGCCATGACTCTTTTACATCACACCATACACATCCGACATCACATCCTCCCAGTCGTATAAAGAATGCGGGCTTACCTTGATTGGCGCCCTCGCCTTGCAGTGAATAGAATGTTTCCATTACAGGAAGCAATCCCGTAGGCCATTCAGATGCTTGAGGACCTAGTCCGTTATCCGCCATAATGGCGCTTGTTTGCTGAATCGAGCGTGTTCCGCAGCAGCATAGAAATCGTCATGGGCCCTACGCCTCCTGGCACGGGGGTAATGGCGCTGCACCGAGGCGCTACCGTTTCGAAATCCACATCCCCCATGATTTTGTACCCGGAAGGACGTGAGGCATCAGGCACGCGGGTTGTGCCCACGTCGATAACCACTGCACCTTCTTTCACCCAGTCGCCTTGTACAAAGCCAGGCTTTCCCAAAGCAGCAATAAGTATATCGGCTCTTTGGATGTGCTCCTTCAGATTTTGGGTTTTGCTGTGGCACAGCGTCACTGTGCAATTACCGGGCCGTGCCGATCGAGCCATCAATACACTCAAGGGTGAACCAACAATATGGCTTCGTCCCAGGATCACGCAATTCTTGCCCTCTGTTTCGATTTTGTAGCGGCGCAATAACTCGATGATGCCGGCGGGCGTGGCTGGAAGATATCCGGGCAAATTCAGCAGCATCCGACCGAGGTTAATGGCGTGAAATCCATCCACATCCTTCGCAGGATCAATGGCCTCATTTATTTTCTCAGGGTTGATGTGATCGGGTAGGGGAAGTTGCACAATAAACCCATCGAGATCTTTGTCTTGGTTGAGCGACGCTACAAGCTCGAGCAACTCAGATTCCGTGATGGTGGACTCTTTTCTGATTAAGGTGGATTGAAATCCAACCCGTTCACAGGCTAAGATTTTGTTGTTTACATAAGTTTGAGAAGCACCATCATGGCCCACCAAGACTGCAGCCAAATGGGGGGGGCGCAGACCTTTGCTCAAGCGATTCTGAACCTCAATGTTGAGTTCCGAATGAATCTGAGCCGCGGTTGCCTTTCCGTCGATTAGGGTATACATCAGTCCAATTTTAAGACAGCTAAAAACGCATTTTGGGGAATTTCTACATTACCCACCTGACGCATTCGTTTCTTGCCTTTTTTCTGCTTTTCCAATAGCTTCCTTTTCCGGGAGATATCACCCCCGTAGCACTTGGCCGTTACATCCTTACGCAGCGCTTTGATGGTTTCCCTTGCGATGATTTTGGCCCCTATCGATGCCTGAATGGCAATTTCAAATTGCTGTCGGGGGAGGAGTTCTCTGAGTTTCTCACACATTTTTTTGCCCAATTCATAGGCTTTATCGGCATGGATGAGTGATGATAAGGCATCAACCGGCTCTGAATTGAGCCTAATGTCCATTCGAACCAATTTCGATTGACGGTATTCGGTTAATTGATAATCAAAACTGGCGTATCCGCGGGAAATGGTTTTCAAGCGATCATAGAAGTCGAATACGATCTCACCCAAGGGCATATCAAAGCTAATTTCCACCCGATTGGTGGTGAGGTAAATTTGGTTTTTGATGATGCCCCTTTTATTCATGCACAGGGCGATAATTGGCCCAATGAACTCCGATTTGGTGATGATTTGTGCCGAAATATAAGGCTCTTCTATGAAATCAATGGTACTCGGATCGGGCAGGTCGCTGGGGTTATTGACGGTGAGCTTTTTGCCCTTGGTAGTGGTGCAATAGTAGGATACGTTTGGAACAGTGGTGATTACTGTCATATCAAACTCACGCTCCAACCGTTCCTGGATAATTTCCATGTGGAGCATACCCAAGAAACCGCAACGAAAACCAAAGCCCAAAGCGGCGGAAGACTCTGGCTCGAAAACAAGCGAGGCGTCATTCAATTGCAATTTTTCCATGCTCTCCCTGAGTTCCTCGTAATCTTCGGTTTCTACTGGATAAATTCCAGCAAATACCATGGGTTTTACCACTTCAAAACCCTTGATCGACTCGGTCGAAGGACGCTCTAACGAAGTGATGGTATCGCCCACCTGAACTTCCTTTGCAGACTTGATTCCACTGATGATGTACCCAACATCGCCTGTAAGTACTTCTTCTCTGGGCTGGGGTTTGAGTTTAAGGATACCCACTTCTTCCGCGATATACTCCCGGCCGGTATTGATAAACTTGACGCGTTCTCCCGAACGAATCTTGCCATTAAATACCCTGAAATAGGCTACAACTCCTCTATAATTATTGTATACCGAGTCGAATATGAGTGCCTGTGCGGGGGCATGTGGATCACCTTTTGGGGAAGGAATTCGGGCCACAATGGCTTCTAGAACTTCAGCAACGCCAAGTCCGGTTTTTCCGCTGCAAGGGATTATTTCATCCCGACTGCATCCCAATAGATCCACTATTTGGTCGGAAACCTCATCGGGGTTGGCACCCGGCAAATCCATTTTGTTGAGCAGTGGAATGATGGTAAGGTCGTGCTCTAAAGCCAGATAGAGATTGGATATCGTTTGGGCTTCAATACCTTGCGAAGCGTCCACGATCAGAAGAGCACCTTCGCAGGAAGCAATCGCACGCGATACCTCATACGAAAAGTCGACGTGCCCAGGTGTATCGATCAAATTGAGCACGTAGTTCTGCCCATCCTGCGTGTAGTTCATCTGGATGGCGTGGCTCTTGATGGTAATGCCCCGTTCGCGCTCGAGGTCCATGTCGTCGAGCGTCTGTTCTTGAAGTTCGCGGGAGTCGACCGTTCGGGTCATTTGGAGCAATCGATCAGCGAGGGTACTCTTCCCATGATCAATATGGGCGATGATGCAGAAGTTTCTTATGTGTTGCACGGGGTCAAAGTTACGTCGAATACCAATTAAAGTTTGCTTAAATCCCCTTTTGATTTCAATTTTTGGGTACTGTTTGATTATTTTTGGCAGAAATTAAAGTGTCCTTATGAGATCGATCCTCGGAATGTTGTTGGGTATGTTCTTCACGACCCAAGCGTTCTCACAGAACTACAACATCACCTCTATTCCTTATTCACCCGCCCCTTGGGGTGGCCAAAGTCTAACCGGTACATTTACCCCTGGCGCAGATGATGGCGTTTCGGGTCCCTTTCCCATTGGGTTTGATTTTTGTTACTACGGCGTCACTTATTCAAACGCTTGGGTTGGATCGAATGGATGGGTTTCATTCACCGGAGGACAACCCAATACATACACCTCGGCCTCGGTGCCCAGTGCGGTTGCCACAGTCCCTAAGAATTGTGTCATGGGGCCCTGGCAGGATTGGTGGTCTAATCTCAATGGCAATGGCAACATCAGCTACCAAACCGTGGGTGTGGCGCCTTTCAGGAAGTTTGTGGTGAGTTTCGAAAACTTACCGATGTTTTCTTGCACGCAACTATTGGGGACATTTCAAGTGGTTATCAATGAATGTAATAATTCGATTGAGGTCCACATTTTGAACAAACCTCCTTGCCCCAGCTGGGCGGGCGGTACAGCTGTATTGGGTTTGCAAAATCTAACCGGAACTGTTGCCCACGTTGTTCCGGGGCGAAATTCGACCCAATGGGTGGTTACCCCAAGTGCTCCCGAGGGTTGGCTATTTACTCCGGTCGGCGCATGCGAAGCCGACGTGTTCGGAGGCTTTCAATCGACCCCGCTCGCATCGGGCTTCAGTAGCCTCGGGCAAGATTTAGAAGCCTATTATGCGTTTAGTGGCGATGCCACCGATGAAAGCGGGAATGGAAGAGATGGCTCGGTCAATGGATGTTTGTTGGCACCGGATCGCAACGGATATGTGCGAAGTGCCTATCAGTTTGATGGTGTCGACGATTACATTCAGCTGCCGTTTGGACTTACAGCGCCGAGCATGAGTGTATCTGCTTGGTTCAGGACTACGGATGGCCAGGGTGAACAGGCCATTGTAGATGCAGACAGTGCTAATTTATTTGGAAACAGTATTCTCTTGGGATATCAGGCTGCCAACAATCGTCTGGATGCGCGATATCATGACGGCACTTATTCCACGACTTCGGTTTGTGATACAGGTCGATGGTATCATGTGGTGGCCGTGTGGGAACCCGGACAGGTATCCACCTATCTCGATGGAAACCTCATTGGAACGAGCACATTTGCACAAGGAGTTAACGAGGGGGCCTTGTATACGATTGGACGACATACAGCGGCGGCGCCCAAATGGTTTACGGGTCGAATAGATGAAGTTGGTTTTTGGAGTCGGGCACTCAACGGCGGTGAAATAAGAAATTTATACAATTCTGGCAAGTATACGGTCGTTGAAGTCCCGTGCTTTTCTGACAGTATTGTGCTTAAAGTGCGTGTGGGTACGGTTCTATGCTCATCGGTCGACGTAGGGGGTTCCGAATTTCGGCTGTACACGCCTTCAGGCTCATTGATCCCTATTGATAGTGTTTTTTATGTTTGCAGTAATGGTCGTACTGACAGCCTTTTTATTAGACTTCGACAGGAATTAATTTACAATGGCGACCATCATTTGGTGATTCGAAATGGACGGGATGGTGATGCCATCCTGGCCGAATGTGGAACGGGTGCCGATCCTTTCGATACCATAGTTGTTCGCGTTCAGGGCTGCTACGAATACAACACACCCATTCATATGCGCAATGCAACCGTTTCGCGCGACAATCAGTTCATCGATCTGACCTGGAACATGCCTGCCGATTTTGATTCAAGTTATTTTGATATGTATCGGGTCTATATGAATGATCGGCCTGGAGGCACGATTTGGCGCGAAATTGTTCGTCTAGATAGTATAAGCGACACGACAGTTGTTGTACGAGAATTTGAGCCTAAAGATGAAACGCGCGATTTCCGGGTGGTATTGCGCATGAAAATTTATGGTGATGTTATGGCCCGCGGGGATTCAGCGAATAATATTTGGTTGAGGGGGGGGGATGCAACGCTCACGGATGGAAACCGGGGTCGGGCATTATTAACTTGGTCTCCCTACAAGCCGTGGTCGGGTACATACGATGTCTATTTAGCTACTGCACAGGATACAGGAGTAGGAGAGCTTATTGGATCAACAAGCGACACTAGTTTTTCATTTGATAAACCCATCCGACCTGGTTTTTATGTGCTGCGTGTCACTACCCAACATCCAACGGATCCTTTTCGTGCATGGAGCAATTATGTGCCCTTTGAGATTAAATTACGGGAGGTTGATGTAAAAAACGTTGTAACGCCTAATGGGGATGGCATCAATGATTTCTTTCATATCGAGGAAATAGAATACTTCCCCGATTCATACCTGACTCTTTTTAACCGCTGGGGACAAATCGTTTTTGAGCAGGCCGCATATCAAAATGACTATAGTCCAACCGATTTAGAGGCGGGAACATATATTTATGTTTTAACGATTCCGGGAAAACCTGATTTGACGGGGGCGATGCGGGTTGTACGTTGATATGAATATCTAGTTTAATTTTTATTTAATTTTTTGCAACCTACCTTAGCGAGGTAATTTATATTTCATGAAGAACATTTTAACTTTATACCGATTGTTGTTCACTGTTTTGGTGGTGACTGGTTTTGGCATAGATGCCCATGCGACACACCTGGCTGGTGGGAGCATTCAATACAGACGCACCACAGTTGCAAACCAATATATTATTACCCTGACCCTCTATAATGATTGTTCCGGTATTCAAAACCAAATCCCGTTCAACAACGCGAATTCAATTGTTTATTATCGCAATAGTTGTGGTGGCGCGCCGGTGCCCCTAACCGTTACATGGTTGCCAGGAACCGGGCAAGAAGTTCCTACGGCCTGTGTCACAGACCCCAGTACCTGCCAAGGTGGACAACGATATGGTCTTAGGAAATACGTATGGGAAGGTACCGTTACGCTTCCATTTAGCACAACCAATACAACCTGTAATGAGTGGTATTTTACCTGGGGCAATCAGAATAATGCAAACACGGGATATTGTTGCCGAAACAACAGCAACACACTGCAAGGAGCCTTGAACACGAATTTCTTTGTTGACTCATACCTCAACAATAACGCGGTGAACGGTAACACCTCGGCAACCTTTGCAGGAGCATCAATCCCTGCTTATTGCATCAATGAGCCCATTAATGTTATTTTTGATGTAAGCGAAATTGAGGGTGATTCGATAGTATACAGCTTGGTTCCCGCTCTTCAAGCGTATAATACCAATGTGAACTACGCCCCAAACTACTCTGCCGCGCTTCCGGCGATTACAGTCGGCGGGGTCATCAACATTAACCCGACGAATGGTAACTTATCGTTTCTATCGGCCAATCCACAAACCTCCTTATTCGCACTCAAGGTAGATGAGTACCGTGCGGGTACCCTCGTGGGTTATGTAAAAATCGATATTCAAGTTATTTTGGGTGTAGGTAGATTTTGCGACAATGTGACACCGTCTTATAGGTATGATACAGTGGCCCGTGGATGTGGAACATGGGATAGTTTAAACTACCAACTTGAGTTGCGTTCAAGGGTGCAATGTACATCGGTAGCACGTGATGGTTCCGACTTTCGGTTATACAGGCCTAATGGTCAGTTGATCCAAATTCAATCGGCCAGTCCAGATTCATGCGACTCACAGGATCGTACACGATATATCGATTTTGTTTTCGCAGAACCTCTTGATCAGAATGGGTATTACAGCTTGGTATCGCGCAATGGGTCAGATGGTAACACGCTAGGAAATCAGTGTGATCTTTTTATGCCTTTATATGATACAATGTTGTTTTATGTATCTGACTGTTTCTTTTATGACCGGCCAATGACGCTGACCAATGTCAGCGTTGATTCACTAAATCCGGCACATCTTTATGTTAATTGGTCTGCTCCCGATAGCTTTGACTATAACTACTTCGTTGCGTACAATTTGTTCAGAGCAGCTCCTGGTGAAAATATTTTACCCCTTTCTGCCCGCATGCATCAAGAACCAAATTCTAATGTTCTTTCCTTCTATGATTATAGCAGTCCGGTGAATCCAAAAGACGGACCTATTCGCTACAACGTGAATATGCGCATGACCGATGGCAATGAAACGCGTCGTTCAAATACCATAGCATCCATTCGATTGGATGGCGCTTTTGCTTCCGTTGCTCCGGAAAATCGTATGGTAGACCTCATATGGACATCCTACAACGGCTGGTCTAATCCGGAATATGCAGTTCAGTGGTTCGATTATAAAAACCCCGATCAAGGCTGGGTAGTCGTGGCTGGTCCCACCACAGACACGACCATTCGTTACGAACGCCCTCGGCCTAAAGGTAAATACGCCGTACGCGTAAGAACAATTTCTCCAGATGGAATCCTGCGTTCTTATTCGAATCCTATTGATTTCGAGATGCCCTCAAGGCCTGTTGAGATTCCCAATGTAATTACTCCCAATGGAGATAATATCAATGATGTTCTGGTTATTGAAAATCTGGATTATTTCCCAGGTGCGATATTTCGGGTGTATAATCGTTGGGGACAAAAAGTATACGAATCGACCGATTATCAAAATAACTGGGGGGGTAATGGTTTAGAATCGGGTAGTTACTTCTATGAATTAATCATTACGGAGGATGGTCAACAGCAACAATACAAGGGAACTATGCGCATCGTTCGGGGGTAGCAAGATCGTTGCGTGGGTGTCATTCCCATCTAATCTATATTACAAAGCTAATCTGATCTAAAGTACAAAGCTAATCTGATCTAAAGTACAGAGCTAATCTGATCTTTAGTACAGAGCTAATGTGATCTATAGTACAGAGCTAATGTGATCTTTAGTACAGGGCAATGTAACCTTTAGTACAGGGCAATGTAACCTTTAGTACAGGGCTTATGTGCCATCAGAAAAGAGCAAATGGGTCATTTGAAAATGGCACGATAGAGCATAACAAGTAAGGCAAAGGCAAACATGATGATGCTGACTCGGTTAATGCCATGCATCATCCGCAGGTTCAAACCAGGCGATGGATTGGTATGGTCCTTTCGAAAGACGCGGATGAAATAGAATAGGAAGGATTTCATGACGGTATAAAGAACAATGGAGATTAGATTTAGTTTAATCCGGTTCTGCGGCCGCTGTCCAGCCTGAGCATTATCCCGATCATGAGACCAAATGCGATTTGCGATGATCCACCATAGCTGAGCAGGGGTAGTGGTATGCCAATTACTGGCAGCAAGCCAATGGTCATGCCGATGTTCACAACAATATGCGCAAATAAGACTGAAGCCACACCATATCCATAAACGCGACCAAATCGGTTACCCTGCATTTCGGAGAGTTCAAAAATGCGAAAAAGAACGAAGAGATACAATAGTAGAAGAAAGATTGATCCAACGAATCCAAATTCTTCCCCAATGGTACAAAAAATGAAATCTGTACTCTGTTCGGGCACGAAGTCAAACTTTGTTTGCGTTCCTTCGAGGTAGCCTTTCCCCAAAAGGCCTCCTGATCCTATCGCAATCAGAGATTGGTGAACATTATATCCTGCCCCTTTCACGTCGTCTACTTTGCCAAGAAGTACGTCAATTCTCTTTTTTTGATGGGGTTGAAGAACATTCTCGTAGGCAAACTCGACCGAAGCAATCATTAAAAGCGAGGGAATAATATAGCTAAGTGAACGCAGGAAGGTTTTCCATCGCTGGCTCGATAATGCTACATAAAGAAATGATAGGCCTAGTACAATTCCTGCAGATATTTTTTCGTCGAATAACAGGGTTAAAACACCCAAAATTAATGCCCAAATTCCAAGTTGCATGAGTAGTGGAGACATTCCCTCTCGGTAAAGAACCAAAAGAAATGAGGCATACACTAAGGCGCTTCCGGTATCTTTTTGAAGCAGAAGACTCACCACGGGTAACAAGACCACAAAAAATAGGGTATTCTTAATGGATTGGGAACGAAGTTGGGTGCTTTTCTCGCGCAGTAAAAATGCGATCATCAGGATGGTGCCTAGTTTCAGAAATTCTCCAGGTTGCAGACCGAAACCACCAATGGAGAACCAAGCACGGGCTCCATTGATTTCATTGCCAACAAAGGCCACTAAAATACTGAGGAACAGGAATATCAAATAAAATATGGGGGCTAACCCTTCAAAAAACCGCGCGTCAAGAGACAATACTATAATAATGCATATCCAGGAAATCCCTACAAATGCGAGCTGTTTCATGGCGTTTCCACGCTCTTGATTCATCCAATCTTGGCCAGCATCATATACCGATGAATAAATGGTCAGCAAACCCAGAAGGCACAATGCGATATACGACAACAACAGGGGTTTGTCGACATACTGGAACACGGATTGCTGCCGTCGTGCTGTACCGCTCATAAGATGTTTGCTTCGAGAAGCCTTTTTTCCAATTCGGGCCGTTTGATTTCGCCTTTTAGGTATTTCTCAATGAGCAAGCTGGCAATGGGGGCTGCCCAGACACCCCCAAATCCAGCGTTTTCGACAATGACGGCCAACGCAATTTTGGGGTTTTCTCTTGGAGCATAGCAAACAAAAACAGCATGATCTTTGCCGTGTGGATTTTGTGCAGTTCCTGTTTTGCCGCAGACTGTGATTCCCTCGATTCTGCCATACGCTGTGGCCGTACCGGCATCCACAACTCGCTGCAAGGCTTCATGCACGACAGCAAAATAAGGTCTGTCGATCCCGGTTTCAAATTTTTTCCCACGAAAATGTCGTTTATCACTGCCCGAACCGACGCTCCGAACCAGGTGTGGTGCATAGTACCATCCACCATTGGCCACAGCAGACATGGAGGTGGCCATTTGAAGTGGACTCAACGCGATTTCACCTTGCCCAATTGATAATGAAATAATCGTATTGGCGCGCCACCGACCTTTTCCATGGTATCGATCAAAGTATGCGTTGCGCGGAAGAACACCTTTCGTTTCATTGGGAATGTCTATACCCGTCCTTCGACCGAACGCAAATTGGTCCATATAATCGCGCCAGGTTTCGTACATTTTAGACGGAGGTGATCCGCTCGAATGGTGATCGATCACGTTTTTAAAAGTCCAACAATAATAGGGGTTGCAGGAAAACTGAATCGATTCTGTCAGGTCAAGTGCCCCATGAACGTGGGTGCATTTCACCGTGTGGCTTCCCATTCGATAACCACCTCCACAAGGATATCGTGTCGATGGATTAACTACGCCAAGTTGTTGGGCCACGAGGGCCTGAAATGGTTTAAAAATGGATCCCGGTGGGTATTGGGCCTGAATTGGACGGTTGAATAAAGGTTTTAATGAATCGCGAGAAAGGACTTTATAATGTCTTGTTCGCGCCTTGCCTACCATTAAATTAGGGTCATAGCCCGGCGCACTCACCATCACCAATATCTCGCCCGATTCAGGCTCAATGGCAACGACACTACCGCGTTTGTTGCGCATCAATTGTTCGGCATATTCTTGGAGTTTAATGTCGATAGACAATTCTAATTCATGCCCCGGTGTGGCTCCACTGTCGAGTGTGCCGTCTTTATAGGAACCGACAACCCGGTTGTGCACATCCACATAGCGATATCGTATTCCTCTAAGACCCCTCAAATAGGGTTCATATGTTTTCTCTAGTCCAGCAATACCAATATAGTCACCCGGCAAATAATAGCCCGAAGAAGCGTCAATGTCTTTGTCATTGACCTCGCCCGTGTAGCCCAATAAATGACCGGCAATTGGTCTGGGGTAGTATCGTACTGCCCTCGATTCGGCATAAAAACCTGGAAATTCGAACAATCCCTCCTGTATGGCAGCAAATTCTTCGACACTGATTTGGGCAGCAAAAATGGATGGCTTAAATCGGGAGTGTCGAACGATTTGGTTCATGCGTTCTTCGAATGTTTTCCTTTCTATACCCAGGAGTCTACAGAAGGCTGCCGTATCCATGTCCGATTTCACCTGCCGGGGCACCACCATAAGATTGTAGATGGGGCGGTTCACCACAACCCGTTCCCTATTCCGATCGAAAATGACGCCGCGAGCGGGGTACACTATTTCTCTGCGTACAGAATTCTGACGCGACCAAATTTCATAAGAATCGTCGATGATTTGTAGGTAAAATAAGCGCAGCACAAAAATGCTAAACACCACAATGATGCTGATTTGAAGTACGCGTTGTTCTTCGGAAAACTTCAAGTTGCTGAATTATTTTGATTTATGAGCAGAACCATAGAAGGTGGTATATAGGCCCAACGAGCCCAACAATAGGATAAGTACGCCAGCAAGTGATCGAAGAAATATCCAATGGAGTTCACTGAACGCTAAAGCCTCAAAAAAGTAGAGGCTGAATTGATGAATGGCAAATAATGGGATGGTGTAGGTTAAGAAACGCGCCCAGCCTAAACTATTTAATCGAATGCTTCCGGGGTCGTCGTACCGGCTTTTCAAAAGATACCAACGAACCCAATTTGGGCGAATGTAGGCCATGAATGTGCAGGCCAGCGCATGATATCCCCAATTTGCCGTAAACGCGTCGTAAGTTAAGCCGTATCCGAAAGCAAAGGTCATAAACAGCCAGGAGGGAAGGCCAACGGGTATAATAGCTAAACCAAACACATAAATATATGGAGAAATGAGACCAAACAAGGCCATTTGATCAAGCAAAAGAACCTGTACGAGCATCAATACAGAGAGCCAAGCTGCATATCGTATCAGATCAATCATCGGTTGCTATTTTATCTTCAAGTCGCAGGCGTTCCTCCCTCTTTTTGTAGTCGATGAGATGGACATACTGTACCGACCGGAAGTCGGTAAATAAATCTACCCCGATTCGGTAAACACTTTCGCCATCAGGAATTCGGTGGCTGCGCACCCGACCAACAGGTATACCCGGCGGAAAGGTCAAAGAGTATGCGCTGGTATACACGGTATCACCCTTCTTTACTGGAACATGCATTGGGATGTCGATGAGGGTGGCGCGATTAATCATACCACCCTCCCAAAATAAGGTGCCAACAGCATCTTTTTTGGCTAAGCCAGCACTTAAGCGTGCTTTGGCATGAATTAATGTGATGATCGTGCAAAAATGCTCAGAAACTTGGTCGACAATCCCGACCGCCCCTTTGGGGCCAGCAACGCCCATTCTGGGTTTAACACCGTCTCGTGAGCCGCGGTTCAATATCATATAGTTGTGGCGGTGAATCGTGCTGTTGCCCACGACCCGAGCGGCAATGAACTTATATTCAGAGGAAGAGTCCGACGCTTTTGGGATGAGGGGGGTTTTTAAAAAGGGCGAGGCAGTAGCTAAGGCTTGGGATTGCATCGAATCAGGGTTATTGGAGATGTTCGTTCCTGTAAAGAGCGAATCAAAAGATCTAATTTGGGGTAAACTGACTAGGGCAGCAGAATCAGCCAGTTGATCCTGATACAATCGGGTACGTGCAATGGCTAACTGCTCATTTAACTCTTCGTTGGCGGCTCGTAATCCCCAATAACTTCTCCAAGCGTTTAATTGGTTGAGCGTGTTTCCTTGAAATTCCACCATGGTTGAACGCCAACGAGAATAATGATAAGGATCGTTACCCACCAGCATTCCAAGGGAAATAATCGAATAAAGCACAAACAATATGTGCAGCCTGATTCGATATAAGTAGTTCAGTATCGACCACATGGCCGTATTACGTCATCAAGAAGTTGAAGCGCTCGATATTTTTCAGCGCAATACCTGTTCCACGAACAACAGCCCGGAGCGGGTCATCGGCCACATGAACGCGCAAATGGGTTTTGGCACTGATGCGTTTGTCAAGTCCCCGGATCAACGCACCGCCTCCCGTTAAATAAATCCCATTCTCATGGATGTCTGACGCCAATTCGGGTGGGGTTATTTCTAGCGCTTTTAAAATAGCGCCTTCTACCTTTGTGATCGATTTGTCTAGTGCTTCAGCGATTTCATGATACTCAATGTTGAACTGTCTGGGTATCCCCGAAACCAAATCTCGACCGCTAACCAGCATAGTTGGCGGTGGTTCATCCAATTGAGAAAGAGCAGATCCAACCTGGATTTTAATGAGTTCTGCGGTTCGTTCGCCAATCAAAACATGGTGTTTATTGCGAACATATTCTAAAACATCTGTGGTGAATTGGTCGCCCGCCACACGAATCGACTGATCGCAAACTATGCCAGCCAGAGCAATGACAGCAATTTCTGAAGTACCACCCCCAATGTCAATGATCATATTGCCTTTTGGCTCCTCTACGTCGATTCCAATTCCTATCGCCGCTGCCATCGGTTCATGGATTAAATAAACCTCCCGTCCCCCGGCGTGTTCAGCTGAGTCACGCACAGCCCGTTTCTCCACTTCAGTTATGCCCGAGGGTATGCAAATGACCATACGGAGGGAGGGGGGGAGCAGTCTCTTACCTGGATTGATCATGGCAATCATTCCTCTAATCATGTTCTCTGCCGCATGGAAATCCGCGATGACCCCATCTTTTAATGGCCGTATGGTCTTGATGTTCTCGTGCGTTTTCCCATGCATTTGCTGTGCCTGCCGACCAATTGCGATGACCTTATTGCTGCTCCGATCCACCGCCACAATAGATGGCTCGTCTACCACAATTTTATCTTTGTGCATGATCAGTGTGTTGGCAGTACCCAAGTCGATCGCTATCTCTTGGGTGAAAAAATCAAATATGCCCATTTATAAATTTCTTTAGTGTTTAAAATGACGAAGGCCTGTACAAACCATGGCCATGTCGTGAAGATTACAAAAATCGATGCTCTCCTGATCTCGAAGACTTCCACCAGGTTGAAGAATGGTTCGAATGCCTTCCGCACAAGCGGCTTCCACTGTATCCGCAAAAGGAAAAAATGCATCACTCGCCATGACCGAACCAGAAAGATCGAAGCCAAAACTTCGGGCCTTATGAACGGCTTGGCGGAGGGCCTCTATTCTCGATGATTGCCCCATGCCACTGCCAATCAATTGTTGATCCTTAACCAACACAATGGCATTGCTTTTGGTGTGCTTCACCAATCGCTCTGCCAATTCAAGATCAAGCAGTTGAGCGGGGGATGGCTTTGCTGTTGTAACCACTTTCCATTGATTGGGGCTGCTGAGTTGTTCATCACGTGATTGCCACAGAATACCATTAAGAGCCGAGCGCAACGAGTAGGAGGGGAGATCGGTAGAAGTCTGACGCAGAAGTATTCTGTTTTTTCTTTTTTGAAGCAAAGCCAAGGCATCAGGGTGGTAGTCGGGAGCAACCAAAATCTCGTAGAAAATTTTATCGATTTCCAGAGCCGTTTCTAAATCAATAGAAACGTTGGAAGCAATAATTCCTCCAAAAGCAGAAACAGGATCACCGGCTAGGGCTGCTTCCCAAGCGTGCAAAGCACCTGAACGATGAGCAACACCACATGGATTGTTATGCTTGATGACTGCAAATGAGGGAGATGGCAAATCCGCCAATAAGAAAAGGGCCGAATCTAGGTCTAATAAATTGTTGTAGCTCAACTGCTTACCACCCATCACCTCAACTACTTCTTGAATATTACCGTAAAAGCGGCCATCTTGTTGTGGGTTTTCGCCATATCTCAAAACCATCGGTGTAGAAGCAAGAAGATTCTGATGATTGAGCCCGACGGAATCACCCCGCATAATTCCGTCCGAATCACCCCGCACATTTCCGTCCGAATCACCCAGTAAATATTCGCCTATGTGTTGGTCATACGCCATCGTTCTTTGGAATGCCGCTGTTGCAAACGTCCTGCGCAGCTCAGATTTTGTGCTGCCATTCTCTTCTTGCAGCACGCCAATCACTTTTGTATACTGGGTTGATGATGAAACGACCAATACGTCCTCGTAATTTTTGGCCGCAGCCCTCAGCAAGGCTACTCCGCCCACATCAATTTTTTCTAAGATTTCCTCGTGCGATCGCCCTTCCAAAACAGCCTGCTCGAAAGGGTAAAGATCCACCACCACCAAATCGATTAAAGGTATTTGAAATGCTGCGAGATCGTTCAGGTCACTCATGTGCGACCGACGTGCCAGAATACCGCCAAAAATGTATGGGTGCAGGGTTTTGACTCGACCACCCAACATCTCGCCGTACGAAGTCAGTTCTTCAACAGCGGTAACTTCCAGGCCATTTTCTCGGAGAAATGCATAAGTGCCACCTGATGCAATCAGTTGAACATCTAATTTTCGAAGACCATCAGCGAAGGATACAAGACCTTCTTTGCTGTAGACAGAAAGGAGCGCAGACCGGATGAATTTTGAGTTGTTTTGCGGCATGATATTCCGCAAAAGTAGGTATTTTCAAGCATCAGCCCGCAGACAAAAAGCGGAAAAATTTGCTGAATAAATGAAAATCTTTAGGCGTCCACCAACGACAGACTGCGCTCCAAAAATCGGCTTAATTCAGCCCCCTTGAGCATGCCTTGAGCCAACAGTGCAAGGTCGTAGCTGTGCCTTATGAGGGACTGTTTTTTGTCTGGATCCAGACATCCTGCGATGTGCAGCAAATGAGGATGGGCGGTGTTCAATACCACATCATAAGTTTCCGGCATCTGACCCATGCCAAACGGATGCCCTCCTGTGGCGGCCATTTCGTTCATGCGCCGCATAAACTCATTTCTGGTGATCATGACGGGTAGATCGTCGGCCGATAATGTAGCCGTTGTTACATTACGTTTTTCATCACCCACGGTAAGGGTAAACAACTCTTTGATATCCGTTTCTTGCGCCTCGGATAGGACAGAAGGGGTGTTCTGCTCCTGCGGGATGAGTTGTTCGATGGGTTCTGAATCTACCCGCTTGAAGCGCACTTTTTCCAATTTCGACTCCTGATGGTTAAGGAAATGGCTGTCGATAACGCTGCCCATTTTAAGAACATCATAACCCCGTCGCGTGGCGGCCTGAACATATGCATATTGCAATTCGGGATCTGATGTGTAAAGTATGACCAGGTTTCCGTCTTTGTCGCGTTGGTTGAGTTCAACCATTTTCTGATAGGCCTCCCAGTCGCGCTGATCGCCGTCGGTACTCGTATACAAACAGAAACCTGAGGAACGCTCGGCAAACTTCTCATCGCTGATCATGCCATATTTTACAAATAATTCAAGGTGCTCCCATTTTCCACGGAATCCCTCTGCGTCGTCGCGGTACATTTCTGCTAGTTTGTCGGCTACTTTCTTGCTGATGTGGCTGTTGATCTTCCGCACATTCGAATCAGTTTGCAAGAAGCTTCTTGAAACATTGAGGGGGATGTCGGGTGAATCCAAGACACCATGCAACAGCCGCAGATAATCGGGAACAATATCCTCAACAGAATCGGTAATGAAGACCTGTCTGCTATACAGCTGAATCTTATTGCGACTCGGTTCAAATTCCGCTTTTAGTTTCGGGAAATACAAGATCCCTGTTAGATTGAAGGGGTAGTCGACGTTCAGGTGAATATGAAACAAGGGTTTCTCAGCCAGAGGATAAAGTTCTCCGTAAAATTTTTGATAGTCCTCATCGATCAATTCGGATGGTTTTTTGGTCCACAATGGCACTGTGGAATTGATTACTTCCTCCTCCAATTGAATGGGCACGGGTAGAAATCGGCAATATTTGCGCAGAATTTCGCGTAGTTTCCAGGTTTCTAAGTAATCGAGGGCATCTTCGCTCAGGTGAAGGATTACGTCCGAGCCCCTATCTGTCCTTTGACCTGCACCAATTTCAAATTCTGTGCTCCCGTCGCATGTCCACCGAACCGGAGTAGCCCCATCTTTAAAGGAAAGGCTTTCAATCTCAACTGAATCGGCTACCATAAATGCCGAATAGAACCCAAGTCCGAATGCCCCAATCATGTTGCTGTCCGTCTTTTCGCGGTACTGCTCCATGAACTCAGTCGCACCACTAAAGGCGATTTGATTGATGTATTTATCAATCTCCTCGCCCGTCATTCCGATGCCTCTGTCTGAAATGGTGATGGTTTTCTTCTCTTTGTCGATCTTCACCCAGACCGAGGTGTCGCCTGTTTCACCTTTAAATTCACCGATAGAAGCTAATGCATTCAACTTTTGTGTTGCATCGACCGCATTACTGACCAATTCCCTCAAAAATACTTCCTGATTGGAATAAAGGGATTTTTTGATGATTGGGAAAATGTTTCCCGTATTGACCGAAATATGTCCTTTTTTTTCCATGATGTTTTTTACTCACATATCGGCAACTACTTTGCCACAATTGGCAAACTGACATTTTGTCGCATCACAAGCCGAATTTCACACCGCAAAACGATGCTGTTGCGACAAAAGGTTCGGAATTCGTATCTGAAAGGTAGACCCTTTACCGACCTCACTCGTCAAGTGGATGTCGCCCCCCATTTGTTTCACAGTCTCTCGGACAATAAACAAGCCCATTCCATAGGCATCTCCGGTTTCGCTGCGTTCAAATAAGCGGAACACACGTTCTTGCTGGGTTATCGCAATGCCCCTTCCATAATCGGTCACTTCCAATTGAACAATGTCCGCTTGAATTTGGGCGGAAAGCGTTATTACTGCAGGTGCTTGGCCAAATTCAGCGCTGCGCGCGGCATTATTGAGCAATTCAAGTAAAACCATTTTGATTTTTTCGTAATCTCCGATCCAAATGCTGTTTTCAATCACTTCGACACGAATCCGATCATGCTCCAGGCCGTAAACTGCACAAATCGCGTTGATCAGAAAGCGAAACAATCCATGGGCTTCCAGATTTTGGGGAAGAAGTTCCACCCGACTTCCCCGATATAAATCCCGAAAACGTGCTCTTCCGGAGCCCAATATGGTCAATCGTCTGAGAAGAAAATGGGCAAGCTCCTGCGCTGGCATTGTGTCTTGGTGTTCGACTACGGACCTGCAAAGGGCTTCTAACTGTATGACAGGCTCGAAAAATTCAGTATCTATTTTATAAGTGAGCCAATCTCGAGTAGACCTCGACGTTTCAAGCTCTTGACGGATGGCTCCCATTTGCATGTTGTTCCATGTTAATTCATAGGCGCGCTGAATGATGGAACGCAATGTCGGTACTAAATAAGGCGTTCGCACGGAACGGAATAAGGAAGCCATTAATGGATTTCCATCAACTAATCCTGTATCCGCTTCTGCATGAAGCAGAATGCACTGACTTGATGAAAATTTCTGTTGCACCTCCGATATCAAATCAAATCCAGAGGCTTTTGCGAGCCGTAGGTGGGTGAGCAATACACAACCCGGACGGTTCTGCAGTACCTGAAGAGCCAAAGAAGCATCTGAGCAGGTAAACAGCTCGAAAAACGATTGAAAATGTTCGCGAAACGTATTGCGTCCCGCTTCGAGTTCATCCACATATACAACCGGTATAAGGTGGGGGAACAAGCTGGTCATATGTTTGGAAGCGCGATATTATGAAAAAAATCAAAGAAATTGTTTTCTATTTTTGCGTTCATGTCAAAAATACAGCCCGTTTATTTGGTCGACGCGTGTCGCACTCCCATTGGAAAACTGGGGGGCTCACTGTCTAGGGTTCGTCCAGACGATCTCGCATCAATCAGTATCCGGGCTCTCTTGGCAAGAAATCCCAGTTTTGATCCGAATGTGGTTGAGGATGTTGTGCTTGGCGCGGCCAATCAGGCCGGAGAAGATAACCGCAACGTAGCCCGAATGGCAGCGCTTTTGGCCGGACTTCCTGTAGGGGTGGGCGGGGTGACGGTGAATCGACTCTGTGCCAGCGGACTACAAGCACTAATCGATGCCTACCGGGCCATTGCACTGGGTGAAGGCGAGGCTTATATAGCAGGTGGTGTTGAAAGCATGACCCGTGCACCTTGGGTGATGGCCAAACCGGATCAGGCGTTTTCCCGAAAAATCGAAGCCTATGACACAACTTTGGGTTGGCGGTTCACCAACACGGCATTAGCAGATCGCTACCATCCCTACAGCATGGGTGAGACGGCAGAGAATGTGGCCGAACGGTATCGAATTAGCCGCGAGCAACAGGACGAGTTTGCTTATTTGTCGCAATCAAATTATGCGCGTGCAGCCGCTGATGGCCAATTTCAATCCGAATTAGTGCCGGTGGAGGTCAAGTTTGAAAAAGCGTCCAGCAGAATGTTTGATGTAGATGAACATCCCAGATTCAGCAGCCTGGAGCAACTGTCTGCGCTCAAACCTGCCTTTCGAAAAGATGGTAGTGTTACGGCTGGAAATAGCTCGGGCATGAATGATGGTGCTGCTTGCGTTCTACTGGTGAATGAGTCCGCATTAAAGACCCACTCATTAACCCCATTGGCCCGTGTGATGGGTGCAGCTGCGGTTGGCGTAGATCCGGCCTATATGGGTATTGGTCCCGTACCGGCCATCCAGCGATTGTTAAACCGTACGGGAATCAAAATCAGTGACGTTGATCTTTTCGAATTGAACGAGGCTTTCGCGGCTCAAGCCGTGGCCTGTATTCAAGAATTACAAATAGATCCCCGCCGTGTCAATAAAAGGGGAGGGGCCATTGCATTGGGTCATCCATTGGGCTGTTCCGGTGCACGAATCACCACCACACTCGTGCACCAAATGAAGGACGATTCTGCTGTGCGATATGGTGTGGCAGCACTTTGTGTGGGCGTCGGACAAGGATTAGCCATAATGCTCGAAAATTGCGCTTGATGTTTTCAAGGCGCTATTTTATTTGGTTTGCCTATCATGGAGCACGCTACCACGGATGGCAGGCTCAGAATAACGCCATTGGCATTCAACAGCTGCTTCAAAATGCAATGGCAACGCTGCTCAGAGAACCGGTGGCCATTACCGGACAGGGAAGAACCGATACAGGTGTTCACGCACGGCAGATGGTTGCGCATTTCGACTTTATGTCTGAATTACCGGTAGACTTAGCCGGCAAACTCAACCAATTGTTGCCTCCAGATATTCGCATCAGTCATATACATGAAGTGGCTCCCGATGCACATGCCAGGTATTCAGCCCTGAATCGGTTGTATCGCTACTACATCCACCGAACACCGGATCCGTTTTTGGTGGATCGGTCATGGTACCTACAATCGCTCCCTAACGTTGAATTGATTCCTGATGCGGCGAAAATGCTCCTCCAACAATCGGATTTTGGTTGTTTCGCCAAAACGCATGGGGGCAACTATACCAATTTGTGCACAGTTACACGGGCGGACTGGGTCATCGACACGCATCAACTCATTTTTACCATTCAGGCCAACCGGTTTCTTCGGCAAATGGTGCGTGCGGTCGTGGGTAGTCTGCTGGCGATTGCCCAAGGAAAGAAGACAGTGGAATGGTGGACTAGACTTTTACAAGACTCACCCGAACGGAAGTGCGGGCTGGCTGCACCTCCCTATGGATTGTTTCTCGAAGAAGTGGCCTATCCCAATACGATTTATCTCAACCAATCACCAACCCCCTTATCGCTAACAGCCAAATCCTATGGGTGAAAAACCGAGCGTCAATAACGCTTATTTAATAAGGAAGACCCTTAATCTGCTTCGGGAAAACCGTTTGGTGGTCCTTTTTATTATGGTTTTGGTACTGGCTTTGGCCCTGATTTCACCTGTACGTCCTATGTTGATCCAAAACATGGTGGATGGGCCGATGCAGCAAGGTGATGTGCATGGCTTGTTGAAGTATACCCTTTGGATGATCGGCCTTTTGATTGTAGAATCCTTGTTTCGTTATTACTTTACTTATCAAAGTGCATGGCTCGGACAAGCTGTGGTGCGACAACTCAGGCAGAAGTTGTTTCACCACCTGACGACCCTACGTCTGAGTTATTACGATCGTACGCCTGTGGGCACGCTCACCACCCGAACCATCAGCGATATTGAGTCGATTGCTGAAGTGTTTTCCCAAGGACTGCTCACCATTTGGGGCGATTTATTACAACTCTTGGTTTTACTGGCCATCATGTTATACACCGATTGGCGACTCACGTTCATTGGGTTGATTGTTTTGCCGCCATTGCTTTGGGCTACCTGGCTCTTTAAAGAAAAGGTGAGAACCTCATACCAGGAAGTCAGGCGCGAAGTGGCTCGTCTCAATACCTATGTTCAAGAGCATTTGACGGGCATGGGCATTATTCAGGTGTTCAATCGCGAGAAGGAGCGCCTTAAGACCTTCGAGTCGGTCAACCACGAATTACAGCAGGCCCATTTAAGGGGCGTGCTATACTACTCGGTCTTTTTTCCTGTGGTGGAAATTCTCACCGCAGTGTCCCTAGGATTGGTGGTCAGCTGGGGCGCACTTCAAGCCGTGGGAGGCGGGGTGAGCCCTGGCATACTGATTGCCTTCATTCTCTACCTAAATCAATTTTTTAGACCCATTCGGTTGCTGGCGGATAAGTTCAACAGCCTGCAGATGGGGGTTGTGGCTGCGGAGCGGGTTTTTAAGTTGATGGAAGTCAATGAACAGGAAGAAGATTTTGGACAAACGAGGCCGTTGTCGAGCGATGGTTCGATTGTATTTCAAGATGTTCATTTTAGCTACCGACCTGATCTTCCCGTTTTGAAAGGTGTTAGCTTCCACCTTAAGCCTGGCAAACGGGTGGCATTGGTGGGGAGTACAGGCTCGGGCAAGACTTCTGTAGTCAATGTTTTAGGCCGATTTTATGCGCACAATTCGGGATCAGTCTATGTCGATGGTGTAGCTGTTGAAAATATCCCGCTGCCCGAACTTCGTGGTAGAATTGGATTTATACTGCAAGATGTTTTTTTGTTCTCAGGAACAATTTTTGAAAATATCAGCCTCAAAGACTCGGGAGTTACCCAAGACCAGATCAGGAACCTCGCTCGTGATGCCGGAATTTATCGGTTTTTGGAACGGTTGCCGGGTGAGTTGGCCTATGAAGTGCGCGAGCGGGGCGCAGCTTTGTCGACCGGTCAGCGACAATTGATTGCATTTCTGCGGATGATGGTCCTCAATCCACCTATTGTGGTGCTCGATGAGGCAACGGCTTCGGTCGATTCAGAGACGGAAGCATTACTTCAGACGGCATTGAATAGCCTATTGGCCAATCGTTCTGCTTTGGTAGTGGCCCACAGGTTATCGACCATACGCGATGCCGATG
>SYHW01000064.1 GCA_005799065.1 Bacteroidota bacterium
CAAAAAAATGACAATAATCGGCGCAATCATTGGGGATGTAATGGGTTCTGTTTATGAATTCGATAATATTCGCACGACAGAATTTGATATGTTCCATCCAAATTGTGATTTCACAGACGATACGGTGTTAACCATCGCCGTTGCCGATTGCGTGTTGCACAATAAGGATTTGGCCAAGACCATTTGGGAATACGGTAGGGCCTACCCTAACCGTGGGTACGGTGGAAGATTTTACGATTGGCTGCAGCAGGACCAACCGCAACCCTATGGTAGTTTTGGCAATGGATCGGCCATGAGGGTGAGCGCGGTGGGCTTTGCGTATGATGATATGGAAACGGTTTTGGAAGTAGCCAAGCAGACGGCGGTGGTCACCCATAATCATCCGGAAGGTGTAAAAGGAGCGCAGGCGACAGCGGCCGCCATATTTATGGCCCGACAAGGAATTACGAAGCAAGAAATGAAGGATTTTTTGTCGCAGCAATTCAATTACGATCTTGATTTTACGCTCGACGCGATACGACCAACGTATGCGTTCGACGAAACGTGCCAGGGTACGGTGCCGCAAGCCATTGTCGCCTTTCTTGAAAGCATCGACTTTGAGCATGCCATTCGACTGGCTATTTCCATCGGTGGCGATAGCGACACCATAGCGTGTATAACGGGCGGTATAGCCGCGGCCTATTACAAACAAATTCCTGTAGCGATGATTAACTTTGCTTTGAACAAGCTGCCGGCAGAATTCATTGAAATAATAAACGAATTTGAGGCCGGAAGAAATGGTACACGCTCGAAGTAACGAACCAACCCAAGGCGATTTTAGCACAGGAAATTAACCATACGGATAGCTTGTCCTCAAAAAATCACGTATATGTAGGTGTTTTACCCCAAGCACATCCTCTGTCCAAAAATCATCTAAAGTTACAACATACTTGGGGTACTGGTCGCTGATGGCCAATAATGGCCCAAACTCCCGATCAACCGTTTGGTTGCTTTCCAGTTTGTATGCAACTTGAATGTAGACTTTGGCACCCGAACGCTCGGCTACAAAGTCAATTTCCCGGTCGCCGAGTTTACCAACATACACAGCATAACCCCTTCGTTTCAACTCCAGAAAAACCAAGTTTTCTAACAAACCCGATATCAATCGATCGCGAAAGCCTAACATGGCGTGTATCAGCGACAAATCGCTTACATAAAATTTCTCCTGGGTTTTCAGAATTTCCTTGCCTTTGAGGTCATAACGTGAAACACGGTGCAGTACAAAGGCCTCTTCCAGTGCATTTAAGTAATTGTAAATGGTGTTTACATCTACCTTTCGAAACTGGCTCTTAAAATAATCGGCTATGCTTTTGCCCGAAAATGTGTTCCCAATATTGTCGAAAGTAAAGCGGATTACCCGCTCCAACAGTTCTACATCTCTTATTTGATGGCGTTGTATGGTATCACGCAACAGCACTGAGGCATAAATGTCTCGCACTACTTTGTATGCCTCCTCTTCCTCATAAGGAAGTGCATGCACTACCGGAAAGCCTCCTTTGCGTAAATAATTCGTAAAAGCCTGCCCAAGATCTTGCTGCCTATCAGGGAAACAACTTTGTTGAAAATCCAAATACTCTTCAAAAGAAAGGGTGAACATGCTCATTTCAACATAGCGACCCGCCAAATAGGTGGCCAATTCCGACGAGAGCATTTTGGCATTTGAACCCGTCAGGTAAATGTCCACATCAAAATCGACCAATAAGGCATTCACGGCTTTTTCCCATTCAAAAACCTCTTGAATTTCATCGAGCAACAAGTAATACTTTTGCTGCGCCCGCATTTCCAATTGCAAATGCTTGTATAGAGCATTGGCGTTTTTTAGCTGCTCAGTCGAAAAACTCTCGAAACTCAACGAAATGATTTGATCAGCTGATTTGCCCTGCGCCAGCAATTCCGCTTTAAATAAAGCCAAGATGGTTGACTTCCCACATCGGCGAATGCCGGTAAGTACCTTTACTTGCGGCTTGTCAATCCACTTGATGAGTTCGTTTGTATAGGCAGTTCTTTTGATATTATTTTGCATACATCTATAAATACCAATCAAAAATAAACATTTATTTGCCTATATCCAAATTTAATCTTGATCACTGAATGCTTTTTGTGGTCATACCCATATGAGTGCAACAATAAAGTTTTTTAAATGTCGATTCTTTAAAAATTCTATCTTTACTAAGGTGATTTGAAGTGTATTACCTATTGAGCATGAAAGAAGCTGCACATCCAATGAAATTACACCTTCTATTTGTGACGCTGTTGCTGGGGTTGACTCTCGCAGCGCCGTTGCAGCGGGTCGGTGCCCAGTCGTTTGACCCGATTTTGGCGGGCAGGCTTCAAAGCAAAATCGACAGTTTCAGCACAGCGAACAACCTAAAGGGTATTTCGGCTGGTGTATTTTATCCGGGAATGGGCACGTGGAAGGGGGTGACCGGCCTGTCGCATACAGGAACCCCGATGACGTCTGACCTGCTCTTTGGAATCGCAAGCAATACGAAATTGTTTACTGGTGTACTGCTGTTGAAATTGGCAGAACATAATCTTGTGCATCTGGATGATTCCTTGCATGAATTTTTACCGGCATACAGCCATATAGATTCAAACATCACGATCCGCCAATTGCTCAACCACACCAGCGGATTGTTTGACGTAACGAGTTTCGCTGGGTATTCCGATTCGATGTTGGCCAATCCGAATCGGGTATTTACCGCAAGCGAACTCATGACTTGGGCGGGCCCACCGCTTTTTCAGGCCGGCACGGGATGGAACTATTGCAATACGAATTATCTGCTGGCAGGTTTGATTGCCGAGAGTGCGACCGGACGATCGTACAGCCAACTATTACGGGACACTATTTTGACGCCCCTACAGCTCGACAGCACCTTTCTCGATGTTTATGAGCCGCTCCTGTACCCCGTTGCCCATCCCTGGCAAGGCGGAATGAACTTCAATGCCACCCCAAGAACGTCCATCAATAGTGCGGCCTGGTCGGCAGGCGCTATGTATTCTACATCCGGGGAAATGCTGCAATGGTACCGTGCGCTGATGGGGGGGATGGTGATTAATGCCCAATCGATGAATGAACTCACCACCTTCGTGGGTTCGGGGAATTATGGCATGGGGATTAGCCGCGTCACCGTTTTGGGCCGAACGGTGTGGACACACGGCGGCCTGATTTGGGGGGGCTATAACTCGTCTATGATGTATGACCCGGCCACGGGGATTGTGATCTGTGTCCTAATCAATCAACTCCCCGCCCAGGCCAATCAGCTTTCCATTCAGCTGCTCTACACCCTGTTGAGCAACCCCCTCACCATTCTTGAGCCGTCAATGACTGAAAGGCACATGAATGTTTATCCCAATCCAACACGATCGCGCGTTGAATTGGATGTACCCAACCAGACTATTTTGCATGTTCAGGTCTACGATCGGAAAGGTATGCTGGTTCAAGAAACGTCTGATCGGGTGCTCGACTTGTCTCATGAGCCGAGTGGATTGTATTTCATTCGGGTTCAAACTGCCAAGGGGTACTACAACGGCAAACTCATCAAGCAATAATGGGTAAATACGGCTTGATTTTGATGCTGGGCTCGTGCCTTTGCGCTTGTACGGAGGATTGCTGATGGAATCTACGTCGGTGGACGTCGAAAGTTAAAGAGTGGTTTGAAAAATTATTTTCATGTATTGCGCCAACGATATATCGCTGATTCTCTGTAAGGCCTGCATCGTTTCCTCAAAATTGATTTATAATTGTCCGGTGAAAACTTGTTTTCTGCGTGATGCAAATGGCGGTAATCCGCTTCGCGAGGAAACAGGTTTTTGCGACTCATGCAAGCGGTCGATGAACGAAAAGGGCTGGCGTTTCCCATAGGTTGGTTGGCACATTCTTTCGGATTTTCGAATGGCAATTCAACCAGCCCGATTTGGCTATTTTTAGCTTTTTTGCATGCGGTCGAAGGCGTTGGACAGGTAAAGCATCAACACCCCGAAGCCAACGCCGACTACAATGAGCAGCTGTGCAATCCAGCCTTCGGCGGAGAATGACAGTTTCAGCAGAATGGTGGATATCACAAAGCTGGAGTTGCGGATGATGACCGGAAATTTTTCTGTATACATCAACGAGAACAGCAAAATGAATACGTCGCTGAGGATGAGTATGGTGAAGAATTTATCGAAGAAAATGGCGTTGATATCGACCAACACTTCCGAATCGGGCTTAGGTTGGTGGGTAACCCATCCCACTAGGCTTTGTAGGGCCAGGAAGACAAATACGCCCAACAACAGCACGGATAGTATTTTTTTGGACTGCACGAAGCGTTTTAACCGAGGCTCCATTGCTTGTTCTTCCATATTGTCGAGCGATTTATAGCCTTCAATTCCGCTGTTGCTGTAGAACCAGTAGATCAACACGAAAACGAATGCTACAGCCAGCAGGTCGCGCAGCAGCTCGAGGTTGCTGCTGCTGCTGGCTGATGCCTCTGTCAGGTCGAGGTGGGTCATATCCTTGAAAATGCCCCTGATCAGGATCAGCGCGATGATTTCGTATTGTTTAGCAATGTAGTAGGTGGTGGATTTGCGCAAGTAGAAGATGAGGAGGTACGACTCGAAAATGAGCAGGATCGAGAATGGGGTGTAGATGGCATTGATGGGATGCGCGAGCAATTCGAATTGCACGAGCTGGGGTGCCAACTCCTTTAAGGCGATGAGGCCGAGGTGCACCAAAAAGCTGAAAATCGCTGTGTAGAGCGTGTAGCGCCCCAAAGCAGATCGAAATTTTGGAGAAAAAAAGAGCGAGCTATCGAAAGGCATCCTCCTTGAAATAAGTGAGATAGATATAGAACACCAACAAGCCAGCTTTGTTTTTGCAGGTTTCTCATCAGGCGTATTCATCAGCCATTTTAACCGATGAATAGAGTGCAATTTGAGCACATCTATCCCACTATCTCACAATGGTGGCCGAAACGACTATTTTTGTTATTTGACCTGGGTATAAAGGCGCAGCACTCTTTGTACATTCATTTAATCCACCTATGATTCGCCTCGGGTATTCATACCTCAGCCTGCCTGAGGGCTTCTACAGCCGGAACCAACCCGAAGCATGGTCGGCGCCGTCGCTTGTGGAATTGAATACCCCACTTTGCCGGGATATGAATCTAGATCCGCAGGCGCTGACGGACTATTTCCTTCGGCCAGAACTGCGTGCACAGATGCCCTGTCCTTTTGCACAGGCCTATGCGGGTCACCAATTCGGACATTTTACGCGGCTAGGGGATGGCCGGGCGCTGGTGATCGGTGAATACAGCACACCCGATGGCCGGATCGTTGACCTGCAACTGAAGGGCAGCGGCCGCACCGCTTATTCGCGGGGGGGCGACGGACGGGCCAGCTTGCGCGCCATGTTGCGCGAATACCTCATGAGTGAGACCATGCATTGGCTCGGCATAAGCAGTTCGCGGAGTCTGGCGGTGGTGCGCACAGGGGGCCGGATTCGGCGGGAGCGATGGCAGGATGCCGCAGTTTTGTTGCGCGTGATGAACAGCCATATCCGGGTGGGGACCTTTGAATTTGCAGCGAATATGTTGACTGAGGCCGACCTCAGGGCATTGGTCGATTACAGCATCCACCGACTCTACCCGGAGGTGGCCGGCGATGAGCACCCGGTGTTGTCGTTCTTCCATCGGGTGATGCAACGTCAGGTGGACCTACTGGCGCAATGGATGCGGGTGGGGTTCATTCATGGGGTGATGAATACAGACAACACATCGATCAGCGGCGAAACCTTCGATTATGGCCCGTGTGCCTTCCTCAACGCCTATAACCCGGCTACCCGCTACAGCAGCATCGACGAGCATGGCCGCTATGCATTTGGTCGGCAGCCGCAGATCCTGCATTGGAACCTGATCCGTTGGATGGAATCGCTCCTACCGCTCCTTCATCCCGATCCTAAGCGGGCGTTGTTGATCGCTCAGGAGGCAGTCGACGCCTACCCTGAGCGCTGGCGTGTGGCCTACTCGGATATGATGGCTCAGAAGATCGGCTTGCCCCCCGGCAATTCGGAAAGTGAGGCACTCATTGGCGAACTCGTGCGGATGATGGAAGGCGGGGGGTGGGACTACACCCAGACATTCCATGCGCTGACCTACGGTGCCATGGCCGATGGAAAGGTCGATGACCCTGCTTTGATATCACCCTATACCAACCGCGACCCGGTTTTTGTGGCTCGGGGATCGGTTGAGTACAACGAAAAAGCCAAAAATTCTCAGGTTACCGACGGTCATCAGTTAACCGACGGTCATCATTTAACCGAATGTCATCAGCTAACAGAAGGTCCATGGGTCAATTGCTCCGCAGAACCATACAGCCTGTCCGAAGCCCACCGAGCGTTTTCAGCCTGGCACCCACGCTGGATGGCGGCGGTTGACCGTGCACCGGGTGGCCGCGCCCGGGCCAGGCTACGTATGTTGGCCAGTAACCCCGTATTCATCCCAAGAAACCACCGCGTGGAGGAGGCGCTCGACGAGGCCGAAGCAGGGCGATTGGATGCCTTCCACCGCTTGCTCGAAGCGGTAACGGAGCCCTACCGCTACCGAGTAGAATTTAAAGATTACGGCGCGCCGCCCAGTGAGGCATTCGAGCGTGCATACCAAACATTTTGCGGTACTTGATATTTTACTGTATCTGATATATTACTGTACGTGATTTTTTACTGTACCTGATTTTTTGTGGTAAAGGCTGCACTAAACAGGCTTTGTTCTATATATTTGTTAAGATTGCACTTTGCCTCTTGCATTCATTGTTTGAACAAGGTATCGACTCCCGCCACTGTATTTCTACATCCCTATGGACACCATAACCCTACTTTTGATGGCGTTGCTGCTGCTCGCCATCATCAACTTGCTGCTTACCCTCAAATCGGGGAAATCTGAATCGGCCGCGATGCTCGGCGAACTTCGTGTGGGACAGGGCAACCTATCTGGGCAGCTCAAAGACACCGAGCAGCGCATTAAAGGCGAATTCGTCACGAACCGCAACGAAAACCAGGGCTTGTCGACCGGCCTGCGCGAAGAGTTGGGTTTACGCATCGACGGCTTTACCACCACGATCCTGGGTCAATTCGGTCAACTGACCCAATCGAACGAAACTAAATTGGATGCCATCCGCAAGACTACCGACGAGAAAATGAGCGAGATTCAGCGGACGATCGAGGCCCATCATCGGGAGGGACGCAAGGAGTTGGCGGATAACCTGGACGCATTTAAACTGGGGATGAATGATGCGTTTAAGGACTACAAGGAACGAATGAGGGAATCTTTTTCGGCCTTTGAGGGGAGTCAAAACCGATACAATGAGGCGATGAGTGAGAAGATTGGGGCGTTGCGCCTGAGTTTGGAGCAATCGGTGACGAAGATGCAGGAGGGCAACGAACGTAAATTAGAAGAGATGCGGAAAACGGTCGATGAGAAGCTCAACGAAACGCTCGAAAAGCGACTTGGGGAGTCGTTTAAGCAGGTGAGTGATCGTCTTGAAGCGGTGCATAAGGGTTTGGGTGAGATGCAAATCCTGGCCACGAGTGTGGGCGATTTGAAGAAGGTTATGAGCAATGTGAAATCGCGTGGCGTTTTGGGTGAGTATCAGCTGCAGAATATCATCGAGGATTTGTTAACCAATGAGCAGTACGAAAAGAATGTGCGGACTAAAATCGGAAGTGGTGCCGTGGTGGAGTTTGCCATCAAGATGCCGCACGGGGGAGGGTTGGAAAAAACGCTGTGGCTGCCCATCGATTCGAAGTTTCCAAAAGAGGACTATGAGTTGTTGGTGGATGCCTACGATAAAGGTGAGCTCGACCGGATTGAGGAGTACCGCAAGGCTTTTATTGCGGGCATCAAGAAGAACGCCCGTGAGATTCGGGAAAAGTATATCGATCCACCCAATACAACGGAGTACGGCATCATGTTTTTGCCCTACGAGAGCTTGTTTGGGGAGGTATTGCGGGTACCGGGCTTGTTCGAACAGCTGCAACGCGACTTCAAAATCACGGTAACGGGCCCCACCACCTTGAGTGCGTTGCTCAACAGCTTGCAGATGGGCTTCCGCACTTTGGCGATCGAAAAGCGGAGCGGGGAGGTTTGGGATTTATTGGGCGCGGTGAAGACGGAGTTCGGCAAGTTTGGGGGTATCATTGAGAAAACGCGCGACAAACTGGTGGCGGCTACGAAGGAGCTCGACAACACGGGTGTGCGCACGCGTACCATTGAGCGGAAGCTCAGGCAGGTTCAGGAGTTGCCGGCGGTGGAGTCGAAGGCGATCCTCGATGCCGGGGGATATGCTGAAGACGATCGCGGTTCAGAAGATAGCGGTTCAGAAGATAGCGGTTCAGAAGATAGCGGTTCAGAAGATAGCGGTTCAGAAGGTTTTACCTGACACGCCAGCCAGCTTTCACAAAACCCAAAGAACCACTGCTCCCAACGCTTCATCACTTTCCTAAGTTTGACACGATGAATCAGCTTTCTAAAATATTTAAAATTGACGAAGCAGGAGCAACTAAAATCAGCGCCTCGCCTGATGAACCCCACCATCACGACTTTGAGGAGTTGATAATCGGAATGGAAGGACAGCTAGAACATTTTATTGATTTTAAAAATACATTGCTCGACGCGCCCTTAATAAGTTTTGTAACAAAAGGCAAGGTACACAGGGTCGTTCTGACTTGCTGTCATCTTTTGAGATTTTATTCCTCACAAGAACTTAAAACCTAAAGATTATGGGTGGGTTTGGCGTACAAAAGCGAATATTTGCGAAATTTCAAAGAATAAAAAAGTTTGTGAATCAAGGACTTACACACTTTCGAACAGTTGCGAACTGTACTCAGCGGAGAGGGAGGATTTGAACCTAACTCCTAAGTATCTAAATCCCAATGATCTACGTCTTTCTCTAGCCAAAGGGGTCACCAATAGAAAACCAAGTCTGAAAGTTGGGGGACTTGACTCTGTTTTAGTCTCCCCTTTAGACAACAGAAATATAAGGAAGCCACCGGAGTAGACATAGTGATTTGTCCACAACTTACCATTGGCCAGTTCCTGAATGACCATTCAAGGTCTTTTTGAAAATTGGAAGACCAGGCATTTTCTAAAATCATATCTATATGGCAATTAAACATTCTGCCGGAAGACGAGCAGTTGTTGATGTATTACGATATAGCAAAATCATTTCGGATTGATTTATACCTGAACGGGGTTAAATGCCTGACAACCTGTATGAAATGCACCCGATAGGGTACGAGTATTTAATTTTTATAATAAATACACCCGAAAGGGTGCAATTTCAGTAATAAATACTATATTTGCACCCAAAAGGGTATAAAATGAGCCTTGCAGACTTTGTAAAAGACAAGCGTAAATCGGTGAAACTCACCCAGCCCGAACTGGCCGAGAAGGCCGGTGTGGGCTTGCGTTTCATACGTGAATTGGAACAAGGCAAGGACACCTTGAAGTTGGATAAGGTAAACCAGGTACTGCAACTCTTCGGCTACGAGGTAGGAGCCGTACCCAAAACCACCACAACCGATTCCTAAATCAACAATTCCAGATTCAACCAAGTGCGTAAAGCTGCGATAAAAATAGAAGATCAATTGGCCGGATGGCTCACCCAAGATGAGCAAGGGTATCATTTTGTATACGACCAGGCGTATGCAGCACAGCCGGGTGAATTTGCCGGTGGGAGCGTCCCTGGTGCGGTCAACATCCCTCTGGATCAGGTGTCCAGCCAAATTGCCCGTTTCAAAGACAAAAAGGGGGTTGTTGTATTCTGCAAAAGTGGGATGCGCAGTGGGCAGGCCAAGGGCATTCTCGATCAAAATGGCATTCCGCAGGTGATCAATGGCGGTACCTGGCAGAATGTCAGTAAAGTGGTAGCTGATCAATAATTGAGCCTCTTATGACTTTTCAGGAAATTATTGATGGTGAGAAGCCCGTGCTGGTCGATTTTTTTGCGACCTGGTGCGGGCCTTGCCGCATGATGGGGCCCATTTTGGAGCAGGTTAAATCGCAGGTTGGCGATTCGGCTCATGTGATAAAGGTTGATGTTGACCAACAGCCCGGTGCTGCAGCTCACTTCCGGGTTCAAGGTGTACCCACACTGATCTTGTTTCGTAAGGGCGAGATTAAGTGGCGACAATCGGGGGTGGTTCAGGCCCCTGAGCTGGTAAGGCAAATTAACCTGGCTGCCCGTTAGCAGCGTCAGCAGACGTAAGTAGCTGTAAGCTGTGTTAGCAGACTTTAAACCGTCTAAAACCCGTCACCTTTTCCACATCAAAAACTGAATAGATATTTGCGCCCCCGAACCTGCGCAAATACACCGGAAATTGTTATATTTGTCAGTGCAAACTGCTTCAATAAGTAAGTTATGGGTAAGTTTAAAATAAATCACAAGTAAAATAAACCTTATGCTTTAAAAGCAGTCTTATAAAGTAAAATATTAAAAATGATGAAAATAACATTACAATTTCTTTTATTCAGTTGCTTTAGCGTTTCAGTTTATGGACAATGGCAACAATCTGCAGGAACAGCAGGATTAAATATGCAGTCATTATTA